>JALWKK010000085.1 GCA_027081505.1 Flavobacteriaceae bacterium
TCACACTACCGGTTACAACCGGTACTGCAAAATGGCTTGCAAGCATTTTTACTTTTTCGGGATTTGCAGGCTAAGCTAAAAAAAAAACTTTGAATTATCAAAATTTTTTTGTGTTAAATTTTTGATTTGCAGCCTGTTGTATGGTTTTTCCTTACTTTTGGTAAGGTTTTTTCTTACTAAAAGTAAGGGAGTTTAGAATTTTAAACACTGTACGTAATACGAATGCATACTATTTTGTTTGCTTACAAATCAAAACCAATGTCGGTTCTATAATACATCGTATTAAAATGTAATTTTTCTATGTTTTTGTACGATTTTTTTAGTGCGATCTTAAAATTCTTATCTAAGGAAGTAATAGCAAGTACTCTTCCGCCGTTGGTAACAATTTTGTTGTTTTTTGTAGTTGTTCCGGCATGAAAAACGATAGCGTCTTCTACTTTTTCAATCCCCTTGATTTCTTTTCCTTTTTCATAAGCTTCGGGATAGCCTCCGGAAACCACCATGACTGTTGTGGCTGCTCTGGTATCTACTTCAAGATGTACCGTTTCTAAGTTTTGATGAAAGGTGGCTTCTAATAATTCAACCAAGTCTGTTTTTATACGAGGCAGTACTACTTCGGTTTCGGGGTCGCCCATTCGTACATTGTATTCTATCACAAAAGGATTGTTCCCTACTTTTATTAAGCCTATAAAAACAAATCCTTTGTAGTCAATATTTTCTTTATGAAGCCCTTCTACAGTTGGTTTTACAATTTGGTCTTCTATTTTTTTCATAAACAAATTGTCTGCAAAGGGTACGGGAGAAACGGCTCCCATTCCGCCGGTGTTTAATCCGGTGTCGCCTTCGCCTATTCGTTTGTAATCTTTTGCGGTAGGTAAAATTTTGTAGTTTTTGCCGTCTGTAAGCACAAAAACACTAAGCTCAATTCCGTCTAAAAATTCTTCAATCACAACTGTGCTACTCGCTTCACCAAATTTAGCTTCGCAGAGCATTTTTTCCAATTCTTGCTTTGCTTCTTCTATGTTTTGTAAAATAAGTACGCCTTTTCCTGCAGCTAATCCGTCTGCTTTTAAAACATAAGGCGGTTTTAGCGTTTCTAAAAATTGTTTTCCCTCTTCAAGGGTTTCTTTTGTAAAACTTTGGTAACCCGCCGTTGGAATGTTATGTGCTTTCATAAACTCTTTAGCGCGTTGTTTACTGCCTTCGAGTAAAGCGCCGGCTTTTGAAGGACCTATTATCATCACATTTTTTAATACTTTGGTTTCAGAAAAATAATCTACAATTCCTTGTACCAACGGGTCTTCGGGACCCACAACAACCAGATTTATATCATTATCCAAAACACATTGTTTAATCGATTCAAAATCGGTTACTGAAATCGGGATGTTTGTGGCTATTTGTTCCGTTCCGGCATTTCCGGGTGCAACAAAAAGTTTATTGCATCTATGGCTTTGTTTAATTTTATAAGCAAACGTGTGCTCTCTTCCACCGGAACCGAGAATTAAAATATTCATTATTATAAAAATTTTAGAAGTCAAAAATAATTGTTTGTAACTTGTTGCCCTAATTTTTTTACAAGTTTAGATAGAATTGAATTTATTTGAAACCATATTAAAACTAAACGGTTTCCCGATAACGGAAGCAAAGGAGCGGTTGATTAAGATTCAGCAAATTCCGGAAGATGCCTATAAAAATTATGTTGAAACCCAACGCAAAGCGATTTTTGAATACCACCTCAGCACGAATGCTTTTTATAAAAAACTAATTGGTAACCGTAGTTTTAAAAAATGGGAAGACCTTCCGGTTTTAACAAAAAAAGATTTGCAAATTCCGTTACAACAACGGCTTTCTAAAGGGTTTACCAAAAAAAAATGCTATGTAAATAAAACTTCGGGTTCCAGCGGGCATCCAATGATTTTTGCTAAAGACAAGTTTTGTCACGCATTAACTTGGGCAGAAATCATTAACCGATTTGGGTGGTACGGTATTGATTTTAACCACTCGTATCAAGCTCGGTTTTACGGTATTCCGTTAGACAAAAAAGGGTATTATAAAGAGCGTTTTAAAGACTTGTTAAGTCACCGACACCGATTTGCAATTTTTGATTTATCGGAACGTAAATTAGAAGCATTTTTAACTGTCTTTTCAAAAAAGAAATTTGATTTTATTAACGGTTACACAAGCTCTATCGTGTTGTTTGCTAAGTTTTTAAAAGATAAAAATTTAGTTTTAACCGCTGTTTGCCCAAGCTTAAGATATTGTGTGGTTACCAGCGAGATGCTTTTTGAAAGTGATAAAATACTGCTTGAAAAATGGTTGGGTGTTCCAGTGATAAATGAATACGGTGCCGCCGAATTGGATTTAATTGCTTTTACCAATCACAAGGATGAAATGGTGGTAAATTCGGAAACGCTTTTTGTAGAAATAGTAGATGCCAACAACAAGCCCGTTCCAAACGGAAAAGAAGGAAAAATAGTAATTACTTCACTTTACAACAAAGCGCATCCTTTTATTCGTTATGAGTTAGGAGATATGGGAATTCTGTCTGAAAAAAGCACCTTTAAAACACCTGTTTTAAAAAAATTAATCGGGCGTACCAATGATGTGGCACTACTTCCTAGCGGAAAAAAAGTACCCGGCTTAACGCTTTATTACGTCACTAAAAGTATAATAGAAGATACCGGAAACGTAAAAGAATTTGTTGTTGAGCAACTGCAGCTTGATACATTTAAAATTAGTTATGTTTCAAAAAAAGAACTTACTGTTAAAGAGCTAAAAAAAATAGAGCAAGCAATGGAAACATATCTGGAAAGCAATCTTGCCATATCATTTGAAAGAGTTTCCGTATTAAAACGAAACAAACGAGGAAAATTAAAGCAATTTGTTTCGCAATTATAATACCAAAAACAACTATATATTAGTCCAATAAATCGTTTCTTTTTACCTGTATCTTCGTTAAAAATACTCGTTATAGCTACGGCTACAACTGTGTTTTTCGCCTTGATACAGAAAAAAATATTCCAATTTATTTTGGACTAAAATACAATTCCTTTTGGTATAATTTCTGAATATACTTAGGTCTTACCAGAAAATATTCCCACAAAAAACGAAGCAAATAAAACCCTGATGCTATCTTTGAATATCCGAGATGCTTGTTATAAAAAGCATAGTTGTATTTTAACAATCCTATTTTTTTTGCGCTAATCGAGTTTTTTCTAACTCGGTACAATGCTAAGTCTTCTTGTAAACCAATTGCAGGTTTTTTATTTCGTTTAATTGCCTCTAACCAAACTGCCCAATCTTGTCGTTTTCGAAGATTTGGAGCATTAATTTTTCCTAATTTTCGAGCATTATAAACTCCGGTTAAATTGCCGATATAGTTGTTTTTAAGTTGTTTTTTATAAGAAAGAGAAGGAAGCGCAACGATGCGTTTTTTTAGCGGATTTCCGGTTTCGTCTATATGTAAATAACTCGAATAACACACGGCATTATCATATTTGATCATAAAATTAATTTGCTTTTCAAGCTTTTTGGGTATCCAAAGGTCATCTGCGTCTAAAAAGGCTATGTAGTCGCCTTTTGCGACTTTGGTGGCTCGATTACGCGAAAAAGCCGCACCTTTATTCGCTTTATTTTGTAAGAGTTTTATACGATTGTCTTGTTTTATAAATTCTTGAATAATTTTTACGGTAGTATCGGTTGAAGCATCATCTACTATAACAAGTTCCCAGTTTTGGTAGGTTTGATTTATTACAGATTGTATGGTTTCGGAAATGTATTTTTCAGAATTATAACTGGGTGTAATTATTGAAACTAATTTACTCATTAGTAAGCTCTTTCGTCGCCACGTAATGCATTATAGACCGTAAGAAACATGATTTTTAAATCTAAGAGCAGCGACCAGTTTTCGAGATAAAAAATATCGTATTTTACTCTGTTGGTGATAAAGCTGTCGTCTTCTACCTCGCCTCTATAGCCGCTTATTTGTGCCAAACCTGTAATGCCCGGTTTAATAAAGTGACGTACCATAAATTTATCGATACGCTCGGCGTACATATGTGTATGGCTTACCATATGCGGACGTGGTCCTACCACCGACATTTCTCCTTTTAACACGTTAATAAACTGTGGGAGTTCGTCTATACTGGTTCTTCTAATAATTTTACCTACGCCGGTTACTCTTTCATCGCTTTTTTTCACTTGGTGAATATGTGCAGTCGGGTTTGGACGCATCGAGCGGAATTTATAACAATAAAATTCTTTGTAATTTAAACCGTTTCGTTTTTGTTTAAAAAATACAGGACCTTTTGATTCTAATTTAATAATAATAGCAAGAAGAGGTGTTAACCAGGATAAAACACCTATTATTACACATAGCGAAACCACTACATCAAAAACACGTTTGATAAATTTATTAATGGGTTGTTGCAAAGGTATTTTGCGTAGCGACACAACCGGTATATAGCCATAGTATTCAAAATCCAAACGTTTGGTATAAATTTCTTTGTTATCGGGAATAAACTTTAAAATCTTTAGGTTGTTGTCTGCAAAATCTATGACAGCCTGTATTTCTTCGTTAGAAAGTTCTCCAATCGAACAGTATATTTCATCTATCTCATTTTTAAGTATATAATCAAATACTGTTTCTAATTTTGTTTGGGTATTAGAATCGAAGGTTTTAGATAATTTATATCCGTATTCGGGATTATCTGTAAAAAATTTTCTAAGTTGATCTGTTTTTTTATTTAAGCCTAAAATAACAACCGTTCGGTAGTTTCCTCCCCAATACGATCTATATTTTTTTAATAAATAAAAAATTGAAAATTTAACAAGTGTAATAAGTCCGAACACTTGAAACACATAAACCGAGACATCTATTGTTTTTCTGTCTAAGTTATAAAACCCGAAAAAGGCAAAAACCAAAAGGGTAAAAATCAATCCTTGTTTAGTAAGTAATGATGCTATTTTTAGTGCTTTTGTGTACCTGTAAATTTCATAAAATCCCGAAAGCACCGATACGACAATCCAAGAAAGAGAAATAAATAAAACATAGTGAAAATAGATGGTTGCGTCTTGAAAGAAAGGTTTTGCAAGAAACGCAATAAGAAACAGGTCTATCCCATACGAAACGGGTCTTAAAAAGCCTGAATATCTCCCTCTTTTAAAAAGCATTTATATTAGTATTTATTGTAATTGGAAAAACTTTTATGCTCACTTTTATAAAGGTCTTCTTTACTTAAACTTTTAAAATAATCGAATGTTATTTTCATTCCTTCTGCTCGACCGGTTTGAGGTTGCCATCCTAAAATTTCTTTTGCTTTAGATATATCGGGTTGTCGTTGCATCGGGTCATCTTTGGGCAAGGGTTTAAAAACTATTTTTTGATTGGTATTGGTAAGTTTTATAATTTCTTTAGCAAAATCGAGAATGGTGATTTCTTCGGGATTGCCAATGTTTACCGGTAATGAATAATCGCTCATTAACAACCTGTAAATTCCTTCAATTTCATCATCTACATAACAAAATGAACGTGTTTGCATTCCGTCTCCAAAAACGGTTAAATCTTCTCCTCTAAGGGCTTGCCCCATAAATGCCGGAATCACTCTGCCGTCATTGAGACGCATTCGAGGTCCGTAGGTATTAAAAATTCGGGCAATACGGGTTTCTACACCGTGAAATCTATGGTACGCCATGGTAATGGATTCTTGAAAACGTTTTGCTTCGTCGTACACTCCTCTGGGTCCAATGGTATTTACATTTCCGTAGTATTCTTCAGGTTGTGGATGCACTAACGGGTCACCATACACCTCGGATGTAGATGCAATAAGAATTCTTGCCTTTTTTTCTTTAGCCAGTCCTAATAAATTATGGGTTCCTAAAGCACCTACTTTAAGAGTTTGGATAGGGATTTTTAAATAATCTATCGGGCTTGCCGGAGAGGCAAAATGTAAGATATAATCTAATTTACCCGGAACGTGAACAAATTTGGTTACATCGTGATGATAAAAACTAAATTTTGGCAACCGGAAAAGGTGTTCGATGTTTTTTAAATCGCCGGTAATAAGGTTGTCCATAGCGATAACTTCAAAATCTTTTTCTATAAATTTATCACATAAATGTGATCCTAAAAACCCGGCTGCTCCTGTTATTAATACTCTTTTCATTTTGTTGTTTCGTTTTGGTTTACGATAACATCTTTTCTTCCAATAGAAAGATAATTAAACCCTTCTTTTTTTAAATCTTCTGTATCGTAAAGGTTTCTTCCGTCGAAAATAACCTTGTTTTTAAGTTTTTGTTTTAAAACGGAAAAATCCGGTGTTCTAAAAATGCTCCACTCGGTACAAATTAGTAACGCATCGGCTTCATCGAGGGCATCGTACATACCTTTTGCATAGGTTAACGTATTGCCAAATTGTTTTTTTATGTTAGGCATTGCTTCCGGATCAAAAACGGTTAAAGTGGCTCCTGCTTTTAAGAGTTCTTTCATTAAATAAACAGCCGGCGCTTCTCGTACATCGTCTGTTTCGGGTTTAAAAGCAAGACCCCAAACGGCAAAATGTTTTCCTTTTAAATCACTGTTAAAAAAATTCTCCATTTTAGGAAGCAAAATGGTTTTTTGACGATTGTTTACCTCAATTACAGCATTAAGGATTTTAAAGTCGTGGTTTTTATCTTTTCCGGCTTTTTGAAGTGCTTTTACATCTTTAGGAAAACACGAGCCTCCATAACCAATTCCGGGGAATAAAAAACGTTTTCCTATACGAGAATCGGTGCCCATTCCGGTTCTCACTTTATCTACATCAGCGCCTACTTTCTCGCAGTAGTTGGCAATTTCGTTCATAAAAGTAATTTTTGTAGCCAGAAATGCGTTTGCCGCGTACTTGGTTAACTCTGCCGATTTTTCGTCCATAATGATAATGGGATTACCGGAACGCACAAAGGGTTTATATAGTTTTTGCATGAGTTGTGTGGCTCTATCACTTCTAGAGCCAATAATAATTCGTTCGGGCTTTAAAAAATCATCTACGGCAAAACCCTCTCTTAAAAACTCAGGGTTTGAAACCACATCAAAGTCGCAAATTGCATTTTTTGCGATAACTGCTTTTACTTTATCTGCCGTTCCTACCGGAACAGTACTTTTGTCTACAATTACTTTGTAGGTATTTATTTTTTTTCCTATTTCTTCAGAAACATTTAGTACATAAGACAAGTCTGCAGACCCGTCTTCGTCCTCGGGAGTGGGAAGTGCCAAAAAAACAATCTCGGCATGTTCGAGTCCTTCATTGAGTGAGGTGGTAAATTTTAATCGGTTTGCTTTAATGTTTCTTTCAAAAAGAACATCAAGGTGAGGCTCATAAATGGGCACAACACCGCTTCGCATTTTTTCAACTTTCTCTTTGTCTATATCTACACAAATTACTTCGTTTCCTGTTTCGGCTAAACACGTCCCGGTTACTAATCCTACATATCCTGTTCCTATTACTGCTATTTTCATTTTTTTGTCTGAAAAATTTTTAATTTTTAGTGTTTATTTAAGTTGGCAAAGGTACAAATTATTACATTGTTGACAGTGTTGATTGAACCGGTTCTTTTTTGGAAACATTTATTAGCAATAGTATTAAAATGGCTCCAAAATAATAGGCTCCTATTTGGCGGTGCATAAAATTTTCGGTTAAACCAAAAACAACCATACTCATTATTAAAGCGGTGGGGAAAAACCGATTGCTATTTTTAATTATCAACACCACCCAAAACAGAACAAAAAGCACTAATCCTAACCAACCGGAGCTTATAAAAAAATCGATAAATTGGTTGTGCGTGTTAAACTTATTAGACACAAATGTTTGCTTGGTTGCGTTATCTTTTATCTTGGTTTTATAACAAGAAACCAAGCGATTATTGGTGTTTTGAAATCCCATTCCAAAAATCGAATTTTTGTTTTCTTGGGCTATTTTTTTTGCACATTTCCAAATAATGCTTCTATATATATTTGGCATTTTAGAGGTGTTGTAAGCAACCTCCGAACTGTGTTTATAGGGATTTAAAACAGTATTTATTTGAGTTTTAAAAACAGTATATAGTAAAAAATTGCCTGTTAAAAAAACAATCACTCCGTACAGTATATGTATCTTTTTTTTCTTACCGTAAAATTGTTTCAGAAAAATTAAGAGTACTAAAATAACGATGGCTATTTTTGACATAATTAGAATTATGTATATACTATTTACTATAATATTGCTGAGGTAGTAACTGTTGTAAGGCGAATAATTTTTGGTTAAGGATTTGTAGGACACCAAAATACTTAGTACCGAGAGTAATCCGAGATAAGGTCGGTCTATTAATAACGCATCTACTGTATTTTGAAAAAAAGTTAATGATACGTCATGCGCTTGATAACTAAATACCGAAAACTGAAAAATTGAAAATAAAATAGCTGCTAAGGAGGAAAAAATAACGGCTTTTTTAATTTTATCAAAATCCCCTACCGGAAGATAAAGCAACACCATTCCTAAAGGAATAAGCATTTTTTTTAATACTTTAAAATCTTCTTCTATTCTTCCTATAAAATAAGAGCTTACAAAAAGATAGATAAAAAACAGTAAAAAAATAGCTGCCGGTTTGCTAACTGTTTTTTTTAAACTTTTCTTAGAGATAACAAACGGAAACAACACAGTGAGAAGTCCCAATAATAAATTTGGGAAGGCTCTTATATAATTATCAAAAGGGATAATAAAATAGAGTATAAAAAAAACATACGGATATATTGCTTTAAAAAGTATTTTCATGCCTTGTTGTTTTATTTTGCAATCGAGTTTGCCATAGTGCTATTTATTTGTAAAGATAAGCAAGAAAATATCAACAAGTAAATTATGGGTTGGTTTGCACTAATAAAAAAACCTCCGGCTAAACCGCTTATTAAAATAATTAAAGCGGTCATCGTTATTAAAAACCTGTTAAATTGTAAATATGTTATTATTTGTTTTACAAACCAGATGTAAAAAAGTAAGCCTGCAATTCCGAAGAAATAAACAATGTCCAAAAATTCCATTTCGGGTCTTACAGAATAAAATTCAGATCCTCCAATCAGGTAGTTTAACGGTATCCATTTTGGTAAAATTACTTCATTTACCGTTCTTATTGTTCCTAAGTCTCTATAACTTGCCAAAGCAGTAAAAAAACCAAAATCTTCATATACTTTGGTTAATGCATCAAACTTATCGGTAATTAAAAGAGTTATTTTTTCTTGAAACAAAAATACAATCCCCGAGACAACAAATACTGATGTCCAAAATATTTTTTGTTTGTATCTTTTAAAATTAATCGTATCAAAAATTAATAACAGGACAAGAAACAAGTATATTTTTTTTGTGCCGATAAAAACCGATAAAACTATGGTAAAGATAAGTTTATACGGTTTGGTTTTGTTATAAAAGGTTTGATAGTAATAATAAACTATCATAAAAATAAAATAAAAACTGGCTTGATTGTTAGAGTTATAAACTCCCATATAGCCATACCTTGTAAACTTAATATAAGTTCTAAAAACGTGTAGGTCGAAAATAATTCCGAGAATAATGGTAAAGGCAAAAAAGAAGAATACGATTTCAAAAAAAGTAAACAATTTGCTTAATCGTTCTCTATTTTTTAACAGCGGAAGAAAAACCAAAAAGGTTAACGGGAAATAAAGAAACCTTGATAAATATACGAGGTTTTCTTTGATTCTGTGTAGGACAGAAGTCTCCTTGTCTTTAATAACCAACATAGAAAGCAGAAAAATAAGAACTAAAAATACGATTGATAATAAAAGTTTTTTATTTAGTTTACTGCTGAAATATAGTTTTGAAAATCGCATTAATTGAGCTAAATACGCTACAATAACAATTGTTTTGGCGATTGCGGTATAACGAACAAATTCCAGATGGTTGTGCATCGCTACTTTGCGTCCTATTTCTCCCAAAACAAAAATGACAAGTGTAAATATAAACAGCCTGTATAATGAGTTTAAAAAAGATGTAGGTAGTTTATTCATTACGGAAAACGAGTTGTTTTATGGAAAGATAAATAAACTTAGAGTTTGTATAAAAATACCTTCTTGCCATTCGTTTGGGTTCTTTAAGCAACCTATATAACCATTCAAGACCAATATTCTGCATCCATTTCGGGGCTCTTTTAATAACTCCCACGTAGGTAGGGAAAGCTCCACCTACACCTATCAAGAGAGCATTAATTTTGGCTGAATTTTCAAACATCCATTTTTCTTGTAAGGGACAGCCTAAAGCGACAAAAACAATATGGGTTTGAGTTTTATTAAATGTATTAATATACGCTTGGACATCCCATTTTTGTCGAAATGGAGGGGAAATAAGAGCTGAAATAGTAATATTTTTAAACTGTGAATTAACTTTATTTTTTATCCTATCCAACACTTCATTTGTAGAGCCTATAAAAGCAACGTTTAGATTATTCTCATCGCTTTTTTTTAATAAGTAGGGAAACAAATCCATTCCGGCAATTCTTTTTTGCTTTACTTTATATAAAAGCTCCATCATTTTGGCGATGGGTGCGCCGTCCGGAAAGGCAATGGTAGCATTGTTTACTACTTTTTCAAAGTTAGGGTCGTCATAGGCTTCTATACTCATATGAGCGTTTACCAAACAAACGTAAGAAGGCTTGTGATGCTTTGCCAAATCAAGCATTACCGGAGTAGCTTCTTCTAATGAAGTATGGGTAACCAAAGATTTTATTACCTTTAACTTTTTCATTTATTGTTTTTTGTTTTATGAATTATTAATTAAATCTATATTCTTTTATTCGTTCTCATTTTGTTAATTTGGCTACAACTCTGTTATAAATTTCTATTAAATGAGTATAATTAATATCATGAGTATATTTTTCTAAAAAGGTTGCATAGGCATTGTCATAATATTTTTGGGTTCTTTGTGACTCAAATTTTTTAATTGTTTTTATTAAATGAGTCGGGTTTGAGGTTTTAAAGAGTTCTCCGTTAAATCCTTTCGTAACCAGCGTGTTAATGTTATCTATATTTGATGCGATAACCGGTGTTCCTGCTGCAAAAGATTCGATGATGGTATTGGGTAATCCTTCATAAATTATTGATGAAAACAATAATGCTTTTGCTGTTTTTAATTTTTGGGCTATGACAGAGGGAGGTTGCTTACCCAAAAACAAAATATTTTTATTGGCAGTTTTTTTTAACTCATTTTCTAATTCACCGGAGCCTATAATGCTTAATTGTAGATCGGGCATTTTGTTGAAGGCTTCTATTAAAATATGTATTGCTTTTTCTTTTGAAAACCTGCCCACAAACACATATTCTTTTCTTGCAGTATAATGTATCACTTTATTTTTGGCTATGTCATCGGTGCTGTTGGCTTTAACAACTATTTGTTGCGGATTTATTTTAAGTGCCGAGTTTAAAAAAATAGATTTAGCTGTTTCGGTTAAAGCAATAATCTTGGTGGGCTTTTGCCAAGTTTTTAGAATATTATGATAAGCAAGAGCTGTGGATAAGAGTATGCTTTTTGAGTAGGATTGTTTAAAACATTTATATATCATTCCACCAATAGGAATGGTTTTGTTCTTGCAAATGGTACACAAAGAATCTTTTCTTAAAAACATACCGTTGGGACAAATTAGCCGGTAGTTATGGAGTGTTAATACAAGCGGAATATTGTATTTTCGGGCGGCATAAAGAACACTCGGTGAAGCTTGATAAAAAAGGTTATGAACATGAATAACATCGGGTTTAAATTGCTTTATAGCTTTATTAATAATGTCTTCGGATTCTTTATTATAAAATAGTCGAGTGGGCAAAACAGACTCGTTGTTAAAAAAGATTTGTTTCACGTTTTGCCCTCTATTTGATAATAATTGAAACTCTTTGTTTACAACAACATCTTCTCCTCCGGATTGCTTATAGGTGTTATGTACTTGAAGGATGTTCATGCTTTCAAGGTTTTTTTGTATAAAATAGTGCTAAAAAAAGCAAAAAACAACACTCCTGCATTGATTATTAAATACGATTCGGTTAACCCGGATAAACTGAACAATAAGCAAAAAACCACATAGAAATAATTTTTTCTTGTATAAGAATAGTAGCTTGTATAAACTAAAAAAGATATAAATAAGAGAAGTCCTATTAATCCCGAACGAACTAAGGATTGTAAAAAAATATTATGTGCATGAAAAACAGAATTTCCAACCAATAATTGGTTCTTCATATACACTTTATAACAGAGTGTTAAGCGGTCTTGCTCGTCTCCTACACCGACACCTAACCACAAGTGGTTTTGAGAGACTTTAAGGGCGCAATCCCAAATTAAGAGGCGCATTCCGGTGCCGCCCCAATAATGAGATCCCGTTTGGGTATTGTTCTCGTAGTTTATTATCTCAACCCATTTTTGTTGCGTCTTAGTGTTAAAAAACAATAAGAAGATTGTGGAAAAAACTAATAAAAAAGCTATTTTTCCTATTGGTTTTTTTATACTAAATACACTTGCTACAAGGACAATAATAACGGATAAGAAAAGGGCGGTTCTGCTTCCTAACAAAATTAATAAAGCAAATAACCCGAATAATAAAACCAGATTAAACAAAGTGTGCTTTCTCTGAAAACAAAACACTTTATAAACCATAAATGCAAAGGAGACTAATGCGTACAAAGAAAGAGATAAATAATGAATACTTCCGATAGCGTTGGATAGGTTGTTCGAAGTAAACAAAGCAGCATTAAAACCCTGCCCGCTTTTGACCGTATTTACCGCTTGTGCGCCAGCTGAAACCAATCCAAAAACAAATACCGATATCGTAAAGAAATAAATTATTTTTTCAATTTGTGATTGTTTTAATTGGTAAGGAATGGTAAAAACAATGAGCGGAGAAAGCAATAAAAATGATTGTAAAAGAATTTTTTTTTGAAAATATAAAAGGTTTTCAGAGTAAAAAAAACTTACGGTATAAAACAAATAGTAGGCAGTAAAAAAAAAAAGATGTTTTAGAGTTTTCTTGGTAAGGGTTATTTTACCAAACAATAAATGCAATACCCAAAATACTGCAATAACAGCAAACATAACATTGGGTAAAGCCGGTCCCCATGGCAATGTTACAGCCATTAAACATAGTATTAAAAACCAATTGTTGCTATTTAAAAAGTTATTCATTTGTTTCAGATAACTTGGTAAATATATCTAATTCTGTTAGTTTAACAAAAAGCAGTAACGGCAACATAAATTCGACAACTTCAAAATAATACTGAAAAGCAAAAAGCAACAGACTATAATAAAACAGGAACGAAAAATATTTCCTTTTATTTGAGTTTTTAAGTTTGTTTTTAATAGTTAGTATTGAGTTAAAAAATAAAAATAAGATGATTAAGCCGCTTATAATTCCGTATTCTGCCAATAAAGATATTATTGAAGAAAAAGGTTGGTTTCGGGTTCCGTCGTTCCAAGGTGTTTTTTTTAAATAGGTCCGGTTTGATATAGGATAAACTCTTTCTTTATGGTAGGAAGACACATACTTGAGGTGTTTTCTTAAAAAAGTATTTGAAATAAAATCTCCATTAAGATAAAAGGCAACTCTAGAGTTATAAGTTCCCGGTGAAGTACCCAGCAAAAACACCTTTGGCTTACTCAAAAACAATCTTAAACTGCCGTCCACAAAAGTAAAATACCTAGGCACAAAGGTTCGTTCATAGTTATTAATTTTTTTTATTTCTTTATCATAGTCGTATTCTGTAAAGATAAGTTTTGCATAGGCAATATTTTTGTTTAAATAATCAAAATTACCGGGGTTTATACTGTAAATAATTATAAAAAAACCAATGGATAGCAGTGCTATCTTAATTATCAATAAAACGTTTTTTGCAAAAACGGGCAACAAAGCCATACCGAAAGCTAAAATAAAAATAAACAAGCCTTGACCATAAAATCCTAATATCCCGCAGATAAAGAAGAAGGTAAATTTCTTGTATTGTTGGTCAAAGAAATATTTTACACTAACCAAAAAATTTATTACCGACAAGGTATGTGCGCCGACACCTCCTTTACCAAAAAGTCCTGTAAAGATATCATCGGGATATGTAGCAGTAGCCAGAACAATGACTGCATAAATTGCTGCAGACATATTTATTATGACCAAAACCCGAGTGAAAACAGAAAAGAATTTTTCAAAAAATCGGGTGTTTGTTAATTTGTTTTTGTGGTTTGGCGGTTTTGTTGTTAAAAAAAACACCGTGGGCATAACTACCAAAAATGAAAAAAACAAATTTGGAAAATAATTTCCTTCCATTGCAACAGAAATAACGGAGGTTACTGTAATGATGAGGGTGGTTAATATGGTGTTTTTGGTAATTTTAAAATGAAATGTAACTATAATAAAAAAAACAAAAACCGGATACAGGAGAATTAAAAGTTGTCTAAAAAAAGTTAAAGATACCAATGCAATAACAACAAAAAGTACAGTGCTTATTTTTTGAATATTATACATTGTTTTTTTATTATTTTGATTGGATTTAACATTTTATGTCAACTGTTCTTCGTAGCCCAGTCTTAAAATAATCTCTTTTGTATATTCTAAAAACTTTTTATTGTCTTCTTCTGAAAAGTAGTTTTTCCAATCACCACTTATACCTTTTCTTAAAAAGCTATCCCTGTTTTCTTCTCCTCTTTTTCTACGAGTCTGCGTTTCAAACGAATATTTGTGTATTATAGTGTTTAATTTTTTTTTCATTTAAGTTTTTTATTTCAAAAAATTCTGTCAATAATTTTACCATCGTGCTTTTTGTGTCGGACAATAAATCTTCATATCTAATCAAATAAATATTATTGTTTTTAGAATAAACTTCTAACCAAGATTTGTTAAATGAATGCCAATTGCCATAATATGTGAAATGTTGGATTTTTGAAGGATTATTTACAAAGGTAAAATCTATGAACTTAGATAAGTTTTCTTTTACATTATCGAAATTTTCACCTCCAAATTCTTTAAAATTTTTTTCTGTAATATAGAACATCTTTTTTTTGATTGATATTTTTCTCGTTAAAAAACAATTGATGAAAATAAAGAGAAATTAATACGTCTCTGCCATCTCTGACTAAAAATATTATTTTTTTATTTTTTTTAATCCATCCTCTTGGGAGATAATGTCCTAGATATAATGATTTATTTAAAGAAGGCATTTTGTGTCTCGGAAAAGGTATTTGTAAATATTCTGAAACTAATTGCCCCAACCAAGTGCCTCCTGATTTTGGGTATTCAATTAATAATACCGACTTATTTAGTATAGTCAAAGAATTTACAAATAATAATCGTGTAAAATTGATACCCTTATTTTTTAAAGTGTTAAACATATTTACTTACTTTTATTGTTATGTTTTCTAGTGATAAATTTGGGAATATATATAGAGCGAATATGTAATTTTTTATAGATGTAGTAAGCGCAAGTAAAATTCCAAAACACCATACTAGCGGCAGTTGCTATGGCTACCCCTTCCGTTCCGTAGGGTTTTGCCAAAAATAAATTAAGCACAAGGTTAATAAGCAATGCTAATAAGAGTATCTTAGTTAATAATTTTTGTAACCCCGTCATTTGCATAATACTCCATACCGAACCGCTTATAGAGTTAATCATTTGTGCGACACACATAATATACAGTACCGTTTGTCCTTGCAAATACCCTTTCCCAAACATACCGAAAATATATTTGTTAAAAAGTAAAACCAATACCACTACGATACTTGAAACTAATAAATTAACTTTAGATATATAATCTATTTCTTTTTGCATAAGTGTAATATCAGAGTCATGAAAGGCTCTTGATATTTTTGGGGTTAAAATGGAGTTAACCGCATCTAAGCTAAAAACGATAAGTGTTGCAATACGCAAAGCTATGTCGTAAACTCCTATTAGTTCTTCGGTTACGTAAACTCCTAAAAAAACCCTGTCTATCCAAGCCAACAAAATAACCAATATAGCAGATATATAAATTTGTTTTGCATCTTTAAAAAATTCTTTAAAAGTCGTATTAAAAGATATTCTTATGGGTTTAACTTTTTTGATTACTAATAAAATAGCCAAAAAAGCAAGAAATAGTAACCCTGCCAAATGAGAAGTAAGGGGTGCTAATTGGTCATTACCACGAAAGAGAAACAATACAGCAACCAACAGCAACACACTGAAAAAAAACCTGCCAAATGTGTTGAAAATCGAAAATAAAAATATGTTTTTTAAACCTCTGAAAACAGAAGATGTGATTTGCATTAATACCCAAAAAGGAATAGTGATACTTACTATTTTTAAATAAGGAGCAAAGTCCGGTTTATTAAAAAAAAAGGTAGCAATAAATTGACTAAAATAATAAATGACCAGCCCGACCAAACAAGATAATACAAAAGAAACCAAAGCGGCGGTATAATAAAAAGAAGAATGATTTTTTATGCTGTTTTTTTTTGCAAAATACTTGGTGAGTGTAATATCAAACCCCAAAGTGGTTACTACTCCGCTAATAACCATAATAGTAAAAGCCAAGGTTACATAACCGTAAGTGGCTTCGCCATAATAATGTACTGTTAACCAAGAAAACACGTAGCCCAATATAAATCCGGCGACTCGCAACACCAAATATACACCGCTTTTAAACAGTAGTTCATTATTTATTAACCCGGATATTGTTTTGCTGTTAATCATTATTTTTAAATTGTACGTTTTTTAAAGACAAACTAACTATTCTCTCTTTTGCTTTTATAGCCAATCCATATCTAATTTCGGGGAAACTCTTGTTTTGCAAAACTACCTTTCTTTTATAAAGCAGTTGGTTATCATTATTTACAAGGGGCAAATCCATGTTTATAAATTCGTTTCCGGTTGTATTGGTATAAGCGTGAAAATAGATAAACGAGTTATTATACTTAGTGATGTTGCCGGTTATTTTCGCTTGCAAAATAAGGGTGTCTCTTTTTTTTTGATAAAAAAATGATTCTAATTTTATTTCTTGTTCTTCAAAAATATAAGGGTGTTTTATCAGGCTTATGGTATTTAAAACAGTATCTTTTTCGGGAATATAATACATGCTTGTATCATAGGGTTTCTTTTTACAGGCAAAGCAACATAACAACCCGATAAAGATTATTTTTTTTTTCATTTAAGAGCGCTTTTGCAGGTAATGTGAGTAAAGTTTTTTAATTCCTGTTTCTAAATCTATGGTATGTTTCCATCCGAAAGAGTGAATTTTAGAAACATCGGTTAGTTTGCGTAAGGTTCCGTCGGGTTGGGTAGCGTCAAAGAGAATAGTGCCTTTATAACCGATAATTTTTTTAATAAGCGTGGCTAGTTCTTTGATTGATATTTCAATTCCGCTCCCTATATTAATATGTGTATTTCTTATTTCCGAAGTTTTGGGTTTTATATCGTTAAAGTTCAGGTGGTTCATAATAAAAACACAAGCTTGAGCCATATCTTGTGACCACAAAAATTCTCTTTTGGGTTTTCCAGTTCCGTAAAGAGTGATTTGGTTTTTATGAATTTTGTGTTTGGTGAGTATTTTTTTGGCATCTTGTATGGAGTTTACTCCGAGGTCTTTTAAAAGTAATTCTTGATTGTTTTCTTCTAAGAGTTTTCCAAGATGTATTTTTCTAATTAAAGCCGGTAGTACATGAGATGTTTCCAAATCAAAATTGTCGTTATAGCCGTATAGGTTTGTTGGCATAACCGATAAATAATTGGTATTGTGTTGTAAATTATAGCTTTCGCACATTTTTATTCCGGCAATTTTTGCTATGGCGTATGGTTCGTTTGTGTATTCCAACTCTCCCGTTAAAAGATATTCTTCTTTTAATGGTTGTGGTGCGTTTTTCGGATAAATGCAGGTGCTTCCTAAGAAAAGCAGTTTTTTAACTTTGTTCAGATAACTTTGGTGTATAACATGAGTTTGTATCAATAAGTTATCATAAATAAAGTTGGCGCGATACCTGTTGTTTGCAATAATTCCTCCTACCTTGGCAGCTGCTAAAAAGACGTATTCGGGTTGATATTTTGAAAAAAAAACTTCTACCTCTTTTTGGTTTGTTAAATCTACTTCTTGGTGGGTTTTTGTGATAATATTTTTGTATCCTTGTTGTTTTAACTCTCTTACTATCGCGCTTCCTACCAATCCTCTATGACCGGCTACATAAATTGTACTGTTTTTATCCATTAGTTAAGGTTATTCAAAGTAATTAAGGGTTTTGTATCCTCCTTCTTTTAAATATTCTTCTTTTTTCATAAGTTGAATATCGCTTTCTAACATTTCATTTACCAATTGGTCAATTGTATATTTTGCTTTCCAATTTAATTTTTGTCTTGCTTTTGAAGCATCTCCGATAAGCAAGTCCACCTCGGTTGGTCTAAAATATCTGGGGTCTATATTTATTACTTCTTTACCCTTTGAGAGTTTGTAATTCGGGTTGTTTGATTTTACTACATATCCTTTTTCGTTTATTCCTTTTCCTTTAAACTCAAGTTCAACTCCTATATAATTAAATGCTTTTATTAAAAAATCTCTAACGGTTGTGGTTTGTCCGGTAGCAATAACCCAATCTTCGGGTTTATGAGCCTGTAAAATAAGCCACATCATTTCTACATAATCTTTTGCGTGACCCCAATCTCTTTTTGCGTCAAGGTTTCCTAAGTAAACTTTATCTTGTAACCCCAAGGCTATTCTGGCTACGGCACGAGTAATTTTTCTGGTAACAAAAGTTTCTCCTCGTATGGGAGATTCATGATTAAACAATATTCCGTTACAAGCAAAAAAGTTGTATGCTTCTCTATAGTTTACCGTTATCCAGTAGGCATAAAGTTTTGCAACAGCATAAGGACTTCTGGGATAAAACGGTGTGTTTTCGTTTTGGGGTATTTGTTGTACTTTTCCGTAAAGTTCAGAAGTAGAGGCTTGGTATATTTTTGTTTTGTTTTTTAAGCCCAAAATTCGAATGCTTTCTAACAATCTCAGTGCGCCCAAAGCATCGGTATTTGCGGTATATTCAGGCATCTCAAAAGATACTTGTACGTGGCTCATCGCACCTAAGTTGTATATTTCATCGGGTTGTGTTTCTTGAATGATACGCAACAAATTGGTCGAATCTGTTAGGTCTCCGTAGTGTAAAAAAAAGTTTTTGTTTTCTATATGAGGGTCTTGATAGAGGTGGTCTATTCTTTCGGTATTAAAACTGGATGCACGTCGTTTTATACCATGTACCCGATATCCTTTTTTCAGTAAAAATTCGCTTAAATACGCTCCATCTTGACCGGTAACGCCTGTAATAAGTGCTGTTTTGGGTTTCATTTAATTGTGTTTAATATAGGCTTTAAGTGTATTATAGGTGTATTTTAAGAAATTTACGCCAAGAAAAAGAAAAACAAACAGTATGGGATAAAGCACTATACTATTTCCAGATAGTCCTGTCTCAATGTTTGTAATTACATAAGGGTTAACCGGTGTAATCACTTTTTCAGTCATTATAGCTTCATTTTCTAAATTTCTTAAGATTCTTAAAATGTTTCTTTCTTTCTCTAAAAGTTCATCCAAACTAAAATTTTTGTCAACAACTATTAGGTCTTTGTCGTTCTCATCGGCTATAACCGTTGTTGAGCTTTTGGAATAAACAGACATAATCTCTCTTATTCTTAACAATGTGTTATTATATATTTCTAATTCACGAGTGTTGTTTTTTTGCGCTTGTATGTTTAGTTTTTTAATTAGAGGTGTTTCGTTAAAATAGGTTAGCAGGGTTTCAACTTCTTTGTAGCCATCATTTCCTATCAAGTCTATTTGTAATATGTGCTCTCTAAGGTCTGTTGCGAAGTTTTCGATAATATTTGATTTGTCAAACATCAAGTTTTTGATTAATGCCTCAAAAGTTTTGTTGGTTGACCCGTAGGTTCCCACAATGTCACTAAACTTTAATAGTGGAGTTAACTTTATACCGGTAATTCTAACGTCTCCGGTTGAAAAACCGTTATTTTTTAAAAACAGTGTATCATTCTCTTTAATTTTCTTATCTAAAAGCTCGGTTTGTACGTACGCATAATTTACTGCTTTTGGTGAAATGTACAACAAAATCTTTGTTGTTTTTCCGGTAATTTTGTTAGATTGTTTATAATAACCAAAACCAACTCCTATAATAATTAAGAGAAGCAGTATTAACCGGTTTCTTTTAATAAAATCTATCCCTTCAAAAACTTTGATGATCAGTTTTTTAAAGCCCTTTGTTATTGCTTGAATTACTTGCAATAAATCTATTTCGTCTTTGTTAATTTCGCTCATTTTTGTTGATGCTTATTTTAGTTGATACTATATTTTGTAATCGCTCTTTCCAAAAATGCAAGGTAACACCAAAACTTAGTTTTATCTTCGACGTGTCTAAAATACAATATTCCGGTCTTTTGGCAAATGTAGGATAATGATTGGTTTTGGCAATACCTCCTCCGTTTTTTATATTCGAAATGGTTTCTATTTCTTTTGCAAAATGATACCAAGTTGTTTCTCCCGAATTACTAAAATGATAGGTTCCGTATTGCGAGGTATCTCTTTCAATAATCGTTAATAAGGTTTTTGCCAAATCGTTTGCGTTAGTGGGCACTCCCACTTGTTCGGTTGTAATGGTTAGTTTGTTTCCTGCCTCCAAATGTTTTAGAATGGTTTTAAAAAAGTTATGCCCATATTGCGAATATAACCAAGAGGTTCTTACAATATAGTACTTTTCTAAAATTTCTTGTATATACTCTTCTCCTTTTAACTTTGAAGCTCCGTAAACATTTATGGGATTTGCCTTATCTTCTTCAACATACGGAGTTTTCTTATTGCCGTCAAAAACATAATCGGTAGAGATGTGAAGTAGCGTACTGTTGTTTTCTTCACAAGCAACTGCAAGATTTTTTACAGCTTCTGCATTTATTAAAAAGGCTTTTTCTTGTTCTTCTTCGGCTTTATCTACATTGGTATATGCCGCCGTATTTATACAAAAATCCGGTTTGTGCAGGTTAAAATTTTGTTTTATTTCTTCTTTATTTGTAATGTCTAATTCTTCTTTTGAAAGAAAAACAAATTCAAATTCAGGAAAACATAAAGCCATGTCTTGAATACATCTCCCTAATTGACCTGTTGCGCCGGTAACTAATATTTTTTTCATAATGCCCTGTAAAAACAGGTGGTTTATTTAAAAAAACAACTCGTTAAATGTTGGGAGTTGTTTGTCTTTTTCTGAAACAATTATATCTTCCTGTGGAAGATGCCAATCTATATTTAAGGTTGCGTCGTTATAGATAATCCCTCCTTCTGAAGCTTTGTTATAATAATTGTCGCATTTATAACAAAAAATCACTTTTTTTGAAAGTACTGCAAATCCGTGAGCAAATCCACGCGGGATAAATAATTGGTAGTTATTGCTATCGTCTAATATGATAGAAAAGTGCTTGCCGTAAGTGGGCGAATTTTTTCGTAAATCTACTACTACATCCAACACCTTTCCCTGTGCAACACGTACCAATTTGGCTTGCGCCATTTCTCCTTTTTGAAAGTGCAACCCGCGTATTACTCCGTAGGTTGAAACAGACTGATTGTCTTGAACAAAATTAACAGATAATCCTGTTACTTCCTTAAAAGTTTTTTGGTTAAATGTTTCGCAGAAAAAACCACGCTTGTCTTTAAAAACATTGGGTTTTACAATAAAACAACCTTCAAAGGGTGTGGACTCTGTTTTCAAAATAAAAAGGTTTTATATGATGTGTTTTCCGTATCCGCTTTTTAATAGTGGCACTATTAATTTTTTAAGTTGTTGCTCGTCTATGTATCCCATATCATAAGCTACTTGCTCTATCGCTCCTACTTTTAACCCTTGCCGTTCTTCAATTACTTGAACAAATTGTGAGGCTTGCATAAGCGAAGCAAAAGTTCCGGTATCTAACCACGCGGTTCCTTTGTCAAGAATACTAACATTTAGCTTGCCTTGTTTCAGGTATTCGTTATTTACGTCTGTGATTTCCAGTTCGCCTCTATCGCTTGGTTTAATATTAGATGCTATTTCAACTACAGAATTATCGTAAAAATAAATTCCGGGAACGGCAAAATTGGATTTTGGCTTTTGCGGTTTTTCTTCTATAGAAAGTACTTTTCCATTTTGGTCAAATTCTACCACACCGTACCGCTCAGGGTCTTGCACATGATAGGCATAAATAATTCCTCCGTCGGGATTGTTATTGGCTTGTAAGAGTTGTTTTAAACCGCTTCCGTAAAAAATATTATCTCCCAGAATTAGTGCAACTTTATCGTTGCCAATAAAATCTTTTCCTATTATAAATGCTTCGGCTAATCCGTTAGGCGCTTCTTGTACTGCATAACTAAATTTACATCCTAAATTTTTTCCGTCACCCAATAATTTTTCAAATAATGGAAGGTCTTGTTGAGTGGAGATAATTAAAATTTCTCGTATGCCTGCAGACATTAGTGTAGAAAGCGGATAGTATATCATTGGTTTATCATATACCGGCATTAATTGCTTACTTACTGCTAAAGTTATGGGATGTAATCGTGTTCCGGAACCTCCGGCTAGTACAATTCCTTTCATTATAAATTTAATTTTTTAAGATACCACATTACGGTTTTATCTATTCCGGATTCAAAGTTTTCGTCTGCTTTCCAGCCTAATTCGTTTTCAATTTTAGTAGCATCAATGGCATATCTAAAATCGTGTCCGGGTCTATCGGTAACGTAGGTTATTTGGTCTTTATAAGAGCCGGTTTTTTTTGGTTTTACTTTGTCTAAAATTTCACAAATGGTTTTGGCAATATAAATGTTTTCCCGTTCGTTTCTGCCACCTATGTTATAGGTTTCTCCTAGTCTTCCTTTGTCAAGAGCAAGTTTTATACCTTTGCAATGATCTAAAACATACAGCCAGTCTCTAATGTTTTTTCCGTCTCCGTAAATAGGAATGGGTTCGCCTGAAACCGCTTTTCTAATAATGGTTGGGATTAGTTTTTCTTTGTGTTGTTTGGGTCCGTAATTGTTGGAACAATTTGTGGTTACTACCGGAAGCCCGTAAGTATGAAAGTAACTCCGCACTAAAAAATCGGAAGAGGCTTTAGATGCGCTGTACGGGCTATTGGGCGCATAGGGTGTTTCTTCCGTAAAAAGACCGGTTTTTCCGAGGGTACCATACACCTCATCGGTAGAAACGTGTAAAAATTTTGCTTCTTTAAACGCTTCCTTAAAGTCGTTAGGTGCGTTCATCCAAGTTTTATATGCTGCCTGTAACAGGTTAAAGGTTCCAACAATATTGGTTTGAATAAAGGCTCCCGGTCCCGTTATAGAGTTATCTACATGGCTTTCTGCAGCAAAATGTACTACCTTGTTAAATTGGTGTTTGTTAAACAACTCGTTTATTAAGGTTTCGTCACAAATATCTCCTTTTATAAAATGATAATTCGGGTGATTGGAAACCTCTTCGAGGTTTGTTAAATCTCCGGCATAGGTTAGGTTGTCCAAAACAAAAACCTGGTCGTTGGTGGTTTCAATAATGTAAGGGACGTAATTGGAACCTATAAATCCTGCTCCTCCTGTTATAAGTACTTTATTGCTTTTCAAAATATTAATTTAGGTTAAACTAAAAATGTTTTCAAGTATTTTTTGCGTAATCAAGTATGTGGGTTTTACTCCGGTTGTACCCAACCCGCCGGATGCCAGAGTGCTTCCGGTTTCCAAAGGGTTATCGGAAGCATAATAAGCATATTGTACTTTTACTTTAGACGGAATACTATGCCTTATTTTTGATGCCGATTGTATGGCTTTTTGGTAATGCGCTCCTTCCATTTCCAATCCTATAACATTCCAAGTGGAGTTGTGAAAAAATTCTAATATGTCTTTGTTTTGAAGCGATGTGCCCAATACGGTAATCATAGATCCTTTACATACAAAAATATCGTCTTCTTTAAATTGGTCTTTTTTAAGCATGTTTTTAAACGGGTAATTATCTGCCGTGCCTTCAAAAACATGAGCAGACGGAATCATAATATCACCTTTTCCACCTTCTAAAATTCCGGCTTTTCCCATTATAGAAACACTTTCTACTTTTAAATATTGTTTGTGGGATCTGTTTTTTGAATACGGTTTCAACAATTCGTCCATCGTTTCAAAAGCTTGTTCTCCAAAGGCGTAGTCCATAACAATAAGCACCGGATATATTTCTTCTTGCAAGGGGTAGATGGTTTCGGGGAGTTTTTTTGTGTCGATTATTTGTACGTTAATGTTTGCGCCACTGGTATCTTGAATGTAGATTAATCCGTTTTTAGCGGCATAATCTATTACTTTTTTTCGCAACGATTTATTAGAAGAATCACTCAGCATTTCATATATCTCAAAAGGCTTGTGTTTTTTAAACAAGGAAGATAGTGCTTCGGGTGAATAGAGCGTGTTCATAACACTGTGCATATTTGCACTAATTATATGAAGGGGTCTTTCCAGAAGCTTATTTTTTTCTAAAACTTGTTTAACGTTATAAGCCCATTTTTCGCCGTGAATGTGATGTCCTAACCGCTCTCTTAAAACCGGTGTAAAGGTTATTATTCTTTTATTGTTTGTTGTTAACTCGTCTATAGCAAGTTTCCCTAAATGGTAAATAATACTTAAAAAACGGTTTTTATTAGTTGGGGATGCAAACGATGCGTAAACTTGGTTTAGTTCTTCAAATGTTCTGCCTAAAAAACTAGCCGTGTGGGTTAGGGCAATTTCTTTTTCGGTTTTTGTGAGTTTGTTTCCTTTTTTTACGGCGTTTTCCAGTTTTTTCCAATCTCTTATAACGTCTTTTCCTTCGTTTATTAACACTTGATTGGCTATTTTGTGAGATTCGATAAACAAAAAAGTAAGGTGCGTGAGAATATCGTAAATTTCGGAACGTCCTCTGGTTATTTCAATATTCATCTGTTCTTCATCTATCCTATAGCAATTTCTTCTTCTTTTGGGCGGAATAATAGGTTTAAAATGCGAGTTTTTATATCCTTCGTCGCTTGTAAGGTTAATAAACCTACATTCTTCTATTCCTTCCGGAAGCCTTTCAATAACATATAGCAAGCCTTGAAGTTCGGTTTTATCTTCGGCAACCGAGCCATAAATCTCAGGGCGAAGGGTTAATAATGCCTCTCTAAGTGTTTCTCCAGAAACTCCCATAGGCTTGTAAAAACCTCTATTAAACAAATGACGCATAGTAATATACATGCGCTCTATTGCTTGTGAACTTTCTTGTGCTCTTGTACGTTTGTGTGTGTTTACCATATTCTTATTTCCGTACAAAGATACAATCTATTTATTATTTATTCGATTGAGGATTGGATTAAGCCAGGGCAAACGCACCATAATTTCTAAAAATACATATAAAAAAGTTTAATTTATATTTTATTTTCATTTAAAATATTTGTATATTATACTGATTATCAATATTATAATACAAATATTATGAACTTAAAACTTTATGATTTATTAGGGCAAATAGACGACCCTAGACGTGATTTAGGCAAACTTCATCCATTAACCGACATCCTTCTTATTGGTATTCTTTCGGTTCTTTCAGGAGCAGATACTTGGAATGAAATGGAAGATTATGCCAGAGCAAAAGAAGAATTTTTAAAAACATTTTTGGAATTACCATACGGTATACCTTCTCACGATACTTTTAATCGGGTTTTTTCAAGCATTGACAGTACTCAATTTGAACAAGTTTTTATGCAATGGGTCGGTTCGTTAGCGGAAATTAAATCGGGACAAGTGATTTCTATTGATGGCAAAACAATAAGAGGTGCAAAGCAACACGGTAAAAAATCGCTAATACATATGGTAAGTGCTTGGGCAAATGCTAACAATATGGTTTTAGGACAGGTAAAAACCGATGCTAAGTCAAATGAAATAACAGCGATTCCTAAATTGCTTGAAATATTGGAAATAGAAAAAACAATTATTAGCATTGATGCGATGGGAACTCAAAAGAATATTGCTGACAAAATAATTGAAAAAGGGGCTGATTACATTTTAGCTGTAAAAGAAAATCAACCAAGCTTATTAGAAGAAATAGTAGATGAATTCAAATTTTATGAACCGGCTTCTGTTGATACAAACGAAGACATAGGGCATGGCAGAATAGAAAAAAGAGTTTGTAGTGTTATTACTGATTTTCAATTCATTGAAGATAATAATCAATGGGTGGAATTAAGAAGTATAATAAAAATTGAAAGCACAAGAGAATTCAAAAATAGTGATAGAAAAACAGAAAAAGCAGTAAGATATTATATTTCAAGTTTAACAAATAATGCGGAAGAATTTCAAAAACAAATACGTTCACATTGGGGTATTGAAAATAAGTTACACTGGATATTGGATGTAGCATTTAGAGAAGATGCTTCGAGAAAAAGAAAAGATAATGCAGCTCAAAACTTTTCAATACTCAATAAAATAGCTTTAAACCTGTTGAAAAACGAGAAAACAGCCAAGCTAGGTGTCAAAGGAAAAAGACTTAAAGCAGGTTGGGATAATCAGTATTTACTTAAAGTGTTAAATTTATGATGCGTTTGCCCTGTGGATTAAGCTTTATCCGGCAAAGTTTCAAAAGGAAGAAACGAAAAGCAATCTTATAAATTTGGAATTAGGTATTACGTAAAAAATTTTGCTTTTCAGAAGTTTTTAAAAAAAGGCTTGCTTTTTTTATCTGAAAAAGTAACCTAATTAAAAAGTTTTGACAACCTAAAAGGGAAATCTATGTAATTAATCGATAGAATTGAGCTTAATAAAGTTGCGGTTAAGCTTTATAACTCCTTGATTCTCGAGGCTTTTTAACAGCCTTGAAATTACTACTCTAGAGGTGTGGAGTTCGTAGGCAATTTCTTGATGTGTACTTTTTATGATATTGTCATTTGTAATTGTAGCTTTGTCTTTAAGGTATTTTAATAGTCGTTTATCCATTTTTAAAAAAGCAATACTGTCTATGGTTTCCAACATTTCCAGTAATCGGTTATGGTAACTGTTAAAAACAAAGTTTCTCCAGCTCTTGAATTTGCCGGTCCACTCTTCCATTTTTTCAATAGGAATCATAATTAATTCTGTGTCTAATTCTGCTATGGCACGAATTTCGCTTTTATGATTTCCCATACAGCAAGCTAGTGTCATTGCGCAAGTATCTCCGCTTTCTAAAAAATAAAGCAATAATTCGTCACCATCGTCGTCGTCGCGCATTATTTTAATTGCACCACTAATAAGTAGTGGCATGGATTTAATATATTGCCCAACTTCGATTAGCTTATGCCCTTCGGGAATATCTTTATATGTTCCCACTTGGTTAATTTCCGTAAGCAGTGCATCTTCAAAAAGATGTCCGTAGCTATTTTTTAATTGTTGAATCATGTTGCGAAGTTACGTTCTTTTTTTTAAAAATGGTTTTTTCGTACTTAACAAAAAAATTAATCCAAATAATTTTAGATAACGCATACATAAGCGGAGATAATATAACAAGAGAAATTAATATGGCAATAAGTAATTCTCCGGGACCTGCTTCCGGAAAAAAAATCATTTTTAATACCCAGACAGCAATAAACAAAGTAACGCCAAGTGCGTAAGTTACATAGTACGACCCGTGATAAAAACTAGGTTCCAGCGAATATTTTAAACCGCATTTATCACATTTTTCCTTTACTTCGCCCATTGTAGAAAATTGATAAGGATGTCCTTTATAAAAATCTCCTTCGTGGCAACGAGGGCATTTCATTTTAAAAATACTATATAACTTAGTTCCTTTTCCAATCATACCTAATGTTTGTGCAAAGGTAAAATTATCCAAAAAAGCGCATTGTAACATTGGTTACCAAAAGAGACTGTTTCTTAAAACAGCCTCTTAAAAAAATAAAACTATCGAATAATTAATTTTTTGGTAATAATTTTGTTTTTGTCTTTAATAATCACAAAATACAATCCTGCATCATATCCGGCAATATTTATATACGTATAGTTTGAGTTTGTAAAATTTTTAGCGTTAATTTTCTGTACTTCTTGTCCTAAGCTGTTGTAAATGGATACAATAAGATCGGTTGAAAAAGATTGAGACACTGTTAAACGTACACTGTTTGTAGCAGGATTAGGATATAGAGTGAAAGTTTCAACAGAAAAATCTTCCACATTTAGTACTTCTGCACTTACATTAATATTATCTATAAAAGTGCTATTACCATAACCTGTAATATTAACAAACTTAAAGAGTACATTTTCTCCCTCATAAGCAGTAAGGTCTATTTCTTCACTTCTCCATTGTGTTGCCGAAGAAGGTGTCCAGATAGATGTTTGATATCCTACTGTAGCTAGGTCTAATCCTGTTTTTTCGTAAATTGTTGTAAAGGATGTTCCACAATCTGTTGAAATTTCAACCCGAAGCGAATCTGTAAAAGAAGCTGAATATTGAGCTTTAGCTAAATCAAAAGTAAGAGAAGGATTGGTTACATTTGTAAGGTCAAATATTTCGGTTATAAAACTATCCGCTTGACCGGCGGAATTGTAGCTAAAATTATTAATATAAGAAGTTGTTGTTGGGCTTCCATCACTTCCTGTTACTCCTGTTCTTTCTATCCAAGTAGTAGCATCATCGGGGTTGTTAATAAACCAACCAGGTGGAGGAAAACCATTTGTTTCAAAGGTTTCTTCAAAATTCAATGCAGTAGCAGATGTAATAGCATAGAAATTTAAAACTTGTTGGTCATTACTACTGTTTTCATCACCCGCCAAGTTAACACTGGTTGTTAATGTATAGGCACCGGATGTTGTTATATTTGCCGGAGTTGAAAAATCAAAAACCATTTGTTGCCCGGATGGAAGTGATGCAGTAAACATTTCGGTTACCGGTGGCTCTGCATTTAGTTGATAGGTAACAGAAAAATTGGATTGTGCATTTATTCCTGTATTTCTAATAGTAACAGAGATAATAATGGGGTCTGCGTTGCAAACCGTGTTAAAATCACCGGGAACATTATTAATTGCTTCTATAGAAACATCGTCAGATAATACACAGTTCACTAAGCCTCCCGGGTGAAATTGAGCAATTGTTCTTCTACTTTCCCAACCATCGGTGTCGTTTTTGGCAACTATTGCGTACCAAAAAGAATTGTTTGGGTTGGTAATCGGAAGGGTAATTGTATTGGTAGTTGTGTTTCCGGCAACTTCCATATACTTGTTTCCAAGCATATATAGGTCATACGATTCTGCACCGGCAATTTCGTCCCAAGAAAAAGTAACGTAAGTTGGACAAAGTTGTGCAATTTCGAGATTAGAAGGCTGCCTGGCAATTGAAAAAGTTTCGTCACTGACATCACTTAAAGCTCCGCTTGTAACTCTTATAAGTGCTTCACCCGAAACCGTATTAGGAACTACCCAAGCTGTTGTAAAAGTATTTGAGCCTACGGTGGTAATAGTGTTCCAAGAGACACCATTGTCGGTTGAATATTCAACTAGAAAATTGTCTGTTGTATTAACTGCATCCCAATGAATGGATTCGGTTTCATTAGGCACAAGGTGTTCACCGGAATTGGGATAAGTAATCGTAAGGTTTTCGGTAATAAATTCATAAACAATAAAATAGTCTTGTGGCCCTACAGGTACGTTAAATCCGGAAACATCTAAGGTGTAATTTCCTGCAACAGGGTTATTAATCAATACTTGTTCCATATTGTTTAGGTGATCGACTCCGTTTGTTGCCGGCGAGTTTAAAGCTGTAGAGTTTGGAGTTGAGTCTAAAACCCAGGGTAAATGAGTTGTTGAAGCCGGATCTGTTACAACCAAATCTAAATCGTTTACTAATGCCGGATTGGCACCGGGAGAAGCAGCTACATCACTCCAATATAGCATAAATCGAACTTGAGTTGTTCCGGCTGGAACTGCAATGGTATGTGTATTGGTGATTCCCTGCGAAATTTCATCTAGCAAGTATCTACCGTCTTCAATAAGAATTCCCGCTCGAAGACCATTAACTATTCCCCATCCAAATTTAAAATCGGGTCCTACATTTCCGGCATCATTGGCGGTATTTAATAAAGTGGCTTTAATTAATGCAGACGGAGGTAATGCTCCGCCATTGGCTTCTGCATAAGCTTGGTATAATTGTGCCGATATTCCGGCAATACCGGGAGCTGCTGCCGAGGTTCCGCCAAAATTTTGATATCCGTTATTTTCGGTTGTTGAATTTTGGTTTTGACCGTTAGCTGCTATGTCGGGTTTTATTCTTCCGTCATAAGCCGGTCCTCGACTACTGGTATTTACTAAACTTCCGTCAAAATAAACATTGGCTACAGCGATTACATTTTTTCCTTGTTTGTGTCCTCCGGTGATGTTTCCCCACTGGCTACCGGCACCATAACCACAGTTGTTTCCATTGGAGTTGCCACCCGAAAAAACGTGTAAAAGTGTGGGAATGGTGAGCGTTTGGTTATCTACTGTTTGCGTTATGGTTGTGTATCCGTCGTTACAGCCATTGCTATAAGACGAGTTGGTGATTTGGGCTGTTCCGCCATTAATTAGGTTTTGAGTGGCACTGTCTAAAAAGTTTGGAGCATAATTAACCACATAGATGTCTGCACCGGCAGCCATTCCTCTCATTGTCGGATTACGATTTCCTGCTCCTGCCATAATTCCGGCAACACCGTCTCCGTGATTGGCTAAAGTACCGCCTGCGGCAGTATTGTCTATTCTTCCTTGAAAATCAATATGAGGACCCACAATACCATCATCACGTACCATTACTCCAACTCCAACTCCGGTATAGTTTCTTCCGGTTCCCGTTTGTGTGTCCAATCCGTTTGAACGATGCAAACTTCTTCCACGCGTATCATCGGGAACACTCGGTGCTACAATAAGCTCTACCCATTTAACATAAGGTAAGTTAGATAATTCTTCTAAACAATTATCCGGAATTAACAAATCTATATTGTTGCTTCCTTTGTATTGTTGTTTTACCACAATTTGTTGCTTGGCTAAATCGCTTATAACAAATTCGGGTGAAACAAAATTATGAAATTGTAGCGTTACAAAAATCGTGTTGCCTTGTTTTGCCCAATTGGGAATTATCTTGTTTCGTAAATCAGACGAAAGTTTAAAGTTTCCTTCAACCGGAACAATAGCGCGTACTCCGTTGTTTTTTAGAAACGAAATCGAAACATTTTGAGGAAAATAAAATAAATAGGTTTTGTTTGGTATGTATTCCAGCAATTGAAGGTTTTGTGTTCTAAACAAATCCTGAATATCTTGTGTTGGGGTTTCATAAAATTGAATCCATCCTATATATCCGTTTTCAAATATTGAAGTTTCGGGCATTTGGCTCCATTGAAATGTGTTGATATTTTCCGGAATTTCGATACTTTGCTCTTGAATTTGAATGCGATAATCGTTTTGTGAAAATGTAAAGGGTGCAACAAAAAATAATAGCAATAGCCAATATGGTGTTTTACAATAAGCGAAAGTAAAATTTTTCATAGTTAGTTTTTTTTAAAAGAAATTCAAAGATATTCTTTTTTTAATAAGAAAAATGGAGAAAAAATGTTAAAAAAACAATGCTTTTAGCTCGGTAGCATCTTTAGGATTAAGTTTCCCTGCAATAACGAGACTTAGTTGTTTTCTTCTTAGAGCGGCATTATAGCGTTCTTTTTCTATCTCGGTTTCAGGCTTTACGGGAGGCACAGGCACGGTGTTTCCTGTCTCATCTACCGCAACAAAGGTGTAGATTGCTTCGTTGGCTTTGGTTTTAATTCCGTTTTCTCGGTCTTCAATCCATACATCCATTATAATTTCCATCGAGCTGTTAAAAGCACGTGAAATTTTTGCTTCAACGGTAACTACGCTTCCTAACGGTATCATTTTATTAAAAGAAACATTATTTACCGCTACGGTTGCTACTATTCTTCTGCTGTGTCTTCTGGCAGTAATACTTGCGGCTCTATCCATTCGGGCTAATAATTCGCCTCCAAACATATTGCCAATAGGGTTTGTTTCTCCGGGAAGCACAATGTCTGTAATGATGGTGCGAGATTCGCTGGGGGTTTTAGGAAGGAGTTTCACAACTTAAAAATGGGTTAGTCTAAGTCTTGAACCAACATCCAAGCGTTAGGGTTTTGTGTTTTTTTAATTGTACGAAGTGCTTTTAGCGCATCGACTCTGTTTTCAAAACTTTGATAGGCTACTTGGTGTAGCCCGTATTTGTTTATACCAATTAAAGAAGCCGGATACCCTTTGGATGCGAGTTCTTTTATTTTTTTATCGGCGTTTTGGGCAATTCTAAATGCGCCCGCAATAATGTGATATTTTCCTTTTTGCTTTAAAAAAGAAAGTTTTATGGAAGGCAACGGGTTATCAATAATAAAAGTAGCTTCTTGAATTTTATTTTCGAGGAGTTTATTTGCTTTTTGTTTTTGTGCAAAGTTGTATTTTTCTATGTTTTTTTCATAAAGTTTTATTCCTCCAAAACCTCCTATGGTTAACGCTATTAGAGCAATAGCTGCATATTTTAAATAGGGCTTTGATTGTCGTTTTTCGGGAGTAAATAAGATAGGTGTACGTTCTTCTAATGCTTCAGCTTGTTCTTTATAAATTTCTCGGGTAACTTTGGTTGAAACAAATGCGGTTAACCCGAATGATCCTGTATAAAAATTTTGGTTTTCTTCGGGTATAAACGTCACCTTGTTTTCTTTGTTAAGATGAAATTCTCCAATATTTTTAAATGTTACTGTTTTGCCTTCGGCTAACTCTAAAGAGATTTTCCCTGAAAAGTTTCTTACTTTCTGTAAAGCGGTTTGGTAATTAGAGTCTTCTACCGTGGCAATATAATTAGCCAGTAATCCATCGTTAGTTTGTAAATGCCTGTTAAACGAAACTATCTTTCTTGGAGGATAAAACGTTTGCGTTTCAGCATCAATTTTGGCACTGTAAAAATGGGTGATAAATGCTCCAAACCCCGGAACTATAACACACTCGTAACGATATAATAAATCTTTTATGTAAGATACTACTTGCATAAAACAAAGATACTTTTTTATATATTTTTTTTTACCTTTTTAGCATAAATTTATTAACAAAACGGAGGGTAAAACGGTTAACATTTGTAAGACAAGTTATTGTGAATAATATTTGTATTTTTGCAACGACTCTCCGTATTTTATTATGCTTTCAAAAAAAGAATTATTATATACACTTGCACTTCAAAGAGTGGCAAATCTTGGAGATGCTTCGGCAAAAAAACTAATTGCAAAAGTGGGTTCTGCCGAAGGAGTTTTTAAAGAGAAAAAACGCAACTTGCTTAAGATAGATGGGATTGGGGCGTTTAAACTGAAAGACCTTTCTGAAAAATTACAGATAGATGCAGCCGAAGAAGAATTGCGTTATATTGAAGAAAACAATATTTCTTTCAGTTATTTTTTAGACAATGATTATCCCGAAAATTTAAAACATTGTTTGGACGGTCCAATTTTATTTTTTCTTTCGGGTAACATAGATTTAAAAGAAAAAAAAATAATTAGCATTGTTGGTACTCGAAAAGTAACCACCTACGGGAAATCTTTTTGCGAAAAACTCATCGCCGAAATAGCCCCTTTAAATCCGGTTATTGTGTCGGGTTTTGCTTATGGTGTTGACATTTCGGCACATATTGCGGCGATAGATAACGATTTGCAAACTATTGCTTGCTTGGCACACGGGCTGAATCAAATCTATCCAAAAAACCACAAAAAATATGTTTCGCCGGTTAAAAAAAACGGTGGGTTTATTACCGAATTTTGGAGCAGTGATGCTTTTGACCGAACAAATTTTTTGCGCCGTAACCGTATTATTGCCGGACTCTCACAGGCTACTATTGTTATTGAATCTGCCGAAAAGGGAGGTAGTTTGGTAACGGCAGACATTGCCAACTCGTATAATCGGGATGTTTTTGCCGTTCCGGGAAGAGCTTCCGATACCCAGAGTCAAGGTTGTAATAACCTTATAAAAACCCAACGAGCGCATTTGTTGAGCAGTGCCGCAGACATCCTGTATGTTTTGGGCTGGGAAATAGAAGAGTCTAAACCTAAAACACAACAAACACGGTTATTTGTGGGGCTAAGTCAAGAAGAAAAACCTGTTTACGATTACTTAAAAGAAGCCGGCAAAGAGCAACTTGACATCATTGCACTGCAATGCAACATACCTACCTTTAAAGCAGCTACTATTTTACTTAACTTAGAATTAAAAGGCGTGGTAAGACCCCTTCCGGGAAAGTTGTTTGAGATTTTGGAATAGTTTAAAAACAGGAGCTAAAAAATTATTTTATATATAAACGCTTGATTAAAACGTTCAGAAAGTGATAGAAGAAAAGAGCTGAACATTGGTTTCTAAATCCCAATTACTAATTTTTATATACCGTGTTACTGTGCCACGTCGAGTAATACCGAATACGAATTCAATATAGTTCAATTTCAAGTTTTCTCATTGCACTATTTTTGTAACGGCATTATATAAAAATATTAAGAATAGGTATAACTTAACTAATTAGAAAAAGATTGCGACTGCGTTATCAATTTTTTACATCTGTTAACATATTCTAAATATCTTTCTTCATCCCAAAACTCGAGAGAGGTTAACAGAAAATTATCCGGCCAGAACAGCAATGTCCTTATAGATTGTTTTTTCCATTTAAAGTAGTCTGCTCTATTGTTGATTCTTTTTATACAAAAATTTTTATAAAAAGGTGTTACTACACTCCAGTATAAGAACCCGACACTTAAAAAAATCATTAAATATTCATATCCTAATGAATATTTATAATAGGTAAAAATACCAGCGATAAATGGTACGCTAAGAAGGATGTGACCAAAAGTGATTAATTTTAAAACTTTCATAATTATAAATTTTAGTGCTCTGGCAAAAATAGAACATTTTTATAACAAGCTGTAAATTTTTAGTTTTTTTTTCGGTTCTAACTGCGAAATCTTTAGCATCCGAAAAAAAACACCTAAAACTTTGGCTCGTGTGAATTGCAAACCCGCCTGCGGAACGGGCAGGTGTGTATGGCTTTCTGTATGACTAAACTACACTATTCATTCTATCAATATCTTTTTTATTATAATCCCATTTTAATACTTGTATTCTCCTATTTGGTCTAAATTCTAAAATATCTTTTCTATTAAACGAATTTAGTAATTTTGATAATGTTGTTCCCATTCCTTGCGGAGCAATTAATATTGAAAAAATTGGCAATGCAATACAAGAATAACCTATCAATTGAGATAAATTTATTAAATTCAGTTTTGTATTCTTACATTCGACAAATACTAAATCAACTTTATCTTCATACTCAATAAAGCCTGTAATATCCTGTCTTATTTTATAAGTTGTAAATTCAGGGAAAAATTTCTGGTAATTGAGTTTTATTATAAAGTTTGACAAATCACTATCGTGGGTATCTAATACGATTATTTTTTTTGCTTTTTTTCCATATTTCTCATTCAATCGTTTATCTAACCATTGAATAATATCAGGATACATATCAATTTCCGATTTATACATATTATTTTATTTCTTTTTTTGTTTATAACAACCTAAACACTTACAAATTTCTTTAAATCCGTCAAAATGTTTTCCTTGCAAAACATCAGGTAATTTTTCGTGTGCTTCGTGTGGGTGAGGTGTTTTTGTTGCTTTACGTTTTGTTATTCCGTCACAAAGTTTTTGGCTATTTGAAAAATTTTCTTTGTTATAGTCTGCTAATTCTTCGAGGGCTTCATTTTTATGAGAAATGTAAAAACCTACTTTCTCAAAGTCCTCGGCATAAATTTTCATTTGATGTTCTTTTGCCCAAGATGTTGATGTTGATTTTGCTTTGGGGTCTCTCATATTTGGATGTCCATATCCAATGTATTGAACAGGAACATTTAAACTCTGTAATAATTCACAAACTTGTGGCGGTAAAAACCAATTTTTATTTGAAATTTCAATATATACACGATGTTTACCTCTTTGGTCTCGATTTGAATTTCTTACGTATGCAGTGACATCTGATAAGTCTCGCAGAAACTCTTTTTTGTTTGTATCTGATGTTTCGAAAATTGGGTCAGGGATTAAGAAATCGTGATAGCTAAATCGTGTTCCATTAATCAAAAATTTAATAAACAGCCAAGATATGTCTTCTTTTTCCCATTTTAAAACAAGTGTTATTTTGTTATCAGAAACATCTTTTCTTACATCAATTCCCATATTTTGAAGTCTTACAACAACACTATCAAGACTTGTTTGAATATGTAATTTCTGGTCAAAAATTTTTGTGATAGCCTTTGATTGTAACGTTTTATATTCAAAATCTATGACTATCTTTTTAATTTCTGTTGAATATTGAATTTCCCCTCTTCCTGTTATCAATCCTAATAGATAAGAAATATCAGGAGTTAAAAAATTTGATATTTTATTTTTTTCCATAATTACTTATCCGGTTTTCTAAAAATTAATAAATACTCGTGAACCTTATTTACAATAAATTTATAAGGATATCCTAATGGTCTCATATTATTATATTCAGGTTGTCTATCCCAAATTATTATGTCTTCAAAACTAAAACCAATTTCTCTTGCAAGTATAGAAACATCCATATGCAATGGATAAAAATTACTTTTCTTTCTTAAATCCATTACATTCATTATAAAGTAACTTTTAGGTTTTAAAACTTTATATACTTCTTGTGATATATCTTTCAACGCTTTTAGGAAATCGTTGTATTCCTTAATGTTTCCGATATCATTATCTTGATTAGAATAATTTACATTAGTTTTATTATCTGCTGTTCTTTTTCTATTTAGGATATCCCAATATGGTGGAGATGTTATACATAAATCTACACTATTTTCTTCTAAATTCTCCGATAATTTTCTGGCATCTTTTACTATATATTTTTCGTCTAATCCATAAGAGTTAATTTTATATGATTTGCTTGCTCGTTCAATAAAAAGATGCTTATACTTTTCACTCAAATCAAAACCAATAACATCTTTTTCTTTTAATAAACCTGCAATCAAAGCTGTTCCTGAACCTGCAAAAGGGTCAAGAATTAAACCACCATTTGGTTTGCAAAATGTGTCAATAAGTTTTGATACTAATTTGATAGTAAAAATAGCCGGGTGTTTTAATTTTTTTTCTTCTTCTGTTTTCCCTAAATCTCTCCAAATACTAAAAGAATTTTGCAACCATTCTTTACCCGATAGATTATTTGTTTTATTTACTGTTTTTTTCGGTTTAACCTTATAAACGAATTCTAATGTTAGTTGTGGGTCTTCAACTGTTTGATTAATACTTCTGTATCTTTTATGATTTGTAGTATGTGCTTCAACTTCTCCGACACGCTCTAACGCTTTAATCAGTGAATGTTGGGGAATAATCCCTTCATTACTATAACTTAAAAATATATATTTAGATTTAGCTCCATTTAAAATTAAATCTTCAAGAGCATTCAGAGCATTTACTTTTGAACTATATTTAGATTTTTGATGTTCATATTCTCTCATTCCCGTTTTTCCATAAATTTTCGGTTCTTTATCAAACCAACCTTCCGCAATCAGTTCAAGGATAAAGTAATTTGAAGCATATTGTCTGGAATTATAAGGTGGATCAAGATATAATAAATCAGGTTTTATTTCTTTTATTAATTGATTTGCATCTTTTTTAAATGCTTTATTTTTAGTAGTGCTTTCAATTATCGGTACTTGCTCTAATATTAAAGGTTTTAATGCCCTTTTGTCCCAATTTTTCAAATATGCAGCATAAGTTCCTGAAACATTACTAACTAAATTAACCGCTCTTAAAAGTGAAGTAATCAAATAGTAATACTCTAATTCATTAACATATTTTAAATTTCTCCACTCTTCAAATAAATAGCGAAAGGTGTCTATTTTTAAAGCATTTTCATCTGTAAAATATTGTCTTCCTCCATTTGGGGAATAATTTTTAAAAATAAATCCTTTAATTTTTTTATCTAAATTATTCAAATAATCAAAAATAAGTTGATTGTCATCTCGAATTATTTTAAGATGTTTTTTTAGTTTTTTAAATTTGGGTTGAGTATTTAATTCGATATATGTTTTTGATAAAGCATAAGAAAACTCCAATATATCATTTGAATAAATGGTATAGCCTAATTTCTTGAAATGTCTTCCAACCGATGTTGTTCCTGCAAAAAGATCAACAAAATTCGATGTACCATTAACCCCTGTTGATTTTACAACATTTTCAATTAAAGGTAATATTTTTGTTTTAGCTCCGTAGTATCTCATTTTGTTTCCTTTTATAAATTTAAATTTCCTTGCTTTACAAACTTTTGCTTCAAATATTTAACTTTCTTTTCAGCAAGATTTAAAACATTTTCAGAACAATTACTTTTATATATTTTAAAAGCGATTTGTTCACTAATAAATTCTTCTTTTAATTCAGATAAATCTAATTGAAAAATCTCTGCAATTTTAGGTAAAACCTTTTCGTCTAATTCTTTTTTACCATTTTCAATTTTACTCAAAGCTCCGCTGTCAACACCAATATATGCTCCTAATTGAGTTAATGTAAGACCTTTTTGAGTTCTTAATCGTCTAATATATTCGCCAAATGTTTCTTTCATCTTGTAATATTTATCTTGCGTAATTCATCTTGATAAAAATAGCAAAATTATTTAGAACATAAACATTTTTTTCAACAATTGTGTGTTGGCAAAAAATAGCTCTTTTGCAATTTTAGGTTTGAGCGTAGGATTGTGCGAATTGCAAACGTGCTATTTGGTGGTGGGAATATCTTTTTTATTGTTTTCTTGTAGCAAATTTATCATTCTCGGTTTCTGTTTCAGCTTGCTCCTAACATCAGTATAAGAAATATCATTAATCGAAAAATCTTTTATCTACAACAAAATCTCATGTGTTTTACTAATAAGTAGTTGTCATATTTTCATCTACAACAATAATAAAATTAGCTTTTCCTTTATTTTCTTCTAAAAGAGAAAAGACATCTTCTTGCGAAACGGTAGTAACGCTGGCGTATTTTAAATTGGGTTTGCTTTGTTTTAAATACCACATAATTCCTTCAAAATAATCGGAATGATACGAGCCGTTATAATGAATAAACAGATTGCCCGGAATATAATTTTGTAAAATAAAATGAGCCATAGTTGCATCTTTACTTGCTTGTGCCATAACAAGTTTTGGGCTTCCGTGGTCGCCCATCATTTTTAAAATATTTTTATAAGTGGGTAATTCGCTATCAAAAGGAAATGGAAGAGGAGCCACCCATTTTTTTTCTTTATCGGTTAGTGTGTCTAATGCTTGAAAACCTTTTTTATATACCTCTTGTGCAAATCTTCGCGGGATGTTGGTAGCAATAAACTGTAGTTTGTTGTCTTTTGCAAAGTCGATTAAAGGTTTGTAATCTGTTTTGTAGTTGGGCCACAAACGAGCAAGCGTATCCAATGCTTTTTGATTAATTTTTCCGTTAAGATAATCGTTTAATTCGTCTTGATTATCCGCTTCCATCATTTCGGCACCAAGTATAAGATTTCTTGATTTATTTAGGCTTTCGGTTACTTCGTATTCTAACCAATGAGAAATGGGATTGTTATGCAATTCACCAAATAGAACAATATCTTTTTTTGCTAATTCTTTTAGCATTTTTTTATATGAAACTTTTTTTCCTTTGGCATTATAAATTACGTAAGGGGCTTTGTTTTGTGCAAAAATCCCGGTTTGAAAGATAAAAACGACTACTATTACAATTATTTTTTTCATTTTTTTGGTATAAAAATAAGGCTGTCTGAAAAAGTCTTTATTTTGTTATTTAGGGCTTCTTCTCTGTCAAAGGCAAATCGGAATGATACTTTTTTAGCTAACCTCAATTGGTTTAAAGGCAACAAATATATTTCTTTTTTATTTGGTTAATTGTTAAAGTTTTCTTGTATTTTTTATTCTGAAAGCCATTCCCAAGCTTTGTCAATTTGGTCTAACTCAAAATACTTTTCTTTAAATTTGGTAAAAATATCGTCTAACACAATTAGGCTTCCCCACTTTTTATTATCGTCTATGTAGGCTATTTTGTTTATCTTGTTCCAATATTTAATCCCCATTGCTATTCCTTTATCGATTACATCCAGTTCTTCTACGGTAAGATATTCTTCAATATCATAAACTAAGGTGTCTGCTCGTAGTGATTTTATTTCTTTAATCTTTGTTTGAAGTTTTAAAAAGTTTCGTAAAACCGTAATTTATTTTTAAGCACTTGCATTTCCTGTTGTAATTCTTCAATTTGTTGTAATAAGTTGTTTACAACATCCAATCCTTCAAAATTTACGTTTAAATCAAAATGCATTCGCATCATTTTTTCGATTGAAGAAATAGTATCTATATCAAGATAGTTTGTATCTTCTTCGGGGATTACGGTTATCAAATCATATTCTACTAGCGAATCGATAAAAGTGTTAGGAATGTTATAATGTACACAAAATTGCTCTACCGATATTAAATTATCTTTTTTCATTATTTTCTAAGTTTAGCTAATTCTTGAAAAAGTTGTTTTTCCTTTGGTGATAGGTTTTTTGGAATTTTTATGTTATACGTAACGAATAAATCGCCGTTAACTCCTTCTTTTTTATAAACAGGGAATCCTTTTCCTTTTAATTTTACTTTGGTGTTGTTTTGTGTTTCGGGTTTTACTTTTAGCTTTACTTTTCCGTCTAAGGTGTTTATGGTTATTTCGCCTCCCAAAACTGCGGTGTATAAGTCTAAATCTATAGTAGTGTAAAGATTGCTACCGTCTCTTTTGAACTTCGTGTTGTTTGTAATTGAAAAAGTGATGTACAAATCGCCGTTTGGTCCTCCGTTTATTCCGGGACCTCCTTTGCCTTTAATTTTTATTACCTGACCGTTTTCTACTCCGGCAGGTATTGTTAGGCGTATCTTCTTATTATTTACGGTAATTACCTGTTTTTGAGTCTTGTAAACATCGGTAAGGTTTAGGTGTAATTCGGCGTTGTAATCTTGTCCTCTAAACTTTACAGACCTCCTTCCGCCGGCACCTGATGCACCGCCAAACATCGAACTAAAAAAGTCGGAAAAGTCTTCGCCGTCAAAACCGGTGTGTTGTGCGCCGCCAAAACCACCGGCATATTGTTGTTGCGATTGCCGTTGTTTATTTGCCTTTTCTATTTCATCGGCATGTTGCCAATGTTCGCCGTATTTATCGTATTTTTTTCTATTTTCGGGATTGCTTAATACTTCGTTTGCTTCGTTTATTTGTTTAAACTTTTTTTCTGCTTCTTTGTTGTTCGGGTTTACATCCGGATGGTACTTTCGTGCTAATTTACGGTACGCTTTTTTTATGTCCTTTTCGGAAGCGTTTTTAGATAAACCCAGAACTTTATAATAATCTATATATGCCATATTGTTTTTTCTTGGTTTTATACCAGTTTATATTGCATTTCCTATTCTGAAAAATACTAGTAAAGACTGATGTTTTTTAGTAATTCCATATTCGCAAGAATTTTGCCAACACAAGGTACAATCTTTTTATGGATAGAGTGATGTGTGTTTCTGTCAATTTGTCTTAAAAATACTTTTTTTTTAGACAAAAAGCCACTTTCACCAATAGGATAAGAGCAGGTACTTCTACTAAAGGTCCTACCACTCCTGCAAATGCTTCGCCGGAGTTTAACCCGAAAACCGCAATAGCAACAGCAATAGCCAATTCAAAATTATTGCCTGCTGCAGTAAAAGATACCGATGCTACTTTATCGTAGGAAGCGCCCATTTTTTTACTAATAAAAAAGCTGATAAAAAACATAATAATAAAATACAAAACTAGCGGGATTGCAATTATTAGTACATCCATGGGAATGGTAACTATTAATTTTCCTTTTAACGAAAACATTAATACAATGGTAAACAATAAAGCTATAAGTGTAATGGGTGATATAGCGGGAATAAACTTTTGCGAATACCATGAGTTTCCTTTCAATCGGGTAAGAAAAAACCGACTTAAAATCCCCAAAAAAAACGGAATTTCTAAGTAAATTAAAACACTCTCTGCTATGGTAGCTATAGAAATATCGACAATAGCTCCTTCAAACCCGAATAATGGCGGAAGTTTGGTAATAAATAACCACGCGTAAAAGCTGTAAGCAAACACCTGAAAAATACTGTTTATGGCTACCAAGCCCGCTCCGTATTCGCTACTTCCTTCGGCTAAATCGTTCCAAACTAAAACCATTGCAATACAACGAGCCAAACCTATTAAGATGAGTCCGGTCATATATTCGGGATAATCTCTTAAAAAAGTAATGGCAAGAAAGAACATAAGTAAGGGACCCACAATCCAATTTAAAAAAACCGAAATGGAAAGTATTTTTACATCTTTAAATACTTTGGGAAGCAATGCGTAATTTACTTTTGCAAGAGGTGGATACATCATTAAAATTAACCCGATAGCAAGCGGAATATTGGTAGTTCCGGAATTTAAAAAATTTATTTTTTCGGGGATAGTTGGAAAAAAATATCCCAAATCTACACCCAGCAACATTGCTAAAAATATCCAAAGGGTTAAATACGAATCTAAAAAAGATAGTTTTTTATTTTTCATCTTGCTTTTTTACAAGTGAGAAAACATAAAACATTTCGGAAGCTATTTGGAGGCTTCTTTCGGTATATTTATTTAATTCTTCAGGTGTGTTGTCGGCTTTTTTAGGGTCTTCGTAAGTAATGGGTATTCGGCTTTCGGCACCGGGAATAAACGGACAGTTTTCGTCGGCGTGAGAGCAAGTCATCACGGCAGCAAAATTTTTATTTGGATTTAAGGCGTGGTCAAAAATCTTAGAAAACATTTTTAAAGGCGGGCAACCGGCAGAATAATACAGCCAAATAACGGGATTCTCTTTTCCCTGTTCGATTACTATTTTGATTCCTGAATTTTCTAACACTTGATACGCACTTTTATAAAAATCGGTTTCTTCTACACCTCCCGAGTAACAACACACCGGAATGTTATGGTAAGAAGCTGTAATTTGCGCCCAAGCTTGCGCTAACTGACTTCTTCTTGAATTATGGGTGCAAATAAAATTGAGTTGCACAGGCTCATTGGCTTGTATTTTTTCAAGAATAAAAACAACGAGTTCGTTTAGCAACTCTTTTCGGTCTTCCGGTATTTTTTGAGCGGAAGCTTTTTGTAAATAGGCTTCAATTTCTGGAAAAATCATTGTGCTAATATTAACAGCAATCTGTTCCAGGATCGCAACAAGAATTTTGAATTTCTGAAAGTTTCATTTTAGATTTTGTACTTTTCGCTCCGGGCTTTTCCGCATAAACGGTAATACTGAATATTCCGGTAGTTCCGTTATTAAAGGTTGTGATTTCTTCTTCCGAAAGATATTTTGAAAGAATATCGTTGGGAATGACAATGGTTTTTTCTTTTTGAATGGTTATGTTGCTAAAACCGGCATCTTTAATATACTGCAAATAATCTTGCTTTTGTATGGCTCCTGCTACGCAACCTGCGTACATTTCGGCATCTTGGCGTAGTGCTTCAGGTAAGTTGCCTACCAGCACGATATCCGAAATACTAAAATGCCCTCCGGGTTTAAGCACTCTGTAAATTTCGTTAATTACTTTTTGTTTGTCAGGTACCAAGTTTAACACACAATTACTTACCACTACATCGGCAACATTATCACTTACCGGCATATCATCTATATCTCCTTCTCTAAACTCTACATTATTAAACCCGAGTTTCTCGGCATTTTCACGTGCTTTTTTTATCATTATCGGCGTAAAATCGATACCGATAACCTTTCCGGTTTCGCCGGTTTCGTATCTTGCGACAAAGCAATCGTTTCCGGCACCGGAGCCAAGATCTATAACGGTATCACCTTTTTCTATTTTCGCAAACCGGGTAGGAAGTCCGCACCCTAAACCCAAATCGGCATCCTCTACATAACCTTCGGTTTGGCTGTAATCGTCCATCATAATGTTATACACTTTATTGGTTGGGGTAGTGGCTCCGCAACAAGACGAAGCATTTTCTACTTTTCCTTGCAGGGCTATTTTACTGTATTTTTCTTTTACAATGTTTTTTAATTGTTTTTCTGTTTTCATTTTATATAAATTTTAAATGTTGCAACAACTTGCAACGGTTTTATTGAAATAGGAATTAAATAGTTCTTGCATTTGCCGGAATTTCTCGACGTTTAGACAATAGCAAATCGTTTTTCCTTTAAAAGTGCCTTTTAACAAACCTGCGGCATTAATTACTTGCAAATGTTGCGAAATGGTAGGTTGCGACAGCCCGACTTTATCTACAATGTCACCACAAATACAGGAATCTTGCGAAGCGATGTATTGCAAAATAGAGACTCGAGCCGGATGTGCAAATACTTTTGCAAATTGTGCCATTTCTATTTGCTCTTGGGTATGTATGGATAATTTTGAGGCGCCCATTTTTTCAGGCTTCTATATTTGTTGTTTAATCGTTAAACACGAAAAGTAATATTGCAATATTACAATGAAGAAATGAATTAAAAAAATATTTTATCATTGGTTTTAGGAAGTTTTTTGGGAGTAAAAAAAAACAATATAATAAATCCTTGATTTTATCAAATATCTGGATTTACTGTTTAAGCCGTGTCAAAGAATACTAAAACGGAAGATCGTCCGGTTCTTCCGTATTAATATCGGTTGCGGGTTCAAAGGCGTCTTCGGGTGGCATAGGTGGTAAATCATGTGGCATTTCGGGTTGTAAGCTCTCGATACGCCATCCTTGAATGGAGTTAAAATATTTTACTTCACCTTGCGGATTGGTCCATTCTCTTCCTCTTATGTTTATGCTTATTTTTACGTCTTGTCCCTCTGTAAAATTATTTAATAAATCGCACTTGTCCTGAATAAATTCAACCAGAATACTTTGCGGGTATTGCTCTTGGGTTGTAATAACCAATTCTCTTTTTCTAAAACCGTTGTTTCCGTATTCTTTAGTTTCGCCTATAAGTTTAATTTTTCCTTGTAATTCCATTTTGATAATTGTTTATATATTATTTAGTAAGTACATCCATTGCCATTAATAATTTTAAGGCATCTTTTACAAACCCTTTTTGTATCATTTTTTGGGCTTGTTGGTGTGTTTTTTCGTAAGTTGCTTCTTTAAAATGCGGGCATCCGTTTATTCCTTTTTCAATAAAAGTGTTTATTTCTTCTTTTGTAGGAAGTTGTTCAAGAGAACCTAAAATCCCTAAGTCGTTTCCCGTTAAAACCGTACTGTTTCTCACGTTTTCGGGAAGTGCATCTACTCCTATTCCTAATTTTGAAATGGGTTTGGGTATTTGAAACATTCCTTCTTTAGACCGATTGTACCAAGTCCCTCCCATTCGGGCTACGGGATCTAATTTTTTAGCATCAATTTTTCCTTCTTTATCTAAAACAGCTTCGTTTATATGTAGTTGTACGACTTCGCAAATTACCAAATTTCCGGCACCTCCTTCATTCCCCAGAGCAATAATTTGATTTACTTTACATTCAAACTGTACAGGAGATTCGGCAACTCGGGGAGGTGCTACTTTTAACGAAGGTAAAGGTGTAAACCCTGCTTTTTTAAATTCGCTTATTCCTTTAGGAAACTCGGCTGAAGAAAGTGACATTTGTTGTACCATATCGTGGTTTACAATATTGATGACCACTTCTTTGTTTTGTAAAACATTTTCTAAAGTATGTTTGGTTGTATTATCACGTACCCTTCTGGCAGGCGAAAATATTAGAATGGGCGGATTGGCACTAAAAACATTAAAAAAACTAAAAGGCGAAAGGTTACTAACCCCTTTTTCGTCTATGGTGCTGGAAAGTGCAATGGGTCTTGGAGCAATGGCTCCAAGCAAATATCCATGTAACTTTCCGGTGCTTATTTCTTTTGGATTAATCGTTATCATAGTTTGCAAATATATTGAAACACTTAGAGTTGAAAAAAAATGTTAGCATAATAATATTAACAGAATTCGTTTATATTTATAGTCTTGAAAATTAATTTTTTTTATGTTTAAAAATTTGAAAACCTATCGATGGTTTTTTATCGTTGTTTCGTTTATTATTATTGGGTTAATAGGGTTTAACACCGTTGTTTTTTTTAACAGATTAAAGGAAGATGAACGCACCAAGATGGAAATTTGGGCTACTGCTCAAGAAGATGTTAGAAAAATAGATGTAAATAACAAACATAATAATGAGCTGCTTTCCAACGAAACGGTTTTAAAAGTGCTACAAAGCAACACGACTACCCCAATGATTTCGTATAGTCCAAATGAAAAAACCTATGATTATAGAAACATTAAAGATTCAGAAATAAATACTCCTGAAAAAAGAGACCGTCTTATCCGGAAATTTTCTGAAGAATACACTCCCATAGATATTACTTTTAACGGAGAAGTACTGCAAACCATATATTACGGCAATTCTCCGCTGATAAATAAAATTAAGTATTACCCTGCTGCCTTAGTGCTTATTATGTTATTGTTTTTTTTAGCTATTTATTTGTTTTTTAGAACTTCAAAAGAAGCAGAACAAAATAAGCTTTGGGCTGGAATGGCAAAGGAAACCGCACACCAAATAGGCACACCCTTATCGTCATTGGTAGGTTGGACAGAAATTTTAAAAACCGAAAATGTAAATCCGAAATATGTTTCGGAAATAGAAAAAGACATCGATCGTCTTAAAACCATAACCGAGCGTTTTTCTAAAATTGGTTCGATACCCGAAATTATAAAAACCGATTTGGTTACAACTACAACCGAAGCTATAGATTACTTAAAGAGACGAAGCTCAAAACTTATAGAATTTTCTATTACAACTCCCAACCGACCTATTTATGTAAATCTTAATAAACAATTGTACGGCTGGACTATTGAAAACTTAGTGCGCAACGCTATCGACGCAATGAAAGGAAAAGGCAGTATTACTATTATCATTGAAGAATCCGAAAAATATGCACTTGTAAAGGTTTCGGATACCGGAAAAGGAATTGCAAGAAAAGATTACAATCAAATATTTACTCCGGGTTTTACTTCAAAAAAACGAGGTTGGGGTTTGGGACTTTCGCTTGCAAAACGAATTATTGAAAAATACCACAAAGGCAGAATACGGGTGCTTAAAAGCTCTCTTGGTAAAGGTACCACTATGGAAATTTCTTTAAAGAAAACCAGTTAATCAAAATTTTTACGAATGGCGGAAGCGATTTTTTGAAATTCTTCGGAAGTGAGTTTCACTTTTTTTGAAAAAGACATGTCTTCCATCGTATTAAGCGGAATTAAATGTACGTGTACATGCGGCACTTCCAAACCAATTACTGCCATTCCTACTCTATTACAAGGTATTGTTTTTTTAATGGCCAATCCTATCTTTCGGGAAAATTGCATCAAACCCGTATAGGTTTCTTCGTCTAAATCCAATAATTTATTTACTTCTTTTTTAGGCACGCATAATGTATGTCCTTTTGCGTTGGGGTTGATATCTAAAAAAGCAAAAAAATCATCGGTTTCTGCAATCTTATAACAAGGGATTTCTCCTTTTATTATTTTGGTAAATACGGTTGGCATTAGTCTCGTGTTATTTCTATCACATCAAACTTCATAATTCCGTTCGGAACGATAATTTCTGCGGTGTCGCCCACTTTTTTTCCCAACAACCCTTTCCCGATAGGTGAATCAACCGAGATTTTTCCCACTGCCAAATCGGCTTCACTTTGTGCAACCAATTTATAAGTCATTTCCATACCGTTTTCTTGATTTTTTATTTTTACGGTTGAATGGATAAGCACTTTGGATGTGTCTAATTGCGATTCGTCTATAATACGGGCATTGGCAAGAATTTCTTCCAGCTTTGATATCCGCATTTCCAACATTCCTTGTGCTTCTTTTGCAGCGTCGTACTCGGCATTTTCACTTAAATCGCCTTTGTCTCTCGCTTCTGCAATGGCTTGTGATGCCTTAGGACGCTCTACATCTTTTAAGTGGTTTAACTCGTCGCGTAATTTTTTCAGTCCTTCTGCGGTATAATAAGATACTTTACTCATAGCTTCATCGTTTAATACACATTATAATAAAAAAATCCCGCGCCAAAAAAATGGATTCATGGGATTTTACGATACAAATATATTAAAAAAAATATTGTTGTACTTTTGAAAAATATTAAAATGTGAATTTTTTACTAAAATTATGATAAAAAAAATAGCTTTTTTTTTCTTGTTGACTGTTTGCTTTTCTTGTAGTAAAGAAGACAGGTTAAGAAATAACAACCCTAATTTGATTACTCCTTTGGTAAATTTAAATTTAAACTTAAACCTACCTGAATATACTCCGTTACAGTTTCCGGGAAACCATCTTATTATTACGCAACAAGGTATAAAAGGAATTGTTGTTTTCAATATAAACAACAGCCAATATACCGCTTTTGAGATTAGCGACCCGAATCATACTCCTAATAGTTGCTCGGCAATGACTGTAGAGGGCATTGAAGCTTCTTGTCCTTGCGAAGATGATGAAAACACCTATGATATTGTTACCGGACAGCATAAAACCAACCCGGACACAAAATTCCCGATGCTGCGCTACCAAGTTGAACTAAATGGAGAAAATTTACGTATTTTTAATTAAGTTGAAGTGTCTTCTGTTTTTTCTCTTAATGGTCTGTTTAGTACTAAATCTAAATATAGATTAATCTTTCTTTTTAAATCTTTTCGGTGAGTTATAAAATCTAAAAAACCGTGTTCTAAAACAAACTCGGATGTTTGAAATCCTTCCGGTAATTCTTTTCCTGTGGTATCTCTTACCACTCTGGGTCCGGCAAAACCAATTAAGGCACCGGGTTCGCTAATATTAATATCTCCCAGCATTGCAAAAGAGGCAGTTGTTCCGCCTGTAGTTGGATCGGTACATAAAGAGATGTACGGAATTTTAGCTTCTGATAATTGTGCCAAAACGGCACTGGTTTTTGCTAATTGCATAAGTGAAAGTGCCGCTTCCATCATTCGAGCTCCGCCACTTTTCGAAATTAATAAAAAAGGTATTTTATGTTTTAAAGCATATTTTCCTGCACGGGCTATTTTTTCACCTACAACGCTTCCCATAGATCCTCCTATAAAGGTGAAATCCATACAGGCAATAACAATGTCTTCTCCCATAGATTTACCCACAGCAGTACGAATGGCATCTTTTAATCCGGTTTTTTGTTGGGCTTCTTTCAGACGGTCTTTGTACTTCTTTTTATCTTCAAATTTTAACGGGTCTTTTGATGTGAGATTTTTATCTAATTCTTTAAACTTGTTATCATCAAACAATATTTCAAAATATTCTTTACTTCCAATTCGAACATGATACCCATCTTCCGGACTTACATAAAAGTTTTTTTCGAGTTCTTCTGCTTCTACAATTTTTCCGGTAGGCGATTTATACCAAAGACCTTTTGGGATGTCTTTTTTTTCTTTTGTCGGGGTTTGAATTCCTTTTTTTGTTCTTTTAAACCAGCTCATAATTATTGTAATTAGGGAAGTTTTATTATTTAAAGAGTGTTTATATTTTTAAGGTCGCGGAATGCTTGTTCTAACCTTTTTGAAAAAGACAACTCACCTTCTCGTAACCATTTTCTGGGGTCATAATATTTTTTATTAGGCTTGTCTGCTCCTTCGGGGTTTCCGATTTGGGTTTTCAAATAGTCTATATTTTTTATCATATAATTTCGTACTCCTTCATTAAAAGCAAATTGAAGGTCGGTATCGATATTCATTTTTACCACACCATAGGTGATGGCTTCCCTTATTTCTTCTAAGGTAGAACCGCTTCCGCCGTGAAACACAAAATCAATTGGGTTGTGTTGCGTATTGTATTTTTTTTGAATAAATTCTTGCGAATTTTTTAAGATAATGGGTTGCAATTTTACGTTTCCGGGTTTGTAAACGCCGTGTACATTTCCAAAGGCTGCAGCTATGGTAAATTGGTCGCTGACTTTTCGAAGTTCTTCGTAGGCATAGGCTACTTCTTCGGGTTGGGTGTATAGTTTCGATGAATCTACATCTGTGTTATCTACGCCATCTTCTTCGCCTCCGGTTATTCCCAGTTCAATTTCAAGTGTCATCCCCATTTTGCTCATTCGTTCCAGATATCGTTTACTTATTTCAATATTTTCTTCGATAGGTTCTTCAGAAAGATCTAACATATGCGAACTGTACAAAGGCTTTCCGGTTTGGTTATAAAACTTTTCTCCGGCGTCTAACAAACCATCTATCCAAGGCAGTAATTTTTTTGCACAATGGTCTGTATGCATAATAACGGTAGCTCCATATTGTTTTGCGAGTTGATGTACGTGTTTGGCTCCCGTAACGCCACCTGCAATTGCAGCTCTTTGGTTTTCGTTAGAGAGACCTTTTCCCGCATTAAAATGTGCTCCTCCGTTTGAAAACTGAATAATAACCGGGGCATTTAACCGAGAGGCGGTTTCCATTACGGTGTTCATCGAGTTAGAACCTATTACGTTTACTGCAGGTAATGCAAAACCTTTTTGTTTGGCATAGTTAAAAATAGCTTGAACTTCTTTTCCTGTTGCTACTCCGGGTTTAATTTGGTGACTCATAACAAAAATTTTAATGGATTACAAAAATAGGAAATATAATTAGATTAATGATTTTTTTCCGATTGGAGATTTATTCGATTGCAGATTTAAGATGTATGAATTTACCTCACATTTCACTGAAATACTGCCCACTGAATATTGCTGACTGAAAAATTTAAAAAGGATAATTTACACCAAAATTGTAAACAGCTTTTGAAAAATTATATTCTCTAAACCAGCGTGTTCCTTCTGTTTTAGATGGATTATAGGTTTTGAAACCAATATCAAAACGAAATACAAATACACCAAAATCGTAGCGCAAGCCAAACCCGCTTGCTACGGCTAATTCTCTTAAATCGGAGATTCCTTTAAAGGTAAAATCGGGATCGGTAACGTTGTCATTTACATTCCAGATATTTCCTATATCAGAAAATAAAGCTCCTTTTACGCTTCCCAGAATGGTAAAACGATATTCGGTATTAAAAGCCAATTTAAAGTTTGCTTCGTTAAAATCTTGTATGCCGCCACTGCTTCCGGGTCCCAAATCGTATGCACGCCAACCTCTGTTGTCGTTGGAACCTCCGGCAAAATAGCTTCGGGTAAAGGGAATACTATTGCTGTTTCCGTATGGTAATGCAATTCCGCCAAAAGTTCGTAAGGCTAATATGTTATTGCTGTTTCCAAGTTCCCAGTGTTTAATATATTCGGTTTCAAATTTTAAATATTGTGAAAAAACAACTCCGAAGAGCTTATAATTTCCGTTTTCATTTTTTTCTAATCCGGCAATAGAGGCAATACCCGAAAGGAGGTTTCCCGCAATTTCTACTTTCCATCGTAGTCTGGAAAAGCTGTTGTCCGAAACATTTTCTCTGGTGTCTCTTGTCCAAGTATAATTAGTTGCCGAAATAAGATTGTTTTCGGTGAGCCTATCTTTTCGTTCGGCAATGCTAAGAACATCTTCAATGTTATTATTAGTAAGTGCCAAACCGCTGGGGTTTCCGTCTTTTACTTCTTGTATAAATGCTTCCGCTTCATTAGGAATTTCTAGGGTGGGGTTTTCATTTTGATTGTTAAAAGTGTAACCACTCTCTACGGCAATTTGATTTAATCTGCTAAATGAATTTCGGTATACATTAAAATAATTAGAAGGGTTAAGATTTCTTACATATTGAAGGTTTAATAATTCTATTTTATGTGAAAGTGTTTGGGATGACTTCCAGCTATAACTAAATCCGGCATTGGTGTTTTGTCTATCCAGACCAATATTGTTTTGGGCATTAAAACCAAAACTCAAATGGGTCTCCGGAGACATATATTTGGGTATAATTTTGTCTGTATTTAAAGGGAATAATATTCTGGGAAAACGAAGTTTTAAATCACCTCCAACGTCAGATATATTAAAAAACCTACTGTCTCTTTCGGCGACATCTTTTGAAGAGCCTAAACTTCCGCGAACGGAGAGTTCTAAATTTTCGGCACGCCTGAATACATTCCTAATTAAAAAGGTAGAACCAAATCCTACTCCTAATTGTTGTATTGTTGAAGTATAAGCATCCGCATTAAAATTAAAACCCAATCTTTTTTTTGGAGTTAACATAATAGTCGCTATTAGGCTAGTCCCTGTGGTGTCTCTAGCGTCTTCGGTATAACTAATGTTTGGGTATTTAAATATTTGCAGATTTCGTAGTTGGTTATATGTAAAGGTTCGGTCTATGTCTTTGTAAATGGTGTTTGGTATTATTGCCACGGCATCGGTTATGGCTTTGGGTTTAAATTTTATTTTATTATAACCGTATAACTTGTATCCTTGATAGGAAGCAGAATCGGTAAGGGTTTTATGTCTGTTTTCGTAATTATAATCTGTGATAATTCGTACTTCAGATACCTTATGAAGTTTAAAAGGTTCGGTATAAGTGCTGTCGTTTACACGATAACTTCTGTCCGGAATAATTAAAGTTGTATTTACTTTATAATTTGTGTTTACGGTGTCGCTCTCGATGGTAATATATTCTTGCGAGAAGTGATATAACCCCGAGTTTCTAAACTGTAGTGTGAGTCGTTCGCGTTCGTTAACAAAGTCGTTTGTGGCATATTGTTTTCCTTCTTCTATAAACGAAAGATGCTTGGTTAATTGGTATAACGAATCTACTACCGGCGAGCTAATAGAGTCTGTAACAGTGCCTATAAAATAGGGTTTTCCTAATTTAACTCGATACGTAATTGATGCTCTTTTGTTTTTTGTTGTATCAATAGAGTAAGAAACTTCTCTGTTAAACCAGCCAAAACTAAAATAATAATCTTTGAGCTTTTCAACCGATTTATTTACTTTATTTTTATCGATAACAACCGGTTCTGCTCCTGCTTTTTTAAGCCATTCATTAAAATTTATATAGCTGTTTTTTAATTTATTTAATTGCTTTTTAGATAGTAGTTTGACAAGTCGTTTTTCTCTTTTAGGTTTTTTATTCAACCATTTTGTAAAAGAAGAATCGGGGTTGGGTTTTCCCAAATTATAAATAAAAATTCCAAAAGGAATTCCTAAAACCTTAGGGTTGGGTTGTTGTTTTAAAATACTGTAAATGCGTTCGTTTTTAACCACACTACTGTCTGTCACAATGGTGTTTTTTGTTAATAAGTAGTTACCATCCGGGACTCTTTTTACGGCGTTACACGAGGCAAACAATATGGTCAAAACAATTAAAAATGGTATTTTAGCGAAGGTTTTATTCAATTTTAAGTATCAAATATTGATGTTAAGTGCCTACATTTACAACTTCAAAAATACATTATTTTGATTAGTAAAGGTCAAATAAAATTAATAACGAGTTTGCAACAAAAAAAGTACCGAACAAAAACGGGATTATTTGTTGCCGAAGGGGAAAAGATAATCTCCGAATTTTTAGACGAAAAATGGGAACTTCACAGTCTTTTTTCTACAGAAGATGATTTGTTTACTAATCAATCCGTTCAGCTTATTACGGAAGAAGAGCTTTCGCGTATTAGTTTTTTAAAATCTCCCAATACAGCACTTGCGGTTTTTAAAATCCCTGAACACAAATTTCTTAATAAAAAAGGGTTGACCGTGGCGTTAGATGCTGTACGAGATCCCGGTAATTTAGGAACTATTATTAGACTTTGCGATTGGTTTGGGGTAACGCAGTTGGTTTGTTCAACAGACACCACAGATTGTTTTAACCCTAAAGTGGTTCAAGCTAGTATGGGGTCGCTATCAAGAGTTACTTTGCAATACACCGATTTAAAAACCTTTTTATCCGACTCAACATTACCGGTTTTGGGAGCCTTTATGAAAGGAAAAAATGTTTATAAAACACCGCTTCCCAAAGAAGTTATCTTAGTAATGGGAAATGAAGCAAATGGGATTTCACCCGAAATTGAAGAATTGGTTATTACCAAAATATCTATTCCGAGATTTGGCAATCTACAAAAAACCGAGAGTTTAAATGTAGCTACTGCGACTGCAATTTTGCTAAGTGAGTTTGTTAGAAGATAAATCTTTTTCTTTTTAATTTAATTTATAATAAATATTCATAGCGTCCATTTCTTCCAATAGTTCTTTGGAAATAGTTATTTTTTGTTTTTTAGCGGTCATTGTAAGTTTTATCTTATCGTTAGGCTCGTAAACGGTAAAATAAACTTGTTTGTCGCCTTTGTGTGTTTTAAACAGCTCCTTTAGTTGCTTTATCTGTGATTTTTGTAATTTTTTTATAGGTAAATGAAGTGTTAACTTTTTAGAGAGCGTATCCATAATATCATGGAGCATTTGTATGTTGTTGAACTCAATTCTGGGGTCTTTCTTTATATTGGTTGCTCTGTCTATCCAACCATCCCGCACGTATGCTTTTATATAAACGAAGGAGTTAGGGGTTAAAAAGTGCCGGTATTTTAAATATTTTTCGTTAAAAATTTTAAACTCGTAGCTGTCGTCAAAATCTTCTACAGTAAAAAGCGCCCATCCCTTTCCGTTTTTGGTTTCACGATGTTGAACATTGGTTACGATACCTCCAAATGAAAGTTCGCGATTTATATACTTTTTAAGATTATATAAATCGGCTAATTTAACGTTACAAAAGTAGTTTAACTCGGTTTTAAAATCATCTAACGGATGACCGGAAATATAAACACCTACAACTTCTTTTTCGAGTTTTAGTTTTTTCATAGTTCCCCAATCTTCGCATTGCGGAATATCCGGTTCGGGAATTTGCACTTCGCTGGAATCACCAAACAGACTTACTTGTGCAGAGTTTTGTGTGGCTTGGTATTTTGCAGCATATTTAAGAACTTTTTCAATAAACATCACGCCGTCTCCGGTATCATGAAGGTATTGAGCACGATGCGCACCAAAACTATCAAAACCTCCCGCCAGGGCAAGGTTTTCAAATGCTTTTTTATTGGCAGCACGCAAATCAATGCGTTTTGCAAGATCAAAAACACTTTTGTATTTTCCTTCTTTTCGGTTTTCTACAATCGTTGCCACTGCGTTTCCGCCCACGCCTTTTACGGCACCCATTCCAAATCGGATATCGCCTTCTTTATTTACTGTAAATTTGTAAAACGATTCATTAACATCGGGAGGCAATACTTTTAATCCCATACGCTTACATTCTTCCATAAAAAACGTGATGGTTTTTATATCGTTCATATTGTTAGAAAGTACCGCTGCCATATATTCTGCAGGGTAATGCGCTTTCAGATAAGCAGTTTGGTAAGCAATCCAAGCATAACAGGTAGAGTGTGATTTATTAAAGGCATAACTGGCAAAGGCTTCCCAATCTTTCCAAATTTTTTCTAATATTTTCGGGTCATGACCTTTTGCTTCGGCTTGAGAGATAAATTTAGATTTCATATTGTCCAACACGGCTTTTTGTTTCTTACCCATTGCTTTTCTAAGCACATCTGCTTCGCCTTTGGTAAATCCGGCAAGTTTTTGAGAGAGCAACATTACTTGCTCTTGATATACCGTTATACCGTAAGTTTCTTTTAGAAATTCTTTCATTTCCGGCAAGTCATAGGTGATTTTTTCTTCACCGTTTTTCCTTCTAATAAAACTCGGAATATAATCCATAGGTCCCGGTCGGTATAAAGCATTCATCGCTATTAGGTCTGCAAAAACGGTAGGTTTTAATTCTTTGAGATATTTTTGCATTCCGGCAGATTCGTACTGAAAAATACCTACTGTTTCCCCTCGTTGAAAAAGCTCGAAAGTTTTTTGGTCATCTAACGGGAAATTGTCGGGATCTAATACGACTTGATGAATGTGTTTAACCAATTTAACGGTATCTTTGATGAGCGTAAGCGTTTTTAATCCAAGAAAATCCATTTTTAGGAGTCCGGCACTTTCTACCACCGAGTTGTCAAATTGGGTTACGTATAAGTCACTGTCTTTTGCCGTAGCGACCGGAACAAAATTGGTAATATCGTCCGGAGTAATTATTACTCCGCAGGCATGTGTTCCGGTATTGCGTACCGAGCCTTCTATAACTTTTGCCTGCTTAATGGTTTGTGCCTCTAAGCCTTCTCCTTCCGAAAGGTTAAGGAGTTCTTTTACTTTTGGCAACTCATCGCTTCTGAATTTACTACGTAATTCTTTTTCTTCCAGACCAAATATTTTGTTTAATTTGGTCATATTAGGAACCAGTTTTGCAATTCTATCGGCATCGTTAAGGGGTAAATCCAGTACTCTTGCTGTGTCGCGTATGGCCGATTTTGCACCTAAAGTGCCGTAGGTAATAATTTGTGCTACTTGATTGCTTCCGTATTTTTTAATTACATAATCCATTACTTTTCCTCTTCCTTCATCGTCAAAATCAATGTCGATATCGGGCATACTAACCCTATCCGGATTAAGAAACCGCTCAAATAGTAAGTCATATTCAATGGGGTCTATATTGGTAATTCCTAAGCAATACGCAACAGCACTTCCCGCTGCCGAACCTCTTCCGGGTCCTACCGAAACACCCATTTTACGAGCTTTGGCAATTAAGTCTTGTACAATTAAAAAATATCCGGGATAACCGGTGTTTGCAATTACTTCCAATTCAAAATCCAGTCGTTCTTGTATTTCGGGAGTTATTTCTTTATAACGTTGTTTTGCACCTTCGTAAGTAAGGTGTTTTAAATAGGCATTTTCACCTCTCTTGCCACCATCTTGTTTATCTTCAGAGGATTGAAATGCTTCGGGAATATCAAACTTGGGAAGTAAAACTTCTCGGGCAAGTGTAAACGGCTCTATTTTGTTTGTTATTTCCGAAATGGTTTCGATGGCTTCGGGTAAATCGCTAAAAAGAGCTTTCATTTCTTCTTGCGATTTAAAATAATATTCTTGATTGGGTAAACCGTAGCGGTAACCGCGCCCTCTTCCTATGGGAGTGGCTTGTTTTTCACCATCTTTTACACATAATAAAATGTCGTGTGCATTGGCATCTTCTTTGTTGATGTAGTAGGTGTTGTTAGTTGCTACCAGCTTGATATGGTGTTTTTTGGCAAGTGCGATGAGTGTTTCGTTTACACGGTTTTCATCTTCTTGATTGTGCCGCATAATTTCTATATACAAATCTTCACCGAAGGTATCTTTCCACCAAAGCAATGCTTCTTCGGCTTGTTTTTCGCCCACGTTTAAAATTTTTGAAGGCACTTCGCCATAAAGGCTTCCTGTAAGCACAATGACATCTTCTTTGTATTGTTCAATTATTTTTTTGTCGATACGCGGAACGTAATAAAAACCTTTGGTATAGGCTATAGACGACATTTTTGCCAAATTGTGGTAACCGTTTTTGTTTTTTGCTAACAGTACAATCTGGTATCCGTTGTCTTTGTGACTTTTATCGATATGGTCTTCACATACAAAAAACTCGCACCCTACAATGGCTTTGAGTTGTTTGTGTTTGTCTTCTTCGGATAAGGATTTGTTGTAGGTATTTATTCTTTCTACAAAGTGAAATGCTCCCATCATATTTCCGGTATCGGTTATGGCTACAGCAGGCATTTGGTTTTTTACGGCAGCTTGTATTAAAGCGGAAGTACTGGAAGTGGATTGTAAAATAGAAAATTGAGAGTGGTTGTGTAAATGCGAAAAAGACAAATTAGTTAAGGAAGCTATGTTGTCTTGCATCTCTTTTGAAGAGATTTTTTCTTCTTCTTTTTTGTTTTGTAGTTCTTCTCTTATTCGTGCTGAAGCCTCCTTTAAATTTGTGTGTTTTAGCCCGATAAGCTGAATAGGTTGCGGATTTACTTCCGAAAATTTTTCGAAATAATCAGGTGTTACATTCAGTTCTTCGGTTGTATAGACTTGTCTTCTTATAAGCTCAAGGAAACACCGTGCAGTTGCTTCTACATCGGCTATGGCATTGTGTGCCTCGGCAAAAGTTTCGTTAAATAAAAATTGGTGCAGTTCGGTTAATGTAGGTAGTTTGTACTTGCCTCCGCGACCACCGGGAAGTTTACATAAAGCGGCGGTAGTCTCTGTACAGGTATCGAGAACCGGATAGTCGGACAAAGGGTTTTGTTTTTTTAACCGGTGAAATTCGGCTCCCAGAATGTTTAAATCGAATTTTAGATTTTGACCAACGAGAAATTTGGTTTTTTGCAGTGCTTCTTCAAATATTGCAAGGACTTCTTTAAGCGGTTTTCCTTGTTGTTGAGCCAACTCGGTAGAAATACCGTGTACTTTTTCGGCATCAAACGGTATGTTAAATCCTTCAGGTCGAATTAGAAAATCTTTATGCTCTATAAGTTTTCCATCTCCGTCATGTAATTGCCAAGCCAATTGAACACAGCGTGGCCAGTTATCTACATCGCTAACAGGAGCATTCCAACGTTTGGGTAATCCGGTGGTTTCGGTATCAAAAATTAAGTACATACAAGGAGTTTACAAATGACTTCTTAACGAAGTAAAAATATAAAAACACCAATGGATAGAAAAGCAATTTAAAGAGGAGTTGTAAGTTTTTTTTAACAATTTGTGATGCGTTGAAAAATGGTTACTTTTATCCGCAACTATTATTTCTTACTCTTTTCGCTAATGGCATCCGTTTATATACACATCCCATTTTGCAAACAAGCTTGTTATTACTGCGATTTTCACTTTTCTACTTCACTAAAATACAAGCAAGAAATGGTACAGGCTCTTGCTCGTGAGTTGTTTTTAAGAAAAAACGAGCTTTGTGAATCTGTTGAAAGCATTTACTTTGGTGGCGGCACGCCTTCTTTATTGCGGATTGAAGAGTTACGTTTTTTGATAGATGAAGTGTATAAAAATTACTCTGTTAACAAAAAACCTGAAATTACTCTGGAAGCCAATCCTGATGATTTAACCGCTACCTATATTAAAGAATTGTCAAAAACACCTGTTAACCGTTTAAGTATAGGTGTACAATCTTTTTTTGAAGATGATTTAAAACTAATGAACAGAGCTCACAATGCTAAGGAGTCTTTAGAATCGGTAAGAGAGGCAAAAAAGTTTTTTAACAACATTACCATTGATTTAATTTACGGAATTCCCAATATGAGTGTCAAAAAATGGAAGCAAAATATAAAAACCGCATTACTATTGGATGTGCCTCATATTTCGGCGTATGCATTAACGGTTGAACCCAAAACCGCACTAAAAAAGTTGATAGAAAAGCAGAAAATACCTCCGGTAAATGATGCTGTGTCTCAACAACATTATAAAATTTTGGTTGAAAAACTTACACAAGCCGGATATGTTAATTATGAATTTTCGAACTTCGGAAAACCGGGTTATTTTTCAAAAAACAATACCGCGTATTGGACGGGAAAACCGTATTTGGGAATTGGACCTTCGGCGCATTCGTTTAACGGAAAACAACGTAGTTGGAATATTAAAAATAACATTCTTTACATTAAAAATTTGCAACAAGACAAGCTAAAACAGGATGTTGAAATGCTCTCGGTTATTGAAAGATACAACGAATATATTATGACCGGATTGCGAACGATGTGGGGTGTGAATTTAGAGAAAGTAAAAAACCGTTTTGGAATAAAATACCGAATATATTTATTAAAACAAGCCAAAAAATATCTGGAAAACGGATTTTTAATTTTTTCTGAAAAAGACCAAACTATTCATCTCTCTAAAAAAGGAAAATTTTTGGGCGATGGTATTTCGGCAGATTTGTTTTATGTTGAAGAGTAGTTTTTTTTTACCGGTAAGAAATTAAAACAGGTTAAAGAAAACACAAAACTTAATGAAACACCTTAATGGAACTTAATGCCTTAATGGTTCAATTTTTTTAAACATTAAGAAATTAAGATAAGTTAAGAAAACATAAAACTTAATAAAACACCTTAATGGAACTTAATGCCTTAATGGTTCAAATCAATGCCTTAGAGGTTTTAGATTTTTACGGTAAGAATTTAAGGTTTTTTAGAGTGTAAAATTAAGACCTTAATATTTAATCTAATTCTTTAAAGTATTCGTTAACAAAAGGCTTTAAGTTTCTTGTGATGTTATCTGTAAAAAAGTTAATAAGCAATCCTTGAGGTTTTTTTAACAACTTCATATAAGTTAGTAATTGAGCTTGATGAACCGGTAGAATATTTTCAACCGTTTTTAATTCTATAATTATGGTGCTATTTACAAGTAAATCCAATCTTAATTCAACATCCATTTCTAGTCCTCTGTAACTTACAGGTACTTTTACTTGTTGTTTTACTCTAAATCCATTGCTCTCTAATTCGAATTTAAGACATTTTTCATAAACAGATTCTAATAAACCCGGACCTAATTCATTATGCACTTTTATTGCGCATCCAACTATGTCGTATGACATTTGTGTAACTTCTTTTTTTGTCATTTTCATTATTTTACCATTAAGAAATTAAAACAGGTTAAAGAAAACACAAATCTTAATGAAAAGCCTTAATGGAACTTAATGCCTTAATGGTTCAATTTTATTAAACATTAAGAAATTAAGATAAGTTAAGAAAACATAAAACTTAATAAAACACCTTAATGGAACTTAATGCCTTAATGGTTCAAATCAATGCCTTAGAGGTTTTAGATTTTTACGGTAAGAAGTTAAGGAAAGTTACTTGTTTAAAAATAAAATCCAAAAAATATTTGAACTCCAAACAGTTTATTTTATATTTCCACCCGATGAAAAGCACAATTAACTTAAAAAATACTTCCGTAACGGTAGATTTGTCGCAACCTTTAGATATTTCGATACCGCTTTCGGGAGCAAAAAACAATCCGGTGGCTTGGTATTTAAGCACGCCTGTCATTCAGCCGGTTGAACAAGGCGATTGGGTAGCAAAAGTAAGCGAAGGTGCTTCGGTTAATTTTAATAACATACAATTTAATCCTCACGCTCACGGTACACATACAGAATGTGTCGGACATATTTCGGAAGAATTTTATTCGGTTAATAATGCATTAAAACAGTTTTTCTTTTTATCTGAAGTTATTTCGGTTACACCGCAAAAACAAGTAGAAGATAGCGTGATTACCAAAAATCAATTGCAGCAAATGTTAAAAAACAAAACTCCCGAAGCTGTAATTATAAGAACAATACCCAATCCCGAAACCAAAAAGCACAAAAACCACAGCCATACCAATTGGGCATACCTTACAGAAAGTGCCGCTTTGTTTTTAAGAGAAAAAGGAATAGACCACTTATTAATCGACACACCTTCGATAGACAAAGAAAAAGACGAAGGGAAACTTCTTGCTCACAAAGCATTTTGGAATTATCCCGAAGCGCCACGTATGCAAGCTACCATCACCGAACTTGTTTATGTTCCGGAACACATAAAAGACGGGGCGTATTTGCTAAACTTAATGATTGCACCTTTTTGTAACGATGCTTCTCCTTCTAAACCGGTGTTGTATAAAATAGGCTAAAAAGCGTATCTTTACAGTATGGAATATCTTTTTATCGGACTTATTATCGGGTTGCTCGTTGCCTATTTTGTTTTTACCAAATATGGAGATTTTCGTTTTAAAAGAAAATCTATGGCACAGGCTTCGATTTTAATTGAAAATATTAAGCGAGTAAGCAAACTCATTACCGTAGAAGCCGAATTTGCCGAAATCTATCATTATAAGTCCAACAAACACAAATGGTTAGAAAAATTAATCGGCACAAAAAAAGCCATTTTACTAATCGATGCCAAAGCACACGTGGGTTTTGACTTGAACAAAATACAAATAGAAGCCCTTGAAAAAGAAAAAGTAATAAAAATCATACAATTTCCACAGCCCGAAATACTTTCGATAGAAACCGATTTTAAATACTACGATAAAAAAGAAGGTTGGTTTAACCCGTTAACTTCAGAAGATTTAACACAAATAAACCAAGAAGCAAAACAGTTTATATTCGATAAAATACCCGAAAGCGGCTTGTTGGAGGAAGCCTCGTCAAGAGCCTTAGAATCGTTACAATTATCTGAAAAATTAGCCAAAGCCATAAACTGGGAGTTGGATTATTCGGCATTGGTTTTAAACCAAACTTCTACTACCCCAATTCAGAAATCGTGAAATGTTTAACCCTTATTTTTGTTTTATTTATTAGCGGATTTTCCACTGGAATTTCTCAAAACAGCAATCGCGTAGAAACCATATTACAGCTTTATCCCGATTCTTTTAATTCACCTGAAGAATTAGCAAATTTCATCCGGCGTGATTTTAAAACCGAAGAAGAAAAAGTAAGGGCGGTTTACAGTTGGATTATTCAAAACGTTGCCTACAACTCGGATGAATACAAAAAATTTGACTACAGTTTTAAAAATTTTAGAGAGCGCAATCAAAAAGAAGAAAAAACCCGTAAAAAAATTATTTCCAGGACTATAAAAAAAGGAGTAGCCGTGTGTGAAGGCTATGCTTTTTTGTTTGAAAAAGTTTGTAACTTGTTAGGAATAAGAAACTACTTGGTGCGAGGTGATACCAAATCAAATTTTTCAGATATTGGAAGAAAATTTTCAAAAAACCACTTGTGGAATATTGCTTACATCAATGGGAAGCCGTACTTATTTGATCCTACTTGGGGAGCCGGAAAATTTTCGATAAAATTCATTAAAGACACTTCGTATTTTTATTACAAAACGCCACCCGAGCAACTTATAAAAACACATTACCCAAGTATGTTTGAAGATGCTTTGGTTGATTTTAAACTCACCAAAGAAGATTTTTCTTTACTTCCTTTAATTATTAATAAAAAAGTGCTTATTGAAGATATCATAGCTCCTAAAAAAGGAGTTCTTTTTACCGATGAATATTTGGGAGCTTTCCCTTTTGAGATACAAAATATAAACCCTGAAAAAGTATCGTATTCTTTCGATGCCGGACCAAAAAAAGAAGTAGATTTAAAAAGGGTTGGTAATACGCTAACGTTTTCAATCCCTATAGAACTAGGAACAAAAAATTTACTTATTTATTTTAATGACAAACCGGCTTTAGGTTATGTAATACAATAAAATTTGTACGATGAACATAGAAGAATTTAGAAATTACTGCATTGCAAAAAAAGGCGTAACCGAAAGTTTTCCGTTTAACGAAGACACATTGGTTTTTAAAGTAATGGGAAAAATGTTTGCACTCACCGGATTAGAACACCAACCGGCAAAAGTAAATTTAAAATGCGACCCGGAACGCTCAATAAAACTACGTGAAGAATACGACGGATTAATTTATGGAGCCTATCACATGAACAAAACCCATTGGAATACACTTGAGACAGAACACTTACCCATAGATTTGGTTGCAGAACTTATCGATCATTCATATGATTTAGTAGTTGCCAAATTGCCTAAGAAAACACGGTTGGAATTAGAGAAATTATAAAAAATTTACCCACAACTCATATCGGCAACTATTTTCCAGTTGCCGTTTATTTTTTTAAAAATAATTAGAAAAACCCCGTTGGCATCACCTGCTTTTCGTTTTAAAAAATAGTCGCCCATTACCCAATAACTACCATCTTGTATGGGAGAAATATCATGAATTTTAAAAGTTAATGTACCACTATCAGCTTTAGTCGGATATCCTTTTTTATATTTATCAAGCGTTTGTTGCCAACCTTTTGTAAGTCCGTTTTTGCCAAAAAACTTTAGGCTGTCGTTTTTCCAATAACCATTCATAAAACCTTCTAAGTCGTTATTAGACCAAGCTTTTTCTTGTGCCTTTAAAACACTTAAAATGTCTTGTTTGTCTTTTTTTATGTTTGTAGAAGAGGAACAAGAAACAAAGAGTAAAAATAAAAGAAGTGAAAGATATTTCATCTGTTTAAAAATTTGTAATTATTTGATATCAAAGACAATTCCAAGTTTTAAACATCCGGAACCACTTCGTTTTCATATAAACTTATTTTAATCATCCACAGTAAGATATGCTTAAAAAAGTTTATGCTCATTTCATGTCAATAAATTTTTACTAAATTAATCAAAAAATAATTAGCTTATTTTGTAATTTTAAAGTTTAAAAACAACAACGGAATGACAACTAAAATACAATTAAACCAATACATAGACCACACGCTTTTAAAACCCACAGCAACACCAAAAGAGATCGCAGATTTATGTTTTGAAGCCGTTAAAAATGATTTTTACGCTGTTTGCGTAAATGGGTGTTATGTAGCATTAGCTCGTTCGATAGTGAAAGACAGTGATGTAAAAGTAGCCTCGGTAATGGGATTTCCGTTGGGAGCAAACACTACCGAAACCAAAATTTATGAAGCGGTAAATGCGATAGATTACGGAGCTTCCGAAATTGATATGGTACTTAACATCGGGTTGTTAAAAGCCGGAGAGTTTACTCGCGTAGAAAATGAAATACTCGAAATAAAAGAAGCAATAAACAATACCGTTTTAAAAGTTATTTTGGAAACGTGTTTTCTTACTCCCGAAGAAATTGTAAAAGCGTCTAAACTGGCAATGAATGCCGGCGCCGATTTTATTAAAACTTCAACAGGATTTGGAACGGGAGGAGCAACGATAGAAGCAGTAAAACTAATGAAAGAAACCGTAGGTAATAAAGTAAAAATTAAAGCATCCGGAGGAATTCGCGATACGCAAACAGCATTGGAGTACATACATCTGGGTGTTGATAGAATCGGAACCTCATCCGGGATTGCAATTGTTAACGGAAATTAAACCATTTCGTTTTTATACGAATAATGCGGGTAAAATTGGTTTAAAAGATGCTAAGTGTCTTTAAAAACGTGTAAACAGAGTATATTCATTTCTTAATAAAAAAAATAATGCTCTTATTGCGTTCAATTTTGCTACATTTGTGTAGCTAACTAAAACAAATGTGGCACACGCAGACCAAAAATACATAGAGGCACTTTTGCAAAATAATCATCTGTTAATCAGCGAGATTTATTCTCGTTTTGCTCCTAAGGTGGTTTCTTTTGTCTGTAAAAACAACGGAAGCGAGCCTGAAGCCAGAGATTTAATTCAGGAAGTGTTACTTATTATATATGACCAAGCAAAAACCAAAAACCTACAACTTACTTGTCCGTTTGATGCGTACTTTTTTTTAATATGTAAACGAAAATGGTATAGTATTTTACAAAAAAAATATAGAAACAGGGTAACAGAAGAACCCGTAACGGGATTTATAGCCGAAAGCGTAGAAGAACAAGTTGAAGAAACCGCACTTTTTGAAGAAAAAAACAAATTATTTGAAACGGTTTTTGAAAAATTAGGCAATGCATGTAAAGAACTACTAAAACTTACTTTTTCTATCTCGTCAATGGAAGAAGTTGCAAAAAAAATGGGTGTTAGCTACGGTTACGCCCGAAAGAAAAAATCGCTTTGTATTGCACAGTTAACCAAATGGGTAAGAGAGTCTTCGGCGTATAACCAACTAAAAAACCATTAAATTATCCCCAAAATGGAAGAAAAAAATGCTTTATTATTTGAGGATTACCTTCAAAAAAAACTTTCTGAAGATGAACGCATTGCTTTTGAAAAAAAATTAAAAGAAGACGCCGTTCTTAACGAAGCGTTTTTAAATTACAAGCAACTATCAATTTTCTTAAAAAATAAATTCTCAAAAGAGCGAGCCGCTCTACAAAAAACGTTATCTCAAACAGGAGAAGATTATTTTTCTTCCCAAAAACAAAAAGTTTTTCGGTTAAAACCATGGCACTATAGTATTGCAGCTTCTGTTTTATTACTTTTTGGCGTGTTTTTATATATGCAGAACAATCGTTTTTCTTATAATGATTATGCTTTTTCTCAAACCATTACATTGGTAGAAAGGAGCAATGACATGAAAGTTTATAAAAATGCCGAAACAGCATTTAATACTAAAAACTATAAAGAAGCTATTCGTTATTTTAATCAAATTTTAAAAATCGAGCCTACTAATTTCGAAATTTTATTTTACAAAGGTATCGCATTAGTTGAAACCGATAGCTTTACGGCAGCCGAGTTAGTTTTTACCAAACTTCAAGAAACCAACAGCATTTATAAAAATAAAGCACTATTTTACTTGGGGTTAAGCAAATTAAAACAAAAAGATTATAAAGGCGGGAAAGCAATTCTTAGTACAATTCCTGCATCGGCAGCAGAATATAAAAAAGCACAAGAAATCTTAAAAAAAATAGACTAAACCCGTATTATTCATATAATAACGGAGTAAATTATATGAAAATATGCCATAGATAAAGGGGAAAATGCGGGAAACCTCGACTTAGAAATGCCCCAAATTTAGGTGTTTTCAAAACACACAAGTTTGTTGGTAAGGCAAAACTTAGTCGATTAAAAATTGCGTAATTTTTTCGGATAAACGGTTATTGTCCCGGAAATAAATACGTAATAGTTCCCAGTTGAGCGGTTTTACTTGAAGCGGTAAAGAAAGATTGCTTGGCATATTGTATAGCACTGTCGTACAAACACTCATTAGTGGTAGTAGATCCGGCTTTGTTAATGGATGCTTCTACAACTCTGCCTGTAGCGTTTACCGTAATGTTAACTACAACTTTTCCATAGGAGTCGCAAGTATAAACCGGATTGGGTAATAAACGAGCTTTTCGGTTTACCAAACGGTAAGAAATAGTAGTGTTTCCGGCAATATTTTTATCTTTTTCCTTTTTTTTACGGTCTGTATTGCTTTTGTTTTGTAGAATTTCCTTCAACTTTTTTTTAGACTCCGAGAGCGACGTGTTTTCTGAAAAACCTTCGGATAAAGTTGTAGCAATTTCATTTAATTTTTCTTCAGATTGCTCTTCAAATTCAGCATTTTCAGCTTCCACATTTTTAATAAATTCTTCGGCTTCGTTATAGGCTCTGTGTGTTGAAACGGCTACTTTTTTTTGTTTGATTGTCGGTTGCTCTTCTGCGGGGAGTGTTTCTGTATATTCCACTTCATAACTTTGTTCTTTTTTGGCAGAAAATCCGCCTATTTTTATAACATACATTAGTAGCAGTAGGTTACCAATAATGAGTACCGAGAACAAAAATGCCTTGTATGAATAATTAATTTTCACATGTCAAAGGTAAATAACTTTTCAAAATGGGTAATAGATTGAGCGTTTTTAACGGTAAAATCGCCTATTTTGGTTCTTCGCAATGCCGAAAGATGTGCGCCGTTTTGCAGTGCTTTTCCAAAATCGTGTGCCAAAGAACGAATGTAGGTTCCTTTACTGCAAACTACTCTAAAAGTAATATGTGGCATTTCTATTTTGGTGATTTCAAACTCCTTAATAGTTACGGTACGAGTTGGGATTTCAACAGTTTCTCCTGCTCGGGCAAATTCGTACAAACGTTTTCCGTCTTTTTTTAAAGCCGAAAAAACCGGAGGTTGTTGTTGAATTTTACCAATGAACTTTTGGGCAGTTTCAACTATTTGCTTTTCTGTAAGTTGTGAAGTGTCAAATGTTTGGTTGATTTCGGTTTCCAAATCGTAACTAAGTGTGGTGGCTCCCAGCGTAATGATCCCTGTATATTCTTTTTCTTGGGCTTGATAATGTTCGATTTTCTTGGTAAATTTTCCGGTACAAAGAATCAACAATCCGGTTGCCAGAGGGTCTAATGTTCCGGCGTGTCCTACTTTTATTTTCTTAATTTTATACTGCTTTTTTAAAAGCCGGCGTATTTTGTTTACTACCTGAAAGGATGTCCAATGCAAGGGTTTGTCGATTAATAATACTTGCCCTGTTTGGTAGGCTTCAAGTGGTAACGGTGTGCTGTTGTTATTCATTTTGTTTAAACCGTTAATCGATATACAAAAAAGTGAATAAGTAGTAAAACGATGCCTAAAAAGATTCGGTAATAGCCAAAAAGCTTAAACCCTTTTTTGCTTAGGTAGTCAATAAAGCCCTTAATGGCAATCATCGCTACTACAAAAGCGATGATGTTTCCAAGAATAAGATAGTTTATTTGTTCTTGAGAGAGTTCAAAACCGGCTTTGTAATAATCATACGATTTTTTTGCAGTTGCACCCAGCATAGTAGGAACCGCAAGAAAGAAAGAAAACTCGGCAGCGGTTTTCCGGTTGAGGTTTTGGGTAAGACCTCCTACGATGGTGGCTCCGCTTCTGGAGGTTCCGGGAATCATTGCCAAGCATTGAAACAAACCTATTTTAAAAGCAGTAGCATAACTAATTTGAGTGTGCTTATTAGGGTTTTTAGCGTCTGTTTCTTCATTTTTTTGAAACCAAGTGTCAACTTTTAGTAAAATAATTCCGCCCAGAATAAGCATCACGGCGACTACAATAGGGTTTTCTAACAAACTGTCGATAAAATCGTTTAATAAGAGTCCCAAAACCACTGCCGGAATAAATGCCACAAACAGTTTGTAGTAAAAATCGAGACTTTGAAAAAATCGTTTCCAATACAGTATCACAACAGCAAGAATAGCTCCTAATTGAATAACAATGGTAAAGAGTTTGGTAAAATCGTCTTCGGCTATTTTCATAAACGAAGAAGCAATTATCATATGTCCGGTTGAGGAAATGGGTAAATATTCGGTTACTCCTTCAATGATTGCTAGAAGTAGGGTGTACCAATAATTCATTTATTGTTTATTTTTTCGGATTTAGCAAAATGGCGTAAACTTCGATTCCAAAACCTATTAAGATAATAGCCGGTGCCAACCGGATGCGTCTCCAGCTGTATATTTCCGGATTAAACACATTTGGGTCATCACTTCCGCCACCTGCCATTAGGATAAAGCCCAATGCGATAAAGGCTATACCCAAAAGCATAAATTGGTAATTTTTTTTTCCGAAGATAAGTTCGGTTTGAGCTTTTTGTTGTTCTTTACGTTTTTTTTCACCCATAATCACAGCTTTTTAGAGATACAAAGATATGCGAATTATTTTTTTGCTATCCAGATATCTTGAGGAAACCAGTTTTTTGTTGGTTTTCGTACTATATGTTCTACTATATTCAGGTTTGTAAACAAGTGTTTCATAAATTCGGTTGGGTGAAATGCGGAAAAAGTTCGATGCCCTTCTTTAACGTTTCCGCGTACTACAATTTCTCCTTTTTGGTATTTCTTTAATTCGGATTCGATTAGCAAACGAGTAAAGTTTTTTCCTTGAGTGGTAAGTAAAATAATGCCTCCGGGTTTTAAAATTCTGGTTAATTCATTTATCCATTCGTAGTGCATTTTTTCAGATAGATGGGTAAGTACCGATAAGCCGTATATTATATCAAAAAAGTTATCGTTGTAGGGTAGCTGGGCTTGTAATGTGTTGTGGTTAAAGTGTATACCTGGTAAATTGTTTGTACACCAATGTATGCTTTTTTTGTTGTAATCGGTTCCATAAAACTGGCAATTGTTATTTATTATTTTGGGCAAGTGTCGTATAATTCTAGCGGGACCACACCCCCAGTCTAAAATTTTTTTGTTTTTTAATTCGGTATGTTTTTTTAAAAGTTGTACTAACTCGTTAGCATTTGTATAACCGTTTTCGTAATAATTTTGATAACTCATCTGAAAAGATTCATAAATTAAATAATCCGGAGGGAGTTTTACATCGGGGTGTTTTTTTACAAAATCGTTATTGTTTTGTTTGTTTTTAAGTTGGTAGTAATAAAACCTAATTTTGTCGCCAAAATAAAGAAGGCGTAATTTTCTTAAAAGTGTAGAAATGTATTTTTTCATTTGTTTAATAATAAAACCTGCTTAATAGTACAATTGGTCTGTTTTCAGGTTTAAAAACCGTTGGGTAGCAATATAAGTGCTTATTCCGGTAATAATAATTCCCATTAGTAAAATAAAAACAAATAATAAGACAAGCATTGTTAAATTGTCTAACAAATGGAGTTCTGCAAAATTTTTATTCAGAAAATACATTACACCGGTCATTCCCAGCATTGCGAGAAAAGCACCTATGAGTCCCAACTTCATGCTTTGCCATATAAAGGGTTTTCTAATAAAACTTTTAGTTGCTCCTACCATTTGCATAGTTTTTATGGTAAATCGTTTGGCATATACAGAAAGTCTTATAGAGCTATTGATAAGCAAAACGGCAATGAATGTAAAAACAGCACTAATGATGAGTATCCAAAGGCTGATTTTTTTTACATTATCGTTAAGTAATGCTATCAAAGGCTTATCATACACCACTTCATCTACAAAGTTTTTAGAAGTAATTTCGGTTGTGATTTCTTCCAATTTTTCGGGTGATACAAAGTCGGCTTTTAGATACACATCTATACTGTTTTGTAAAGGATTATACCCGAGGAACTCCATAAAATTTTCGCCAATGTCTGCACTTAATTGTTCGGCGGCGTTTTCTTTGGGTACAAAAGTTGCCGATTTGGTGTACTCGGCGAGTGTTAGACTTTGCTTTAGTTGGGTTATTTCTACTTCTTTTGCCGTGTCTTTTAAATAAACGGTAAGTGCGATTTTCTCTTTAAAATGGTCGGCAATTTTCTTTGTGTTTAATACCAACATTCCCAGTAACCCCAATAAAAACAGTACTAAAGCAATGCTTAGCACCACCGAAATATAAGAGGATATTAATCTGCGTTTTTGGTATTTTTCGAATGAGTTGGGCATATGTTAAATTTATAGAGTGGAAAAATATTAGATATAATTTTTAATGATTTGTTTTTTTGAGCTATCATCAAAAAGCGTTGGAATAATTGCTTCTTCTTTTTGCTTATTTTTTTTCTTATTTTTAATAAAATCCAGTCTTAGTTCTAAGGGAATTTGACCATTATTATTTAGTCGTTCCACTATCATTTGATAGTATTTTGGATGAATTTCACAACTAATATAGTTTCGTTCCAAGGTTTTTAAATGCACAATTTCAGAGCCACTGCCGCCAAAATGAATAAAAACGGTATCATTTGTTTTTGTACTGGCTTTAACTAATAACTCGAAGAGTTGAAGGGGAATCTGACAAGAATGAAACGTTTTGTCTTTCGATACGTTTTTTACTAAATCGGCATAAATCCATGAATAAGGCATTCTTCCCTTATGTCCCATTTCTATTCTTTTTTTTATTCTTTTATCATTAGGATTTTGGTAGGGTTGGGCAACTTGATTTTTATAAAAAGTGTTATTTTTGGTTTTGGTTGCATGTAAAATACTTCTGTGAGCGGTAGTAAATTTTCTTGGACTATGTCCAACGTTAGAGTTATACACCCAAACATATTCGAATACATCGTGAGCCGCTTTATCAAGATATTTAACCCATAAATAAGCATTTTGTTTCGGGTAATTAATTGTAAATAAATTGCCGTTGGGCTTTAAAACTCGCATACTTTCACTAATAAGCTCTATATACCAATCTATGTATTCGTTCCATTTTTTTGTATAGTTTTTACCGGAATAATTTATTCCGACATTATAATCCGGATCGCTATAAATCATATCTACAGAATTATCCGGCAGTTGTTTTAATATTTTTAATACGTCGGCATTAAAAATTTTATTTTTAAAATTCTTTAGCAACATTTTATCTTTTTATTAAATTGTATTGAGCATTTTTAATTAACCTTATACTTGTTATATCTTCTGGATCATCAAAAGTATATTGATAAATTTTAATAACAGAATTTTCTTTAACTCTTTTTCTTAAAAGATAACAACAATTAACGTTATTGATTGGCAACTTATTTTCCTTTTTAAGTTTTACATAATACAGAAACGGGAAGTATATTTGATAGGTTGCAAAATTAACCGGAAAATTATTTTTCCCTTCAAAGACAGTAACATTTCCATTATATTCGGTTGTTAAATCTATTTCCATTTGCAAACTTTCGGCATTGATTTTTTCTTTTCCTATAAAAAAACTTAACGTTGTTTTTGTTCGTCTGCTACCATACATTTTTGGATTTGCTACAATATCATCATATAAAAAATCGTGTATAATTCTTTGATTAAAACCTACAGATAAAATATTACTTTCACTTGTGTCAAAATCGTTTAAGATACTTTGCCGGTATTTCCATTCAAAAACATTATTTGTATCAATGGGTTCAAACTTATGAAACCCATTTTTAATTCCTTTCACAAATTTATGATAACCTTTACCTAAATGAATTATAAAATAGTCTTTTTTGAGTAAAATATCGGGAAACTTTTTTGTATCATCCAATTTAGTAACATCAAAAGGATTTCCAAAACCAACCTTTTTTGCTATAGTGCGAACCAAATTATTGTTAAAAATATAGTTATTTTCTTTCTCACAATGCTCAAAAACTTTAGTGATTACGTCTTGTTTTTTTCCCATTAGTTTTTGTTTATTAAATGTAAATTTACAATGAATTTTAAAAAAAATAATAAATATTTCTATTTAAATTTTTTGTACATGATTTAAACGATACAATATTTTTATTCTCTGTATATAACATAGCTAAAACTTTTGTCTTTCATACAATACTCTTAAATTTGCCGCCAGATAAGAAAAAGAAACAACAACCTGTCTTCTTTCAAAAAAAGCTATGAGCAACTACAATTTTAACGACATCGAAAAAAAATGGCAAGAATATTGGGCAAAAAATAAAACCTTTAAAGCCAATAACAACACAACAGAGCCTAACTATTACGTGTTAGACATGTTTCCGTATCCCAGTGGTGCCGGTTTACACGTCGGGCATCCCTTAGGCTATATTGCCAGCGATATTTATGCCCGATATAAGCGACATAAAGGATTTAACGTATTGCATCCGCAAGGGTACGACTCGTTTGGACTTCCGGCAGAGCAATACGCCATACAAACCGGGCAACATCCGGCAAAAACAACCGATGTAAACATTGCTCGCTACAGAGAACAACTGGACAAAATAGGATTTTCGTTTGATTGGAGCAGGGAAGTTCGCACTTCTAATCCCGACTATTACAAATGGACACAATGGATATTTATTCAACTTTTTGAATCTTGGTATTGTAAAACATTAGAAAAAGCATTACCCATATCAGAGCTAATAAACATTTTTGAAGAAGAAGGAAACATAGGTATAAACGCAAAATGCGATACACAGCAAGCCGAATTTTCTGCCAAACAATGGAAAGATTTTGATGATGTAAAAAAACAAAGTATCTTACTTAATTACCGGTTGGCATACCTTGCCGAAACCGAAGTAAATTGGTGTCCCAAATTAGGAACGGTATTAGCAAATGACGAAATTGTAAATGGAGTTTCAGAACGCGGCGGATACCCCGTTGTTCGAAAAAAAATGATGCAATGGAGTATGCGTATTTCTAACTATGCCGATAGGCTTTTAACCGATTTGGAAACATTAGATTGGCCCGAATCACTAAAAGAAACTCAACGAAATTGGATAGGAAAATCGGTAGGAGCAGCTATAAAATTTAAAGTTTTTTCAAACAAAAAAGATACTCAATCAAATTATATAGGAGCAACCATAGGCGTTTTTTCTACACGCCCCGACACCATTTTCGGAGCCTCTTTTATTGCATTGGCACCCGAGCAAGAGTTGGTGCAAAAAATCACTACCATCGAGCAACGGTTTGAAGTGGCAAAATACATTGAAGAAACCGCTAAAAAAAGCGAACGAGACCGTATGGCAGATGTAAAAAACATAACCGGAGTTTTTACCGGAGCCTATGCCGAGCATCCTTTCACAAAAGAAAAACTTCCCATTTGGATTGCCGATTATGTCTTGGCAAGTTACGGAACAGGTGCTGTAATGGGTGTTCCTGCAGGTGATCAGCGCGATTACGATTTTGCCAAGAAGTTTCACCTCCCTATTAAAAATATTTTTAAAGATGTAGATATTTCTGAAAAAGCATACGAAGAAAAAAGAAATACCATTATAGCTAATAGCGATTTTATTTCCGGAATGCCCTACCAAAAGGCTTCCGAAAAAGTAATTGAAGCGCTGGAAAAACTAGGTCAAGGAAAAAAGAAAATCAACTACCGATTACGCGATGCAGTGTTTTCCAGACAGCGGTATTGGGGCGAACCCTTTCCGGTGTATTATAAACACGGATTACCACAAATGATAGACTTAAAACATCTGCCCTTAGTGCTTCCGAAAGTAGAAAAATACCTGCCCACCGAAACCGGCGAGCCTCCCTTGGGAAGAGCCGATAATTGGGCGTGGGATACACGCCACAATATTGTAGTAAACAAAGATTTAATAGATGATATTACCGTTTTTCCTTTGGAGTTAAATACCATGCCCGGTTGGGCTGGAAGCAGTTGGTACTTTTTTAGATATATGGACCCCAAAAACACCCGAGAATTTGCCTCTAAAGAAGCATTGGAATATTGGAAAAACGTTGACTTATACATTGGTGGAAGCGAACACGCAACCGGACACCTACTGTACAGCCGTTTTTGGACAAAATTTCTATACGACAGAGGATTTGTAACGGTAAACGAACCCTTTAAAAAACTCATTAACCAAGGAATGATTCTTGGGGAAAGTGCGTTTATTTATTACTTAGAGCTGGAGTTTTCCAATCGAGTTATTCTAAATTTCGCCTTAGATAAAAAAACATATGAAAAACTAATTTTAGACGAACTGGAAAATTTTGATTATGAAATTTTTAAAGAACATCCGTGTTATGATAAGGACATCAATTTTTCCAACCTTAATAGATTAACAGTAAATAAAAATAATATAAAGAAATCTAAAAATGTACCTATTGAATTTGTTAATAACTCAAACGAATTAGATTTTGAAAAAGCATTTCAATGGAATCCAAATTGGAAATATATTCACTATCCTTTAAATTCGAATGGGAAATATGAAGTATTTCGCGAAGTTGAAAAAATGTCTAAATCCAAATACAACGTGGTAAATCCCGATGATATTTGCAAGCAATACGGCGCAGACACCTTACGTATGTACGAAATGTTTCTCGGACCCTTAGAACAGGCAAAACCTTGGAGTACAGCCGGAATTACCGGAGTACATAACTTTTTAAAAAAACTATGGCGATTGTATCATACCGGAAATAACGGAGCATTTTTTGTAAACGACGACCCGGCAAGTAAAGAAAACCTGAAAACACTGCATAAAACCATAAAAAAAGTTACAGAAGATATCGAAAATTTTAGTTTTAACACATCGGTTTCTACCTTTATGATTGCTGTAAATGAACTTACTGCACAAAAGTGTAACAACAAAGAAGTGTTAGAACCTTTGGCGGTGTTAATCGCGCCTTACGCACCCCATATCGCAGAAGAACTTTGGCAAAAATTAGGACATAAGCAGAGTATTTCAACTGTTGCATTTCCGGTATTTAACGAGCAGTATTTAGTAGAAGACAGCAAGGAATACCCCATTTCGTTTAACGGAAAAATGCGTTTTAAAATGAAATTACCACTTTCCCTCACCAAAGAAGAAATAGAAACTGCCGTTATGACGCACGAAAAAACACAACACTATTTACAAGGAAGAACCCCAAAAAAAGTGATTGTTGTACCGGGAAAAATTGTTAATATTGTAGGTTAAACACAAAGTTGCACAATTTTTGCTATCTTTAAAATTAAATTTGAATAAACTATGATAGGATATTATATAATAGGCGGAGTAATATTTTTGGCAAGTATGTATGTGAGTAACAAACTTAAAAGTAAGTTTAAAAAATACTCCAAAATGCAACTTCAAAACGGTATGAGCGGTAAAGAAATAGCCGAAAAAATGCTGGCAGATAACGGTATTACCGACGTTCAAGTTATTTCGGTACAAGGGCAATTAACCGACCATTACAACCCTGCAACCAAAACCGTAAACCTTAGCGAGGGTGTTTACTCACAGCGCAATGCCGCTGCTGCTGCGGTTGCCGCTCATGAATGCGGGCACGCAATTCAACACGCCACAGCATACAATTGGTTGCAGATGCGAAGCACTTTAGTGCCAATGGTAAATGTAGCTTCAAGAATGTCGCAGTTTGTAATTATGGGAGGTTTGGTTCTTTTGGCAACAACCAAGTTGGGAGCCACCATCTTTTTAATAGGAATTGCTTTGTTTGCGGTAGGGACTTTATTTAGTTTTATAACCCTTCCGGTAGAATACGATGCCAGTAACAGAGCGTTGGTGTGGTTAGAAACCAAAAATATGGTTACTCCTCAAGAACACGATGCGGCAAAAGATGCCTTAAAATGGGCAGCAAGAACCTATGTGGTAGCCGCACTTGGGTCTTTAGCGACACTCTTATATTTTATAAGTATTTTTCTGGACAGAAGATAATTAAGAAAAAGGTTTTACACTCAGCCACCCACATTATCAGGGTTATATCCCAGATACGGAACCTGCTTTTCCTTAAATTCAATACCGAGGTTTTTTAGTTCTCTTAAAATAGGTACATACACTTCTTTGGCAATAGGAAAACGCACGCCGGGTTTTACAATTTCTTTGTTTAAAATTTTTAATGCCGCAATGGCAACCGGAAGACCTACTGTTTTTGCCATAGCAGTATAGGTTTGGTCCTCGCCAATTAAAACCATGCTACTGTCAATTTGCTTTTTCTCGCCATTGATTTTATAGCCAAATTTATGATACATTACAATCATATCTTTGTCTTCAGGTTGAAGCGTCCACTTATCCATTAATATTTTTTGCAACGCTTTGGCAGGTGTGGCATTCTTAACTCCAATTTTTTTGTTGGGATTAAAAATATCCAATTCCAATAATTTTTCCCACATTAAATCGTCTTGGTCAATCTTCAGGTTGTGCCTAAGCTTAAGTTCAACAGAATCTGATGGAGAATAGGGTAAAAATAAATTAACAAATTCGCGATACGACATATTTTCAGAATTCGGAATTACATAACTATCATCTGTCATTCCTAATTGTACAAACATGTTCCACGCTTTACTGAATCCAACCCGACGTATAGTTCCTCTATACAAGGTTAAAATATCTTTAAACCCGTAAACGCTCTGGTATTTTAACGAATTTCTGTTGGCGTACACTTCAAATTTTCCGTATCCGTCTATTTGAATAATTTCGGTACGTCTAAACAATCTGTGATACGGAATATATTTGTATTTCCCTTCCTGAATAAACTCGGCTGCTCCTCCTTGCCCTGCCAGTACTACGTTTCGAGGGTTCCAAGTAAATTTATAATTCCAAAGATTATTGTCGCTTTCAGGAGCAATTAATCCGCCGGTAAACGATTCAAACAAAATTACTTCTCCGCCTTTATCACGTATTTTATCTATTACCTGCATAGCACTCATATGATCAATTCCGGGATCGAGACCAATCTCATTCATAAACACCAAATTTTTGGCTTTTGCATCGGCATCCAATGCTCGCATTTCTTTACTAATATAAGAGGCGGTAACCAGATGTTTTCCGTACTTAATGCAATCTTTGGCTACTTCTATATGAAATCGTGCCGGCAACATCGAAATAACCAAATCACTTTTTTTAACCGCTTCTTCGCGTTCCTTATGGTTAAACACATCTAATTGAATTCCGGTTGCACAAGGATGTCCTTTGGTAAATTTTTGAGCCGACTCTAACGATAAATCGCCAATAGTAAGATGAAGATTTTCCGGTTCCGATTTGTCTAATAAGTATTTTATTAAGCTGGTCGCCGAGCGTCCGGCGCCTATAAGTAAAATATTTTTCATTCGTGAATATTTCGTATGTTTGAAAACATCAATTTTTCAACAAACGAAAGTACTAAAATCTTACAGTTCATATGAAAAATATCGACAAAAAAATTTTTATTACAGCTTCTATTTCGGGAGCATTGAGTGTGGCATTTGGAGCTTTTGGCGCTCATGGGTTAAAACAACTTATAGACTCACAAGCCCTTACTGTTTTTGAAACGGGCGTACGATACCAAATGTACCACAGCTTGGCTTTGTTTATTCCGGCTTTAACAAACAGGTTGTCTGTTTCTTCAAAAAAACGGGTGTTTCGGTTTTTCCTTTTCGGAATTCTATTTTTTTCGGGTTCTATTTACATTCTATCTTTAAAAAGTATCCTTCCTTTTAGTCCAACTTCAATAAGATTTATTACTCCCGTCGGAGGAATTTTCTTTATAATAGGCTGGATAAAAATGGGTTATGAGTTTTTGGCAACTGCTGTAGATTAAATTTAATACAAATTTATTGTTTTTTAAAGAGCTGTTTTTAATTGTTTTATTAATTTTGCCGACCACAACAACTCATAAAAAAGTGATGGTAGATAATAACCAAACTTCAGAAATGATTTCATTAAACAATTATGGAATCAAAAACGCAAATGTGCGTTACCAACTATCCCCCGAACAACTGGAAAAAGAAACAGTCGAAAAAGGGCTTGGACGTATGACCAAGTTTGGCGCACTAGCCATAAATACGGGTGAATTTACCGGACGATCGCCAAAAGATAGATTTATAGTAAAGGATGAAATAACAAAGGAACGAGTATGGTGGGGCGAGATTAACATTCCTTTCTCTTCCGAAAAATTTGATGCGTTATATACCAAAGTAGTATCCTATCTTTCTGGAAAAGAACTTTATGTTCGGGATTGCTATGCGGGATCACACCTCGATTATAAATTAAACCTTAGAGTAATTACCGAAACTCCTTGGCAAAACCTTTTTGCCTTTAATATGTTTCTTAGACCAACTGAAGAAGAATTAGCTTCTTTTTTGCCGGAATGGACAGTGGTTAATGCTCCCGGTTTTATGGCAAATCCGGAAACAGACGGAACACGCCAACACAACTTTGCGATATTAAATTTTACACGTAAAATTGTTCTCATTGGAGGAACAGGATATACCGGTGAGATTAAAAAAGGAATCTTTTCGGCACTTAATTTTCTTCTTCCCGAATTTAAAAATTGCATGCCTATGCATTGCTCTGCCAATGTAGGAAAGGATAATGAAACAGCTATTTTCTTCGGGCTTTCGGGAACCGGAAAAACAACGCTTTCTGCAGACCCAAACCGAAAACTAATTGGTGATGACGAACATGGTTGGACGCCCGACAATAAAATTTTTAATTTTGAAGGAGGTTGTTATGCAAAAGTGATAGATCTTTCTCCAGAAGGCGAACCGGATATATATAATGCTATTAAGCCCGGAGCCTTACTTGAAAATGTGATTGTAGATAAAGACGGAAATGTAGATTTTAGTGATACATCCATTACTCAAAATACACGTGTAAGTTATCCTGTTTATCATATTAAAAATATTCAAATTCCTTCTATTGGTGAAAACCCGAAAAATATTTTCTTTTTAACTGCAGATGCTTTTGGTGTGTTACCTCCTATCTCAAAATTAACCCCGGGTCAAGCTGCTTACCATTTTATCAGTGGATATACTGCAAAAGTCGCAGGAACCGAAGAAGGAGTAGACGAACCTTTGCCTAGTTTCTCCGCTTGTTTCGGCGCACCGTTTATGCCGTTACATCCTACCGAATATGCCGATATGTTACGCAAAAAAATGCAAGAAGCAGGTGTAAACGTTTGGCTGGTAAATACCGGTTGGACAGGAGGTCCATATGGCGTGGGAAGTAGAATGAAACTAAAATACACCCGAGCAATGATTACTGCAGCCATGGAAGGAAAATTAGACACTGTTTCTTATGAGAAACATCCAATATTTGGTTTAAACATGCCAACTTCTTGCGAAAATGTACCGAAAGAAGTGTTAAATCCTAGAAATACTTGGAAAGATAAAAAAGAATATGATAAAAAAGCTATAGAACTGGCAACATCGTTTAAGAAAAATTTCGAAAAATTTGAAGACTACGCAAACGAAGAAATCTTAAAAGGCGCTCCTGTTCAATAATAGCTTAAAACCTTATCATACTTGATATGACCTTAAAGTGTATCCGGCTATTTTTTTGCTGATTATACCAAAAATATGTCTTGGGCTTAAATTATTATTATTCTAAATAGCAAAAAAACTTTATTATTCTTAAAAAAACAATTATTTTAGTACCATAATTTTAACCGGTCAAAAAATTATGAAAAAAACTACACTGTTCTTTTTTCAGAAAAGAACAAAACCTCGTAGAAAAAGTGGTCTTTCTCAACTTTTATTTCTTTTAACTTTTTTCTCTGCCCTATCTGCTTACTCACAAGGACCGGGATGTCCCAATGTAGATGCGGGAGCAGATATCGAATTGGATTGCACTCAAGCCTGTACCGATTTAACCGCTACCTTTCTTCAAACCGGAGCAACAACAAGTTATGAAGTTTCAGCAATAGATTATGCGCCGCCATTCCCTTCCACCGGAGGAACACCCGTTTCCGTAAGCTTAGATGATAGATGGTCAGATATTATCCCGTTACCATTTACTTTTTGCTTTTATGGGCAAGAATATAACGAAATGCTAATAGGCTCTAATGCCGTTGTAACTTTTGATACGGTTAACAATCAACCGGATGGAACTTGTGATTGGTCATTTTCAGAATCAATCCCGAATACAAATCTTTTCTTTGCAACCATTTTTGGTCCTTATATGGATATTGATCCTTCAGAATTCGGCTCCGGAACGATAAATTATACCGTTTTTGGAGACGCTCCTTGTAGAACTATGGTAATAAACTTTCCAGAAATTCCGTACTATTTCTGTACCGATTTATCTATGACTACACAAATTGTAATTTATGAAACTACCAATGTAGTAGAAGTATATTTAGAAAATCGTTCCGACCAATGCCCGACTTGGAACAGTGGTAATGCCGTCTTAGGAATACAAAATCAAGACGGAACCGACGGAATTGTCGCTCCCGGAAGACAAACCGGAAACTGGGCGACCTCAAACGAAGCGTGGCGATTTACACCTAACGGAGCCAGCAATGTTGAATTTGCTTGGTTAAATGATAGTGGCGATGTAATTAGCACCGATCCGACAATTAATGTTTGTCCTCCAAGCGGAACAACAGTCTATACGGCACAAGTTACCTATACCAATTGTAACGGCGATGTTGTTGTTGAAACAGATGATGTCGCAATTACTCTTATTGGTAATTTTTCAGTTGACTTAGGTGGCGATCAAGAATTATGCGATGCTTCTTCCTATGATATTACAGCTACCGTTATAGATGGAGACCCAAATCAAGCAAGCTACTTATGGAATACCGGAGAAACCACTCAAACCATTACTGTTACTACCTCCGGTGATTATACCGTCGAAGTTACTATTGACGGTTGTACAATAAGCGAAACCGTATCAATTATCTTTGGTGTTATACCGTTATTTGATTTAGGTGAAAATTTTGAAACCTGTTTTGAAGAACAAATACAATTGGATGCTTCCCCTTCAAATATAGACCCGACTTTAGCGACGTATCAATGGAGTTTGGACGGTACTGTCATTGCCGGCGAGACCAACCCGACACTCGTTATTACACAAGAAGGAGAATATACGGTAGAGGTAACACTAGGTAATTGTGTTGTTTCCGACACCATACTAGTTACTCTTAGAACAGACCTGCAAGTAGCTCTTGAGGATGATTTTGAAACCTGCTTTGAGGAAGAAACTGTTTTAACACCGGCACTCACCAATATAGACCCTGCTTTAGCGACGTATCAATGGAGTTTGGACGGTACTGTCATTGCCGGCGAGACCAACCCGACACTCGTTATTACACAAGAAGGCGAATATACGGTAGAGGTAACACTGGGTGATTGTGTTGTTTCCGACACCACACTAGTTACTCTTAGAACAGACCTGCAAGTAGCTCTTGAGGACGATTTTTTAACCTGTCCTAATGAACCCATTACGCTAACAGCAAGTACTTCGGAAAACGATGTTACCTACCAATGGATGCTTAATGACGAGATTATAGCAAACGAAACATCCAACACATTAGAACTTGTTTTAGAGCCAGATTCTGGAGGAGTTCAAACCTATACCGTTGTTATTACTAAAGGTGAATGTACTGGTAGTGATGATATTAATATTTCGCTATATCCCGTAGGAAATTGTATTATTTCACAAGGACTGTCTCCCAATGGCTCTCCCGGATACAATGATACGCTTGACTTAACGTTCTTAAATGACAGAACCGGAATAGCCAAACTTCAAATTTTTAACCGTTTGGGTGTCCTTGTTTTCGAACAAGTAAATTACACAAACCAATGGCGAGGTCAAGACCTCAACAATAACGATTTACCTGCCGGAGCGTACTTTTATGTCATTGATTTACTAGGTGATGACCCTACGTACGGAAACCAAGCAACCGGATGGATTTATTTAAACCAAGATGCCAATTAAATATTTATTATATGAAAAAGTTACTATTTATAGTTATATCATTGGTTTCAATAGGAGGTTTTTCACAAGCTATAAGTGTGAATGATTCCACAAATATCGAAACCAACCTATCTGCCGAAGAATTAATACAACAAGTATTAGTAAGCGGAAGCTCTTGTGTAAATATCACTCTTACAAACTTAGCAGAAAATCCCGGTGGTATTGGTAATTTAGCCGAAAGAAGTTGGGGATATTTTAACGCAAACGGAACAGATTTCCCTTTTGATGAAGGGATAATTCTATCTTCCGGTTTTGGAGTTTCTGCCGAAGGACCTAATGATTCAACCGGAACATCCGACGGCGGTATAGACTGGGGCGGAGATATAGATATCGAAACCATTTTAAACAACCAATACGGGACAACCGTAGATACAAACAACGCAACTGTATTTGAGTTTACGTTTGTGTCAAGTCTTTCGGAAATTACCTTTGATTTTATGTTTGCTTCAGAAGAATATGAAAACCAATGGGAATGTAACGATAGTTTTAGAGATGGTTTTGCTTTTTTAATTAAAGGACCCGGAATACCGGATGATTCAGGTGCGCCGTTTGGCGGAACCAACGTAGCGGCAATTCCCGGATCTTCAAATGTACCGGTTAGTACAGCAACCATTCACTTAGATCCTTCTGATGATGCGGCAAACGGATTTTTATGCGGATTTGAAATCCCCGGAACAAATTATTTTCCCGAATTTTATGTTAGCAATGATAATGATAACATAAATGATCTACCCATCGAATTTGATGGAGCTACTGTTTCATTAACCACAGCCAACGTGGCGATTATACCCAACGAAACCTATACCGTAAAATTGGTTATTGCAGACAGAGGTGATACCGCTTTCGACTCGGCTGTTTTCCTCCGTGCCGGAAGTTTTGATATTGGAAGCATCGATTTAGGAGATGATATTTTAATCTCTAACGGAACGGCAATTTGTCAAGGAGAAAGTTTAATTCTCGATGCAGGCGAGAATCCCGATGCCACCTATGAGTGGTATAAAGATGGCGTCTTACTACCTAATGAAACAGCATCTACACTTGAAGTTTTTGAAACCGGAACCTATTCGGTTGTAATTTCTTTCGGTTCATCAGAATGTATCGTTACAGATGAAATAATTATCGAGTTTAAACCTTCACCTATCTTTGATTTGGGTGAAAACCAATTTTTATGCGATGATAGCAACATCGTACTTGATGCAACGGTTTCTAACCCAGACGAACTCACAAATATAAGCTACAAGTGGTTTAAAGACGGTGTTGAGGTTGTTGGCGAAACCAATCCTACTTTAACCGTTACACAAGAAGGTGTTTACGTAGCAGAAGTAACCGGAAACGAATGTATTACTGCAGATCAAATAATAATTACCGGTGTTTCATTTACGGTTGATATCCAAGACGAAGTATTTTTATGCGGTGAAGAATCTTACGAGATAATTCCAGTAATTGAAGGAGCAGATGCCACCAATGCAACATACCTATGGAGCACCGGAGAAACTACACCAACAATTACCGTTACGGAAAGCGGAACCTACAATGTAACGGTTACCATTAATACGTGTACCGAAACAGATGATGTAAACATTATCTTAGGGATTATTCCCGAAGTTGAACTGGGCGATACAGTTGTTAAATGCGCACAAGACACCGAAACACTTATGGTTACAGTATCTAATATAGATCCTAGCGTAGTAACATACCAATGGTATGTTGACGGTGGAATTATTGACGGAGCAACCTCGCAGTCGTTAGACGTTGTTGACCAAGGAATTTATAGCGTAGAAGTAAACAACCAAGGTTGTATTGCTACCGATGATATGGAAGTAACTTTTTACGACAATGAAAACTGTGTTATTACACAAGGATTATCACCAAGTAAAATTGATGGACTTAATGATTACTTTGATCTTGAATTTTTAAACGATAAAGTAGGTATCGAAAAGCTATCTGTATTTAATAGATTAGGAGTACTTGTTTATGAACAAGAAAATTATATAAACCAATGGAAAGGACAAGATAAAAGTGGGAATGACCTACCTGTTGGCACGTATTATTATATCATACAATTAAACTCACAAAAACCTGTAACAGGGTGGATTTACATTAACAAATAATAACATCAAATAACCGATTAAAATGAAAAAAACAACACTAATAGTACTACTGCTTTGCATAGCGTGCCTCGATGTTGTAACCGCACAACAAGACCCGCAATATACGCAGTATATGTATAATATGAATGTGGTAAATCCCGCATATGCCGGATCTAAAGAAAGCTTATCTGTAACAGCTTTATATCGCAATCAATGGACAGGGTTTACAGATGCTCCGGTAACTTTTACATTTTCTGCACATTCACCTGTTTCCGATAAAGTAGGATTGGGATTATCAGCGATTAAAGATGAATTAGGACCCATTAGCGAAACCAATGTGTTTGCAGATTTTTCATATACTTTGCAACTTACCGATAATATGAAAATTGCGCTGGGTTTAAAAGCAGGAGCAACTTTTCACCAAATTGGATTAATCGATTTGGAGTTACAAGATCCCAACGATCCTTTCTTCTCGCAAGACATCAGCAAAACCTACCCTAATGTAGGTGCGGGTGCTTTTCTGTACACCGATAATTTTTACTTAGGATTGTCTGTGCCTAATATGATAAAATCGGTTCATCTTGATGAAAACGGAATAAGATTTGGGAGTGAGGTAATGCATTACTTTGCAACAGCAGGATATGTTTTTCAAGCCAATGATAAACTAAAAATTAAACCTTCGGTAATGGTTAAATCTGCCTTTGACGCACCTCTTTCGTTTGATGCAAACTTAAATGCCTTGTTTAATGAAAAATTTGAATTGGGTGTATCTTACAGATTAGATGATTCATTTAGCGGTTTGGTAGGTTTTCAAGTAACGCCCAATATTCGAATAGGATATGCTTACGATAGAGTAAACTCCGACATTAATGTGGTAGGACCCGCTTCACACGAAGTTATCCTTACCTTCGACCTGTTCTTTAACAAACGAGCATTCCGTTCGCCAAGATACTTCTAAACTAACAAATTTAATTTCAGTAAAATGAAAAAAATATATACACTATTACTCCTAATACTAATGAGCACAGCAGTTGCTACCGCTCAAAATAAAGACACCAAAAAAGCAGATCAATTATACGATAGACTCGCTTACACCGATGCTGCAAAGGCATACCAAAAACTGCTAAAAAAAGGAAAAGGCAGTAAATACGTTTTTGAAAGATTAGCAAACTGCTACTACTTTTTAAACAATACAAAAAAAGCCGAAACCTACTATAAAAGGGTGGTTAAAGGAAGAAAACCCAAAGCCGAAGCTGTTTATAATTATGCTCAATCACTTAAAGCAAACGGTAAGTTTAGCGACTACAATACGTGGATGAAGAAATTTGCCGAGCTAAAACCCGATGATTCTCGTGCTATTGAGTTTATGAAAAACCCGAATTATGTTCCTAAAATAATGGAGAATAGTCCAAAATTTTCAGCCAAAGGATTAGATGATATTAACACCGAATATTCAGAATTTGGAGGAACCGTTTCAGGGAAAGACTTTTATTTTGCTTCGGCAAGAAATACCAATCGAAAAAAATACGGTTGGAACGAAGAACCTTTCTTAGATATTTATAAAGCCGAAATAGTAGGAAATACCGTTAAAAACGACGTATTGTTAAATGGAGAAGTAAACACCAAATACCACGAAGGAAACGTTGTTATTACTGCCGACGGGAAAAGAATGTATTTTGACAGCAATGATTACCTTAATAACAAATTCAAAAAAAGCAGTAAAGGAATAAATGAAATTAAACTCTTTTATGCCGAAAATATCGACGGAATCTGGAAAGGAGTAAAATCGGCACACTTTAACAGCTCCGAATACTCTACCGGTCATCCGGCACTTTCTCCAGACGGAAACACTCTGTATTTTGCAAGTACCATGCCCGGAGGCAAAGGAGGGTCAGATTTGTATAAAGTGTCTGTCAATAAAGATGGAAGTTTGGGTACTCCTCAACGTTTAGGCGATAATATTAACACCGAAGGAGATGAAGTATTCCCGTATGTAGATCAAAACGGAACATTATACTTCTCAAGTAACGGACATCAAGGGCTAGGTGGTTTAGACGTATTTTACGCCGAAGTCACCGGAAACGGTTTTGGAAAAGTAAAAAACTTAGGCAAAGGAGCAAACTCTGAAGCCGATGATTTTGCCATAAAATTTAATCCCGATACCAAAGAAGGTTACGTATCTTCTAACCGTAAAGGCGGAAAAGGAAGTGATGATATTTATCAAATCAAACAATTAGAACCGCTTTGTGAAGTAAACATTACCGTACAAGTAGTAGATGAAAACACAAAACAACCTATCGCGGGAGCAAGAGTAGATATGTACGATGATTTGGAAAACAAACTTTCAACCAAAACAACAGGAGCCAACGGAAAAGCTACTTTCACTGCCGAATGTGATAAAGAACACATCATTCAAGGAGTTGCAAAAGATTATGAAAGCAATGCTGTAAACCTTCCCGCTACCGATGAAGACAAGATAAATTCGACTTTAGAGCTTCGACCCATTGAAGAAATCATCGTAGAAGATAAGATCGTTTTAAACCCAATCTTGTTTGATTATGACAAACACAATATAAAACCACAAGCAGCTTTTGAATTGGATAAAGTCGTAGCTATTATGAAAAAATATCCCAATATGGTTATTAAAGTAGAAAGCCATACCGATTCTCGTGGAACGGACCAATATAATATGAGATTATCTGAAAGAAGAGCGCAATCTACCGTACAATATATTATTTCGCAAGGAATAGATGCATCTCGTATTAGCGGACAAGGATTTGGAGAATCTCAACCCGAAGTAAATTGCGGAGATAACTGTACAGAGGAACAATATCAACAAAATAGAAGATCTGAGTTTATTATTGTAAAAAAATAAACGATATTCTTTGTTTATAAAAAAAATCGCTCTTTAGTTAGAGCGGTTTTTTTAAAACCTATATCCCAAACTTACATACCAAATATTTTCTTTAACTTCCGGAGAGTAGGAATATTTTACTTCTACGGGACCTAAAAAAGTATCCCATCCGCAACCAATAGCATACCCGGAATAATCAACCCTGTCTATCCAACGAGAAGAATAGAATAAATCATTCCCGACATTTGCAATATTTGCCGAAATATTAATGTGCCCTTTTTTGTAAACAGTATAATCTATCGTAACCGTAGAAGATAAAAAGGTATCACCTCTTAGGCTCAAAAAATCATACCCGTAAAATGGTTTCAGGTTATTAATTTCTTTAAAACCATAACCTCCGACAAAAAAATCGAGTGCATGTGTGGTATTTCCACCAAAAGTAACACCTCCTTCTACGCTTCCTGTTACCGACCATCTTTTAGAAAAACTTTTTGCAAACATTGCTTTTGCCTTGGCAATTGAATATTGATGAAAATTTATATTACCTCCCCAGGAAATTAAGTACAAATGAAAATCTCCTTCAAAAAAGAAACCGCTTTTAGGGAAAGCAGTATTATCTAAGGTGTCAAATTTTAATACACCAAAAGCACTAAAATAATTATTGTTTTCAAAATCGGTAGCATTGGCAGCTCGCTGTTGCACACCAATCGTGTTTGTTCTATAACGTAACCATTTATGCTCTCCTCCAAGGCGTAATAAGAAAATTCGTTTAAAGATTGTTTCAAAATAGAGCTGATTGGTTAAATCACCGTATTTCAATTCCAACGAATTTACAGAGGTGCTCAAAATATCCAACCCATCGGGTACTAAAAAATCTAAAGATACATTTTTGTCAAACGATGCATAACGCGAATTAAAACCAACACTCCAATAATAACCCTTATCTATATAATAATTAAAATAGTATCGCATATTTTCGCCAATTACAAAATCAAAAGAAGCTACATCGTTATTAGTGAGTAATCTTTTTCGTGTAATGTTTATCATTCCGGCTCCTTTCATTAAATTGTCATAATGAATTCCTGTACGTAGTAACATTTTATTTTCACTTTCCTGAATATTAAAAACAATTGTATATGTGTCATTTTCATTGCTTACAAAACGATAATCTATGTTTTGAAAGTTTCCGGTAGTTGAAAGATTATTAACCCCTTGGTTAAATTTTTTGTAGGAAGTTTTACTGCCTGCTTTTAGTTTTAGTTTTCCTAAAATATACGAACGGGTATAGGAAGTATTTCCGGTAATCTTAATTTCGGAAATAAAAAAAGAATCTTTAACAGTTGGTTTTTTTTGTATTGGTTTTAGTTTTTGAAGAGAGGCTATTTTCTGAAAAGTATCCAATAATTTTCTAGCATCTTTTTCACCTATATCCAAAATAAAATTTTTATTTTTAAACGAAACCAAATTGAAGTCTTTAATGTTTGGGTGAAGATAAACATCGGTTTTTTTAACTTTCTCTTTCATGTTTTCAATACTGTGAAAATTACTAATTTGAAGAAAAACGTCAAAAGCAGATTTTAATTCGGATTTGGTTTTTAAGCTGTCTTGTACATCTATACCTATAATTATATCTGCACCCATAGCTCGTACTTCATCTACCGGAAAATTGTTAACGATGCCACCATCTACATATAAAGTGTCTTGTATTTTAACCGGACTAAAAAGAGTGGGTATGGCACCGCTTGCCATAATAGCTCTCGGCAAGTAACCTTTGTTTAGTATTTTTTGCTTTCCGGTTTCCAAATTGGTTGCGATACAGAAAAAGGGAATATGAAAATCATTAAAATCTTCTGTGTTATTTATATGTCCTGTAAGTTTTGAGAAAAAGTTATACAAATTTTGCCCTTTAGATAATCCGGATGGAAAACCTATTTTAAAATCATCAAACGGAAGAGTGAGCGCATATTTTTCGGCATCTTCTTTTTCGTAAAAAGTTTTTGCGCTTCTGGGCAAATCGTCTTTAATAAGTTTTTCAAAATCTATTACTCGAACCAACGAATCCAACTGTTTTGCCGAATATCCCGAAGCGTAAAGACCACCTACAATTGCACCCATGCTGGTTCCTCCTATATAATCTATTCGTACGCCTGCTTCTTCCAAGACCTTTAACACACCAATATGTGCAAATCCTTTTGCTCCGCCACCGCTTAAAACCAAACCTACTTTTAAGTCTTTGTTCTGAACAAGTGTATCTCTTTCTTGCGAAAAAGAAAGGTGAAAAGCAAACATTAAGAAAACAAAAAATATTCTATTCATAATTATTTTACAAGCGACTAAAGTACTCTTTAATTTTTTTAGCCCTATTGGTTCCAACCACGGCAACCAATTCATCAAAAGATGCTTTTTTTATTCTAGTTGTACTTTTAAACGTTTTTAAAAGTTCTAAAATTGTTTTTTCTCCAATTCCGGGAATGGTCTCCAGCGATATTTGTAATGCCTCTTTACTTCTTTTTTGTCGGTGAAACCCAATTCCGAACCGATGTGCTTCATTACGAAGCTGTTGAATAATTTTTAGCGTTTCACTCTTCTTATCTAAATAGAGTGGTATTGAATCTCCGGGAAAAAATAATTCTTCCAATCGTTTGGCAATTCCCAAAATGGCAATTTTTCCTCTTAGTTCCAGTTTTTCCAAACTTTTTAAAGCCGAAGATAATTGTCCCTTTCCTCCATCTACGATGATGAGTTGCGGTAAGGGTTGCTTCTCATCTATCAATCTTTTATAGCGTCTGTACACCACTTCTTCCATCGAAGCAAAATCATTGGATCCTTTTACGGTTTTAATGTTAAATTTTCGATAATCTTTTTTACTGGGTTTTCCGTTTTTAAAAACCACACACGCCGCTACCGGATTGGTACCTTGAATATTGCTGTTGTCAAAACATTCTATGTGGCGAGGTTCCACCGAAAGCCGTAAATCTTTTTTCATTTGCGCCATTATTCTATTGGTATGTCGGTTGGGGTCGGTTATTCTTACTTGTTTTAGGCGCTCCATTTTATAATATTTAGCATTTCGTTCCGAAAGGTCTAAAATGTGTTTTTTATCGCCTACTTTAGGAAGGGTAACCTTTACATTTTGCCCGGCATTTATTTTAAATGGCACGTAAATTTCTTTGCATTGAGATTGAAATCGTTGTCTGAGTTCAATAACAGCAAGTTGTAACAAATGTTCGTTAGACTCATCTAATTTCTTTTTTATCTCCATCGTATGCGAACGGATTATGGCTCCATACGAAATTTGAAGATAATTTACATAGGCATAACCTTCATCGGTAGTTAGACTAAACACATCTACATTAGAAATTTTTGGGTTTACTACGGTAGATTTGGATTGGTAGTTTTGAAGAATTTCTATTTTTTCTTTTACTTCTTGTGCTTTTTCAAACTCCAAATTATCTGAAAGTTGTTTCATTTGGGTTTTAAAAGCGGTTAAAGAAGCTTTAAAATTTCCTTTTAAAATATTTTTAATAGCCTGAATGTTGTTATTGTACGCTTTTTCAGAATAATAATTTTCACATGGTCCCAGGCAATTTTTTAAATGGTATTCCAGACATACTTTGTATTTACCGGCAGTTATTTTTTTTTCGGAAAGCTCGTAGGTACAATTTCTAAGCGGATAAAGCCCTCGTATTAATTCCAACAAGGTATGGACGGTTTTCATACTGGTATAAGGACCAAAATACTCAGACCCGTCTTTTATCATTCTCCGGGTGGAAAACACTCTTGGAAAGCGCTCGTTTTTAATGCAAATCCACGGGTAAGTTTTACCGTCTTTAAGCATCACATTGTACTTGGGCTGGTATTTTTTTATTAAGTTATTTTCAAGTAACAGCGCATCGGTTTCGGTAGCTACAACAATGTGTTTAATACTAACGATTTTTTTCACAAGCAAGCGGGTTTTTCCGTTATCGTGTTTTTTTGTAAAATAAGAAGAAACACGCTTTTTTAAATTTTTTGCTTTTCCTACATATAAAATAACATCTTCTTTATCATAAAACTGATAAACTCCCGGGCTGTTGGGTAGGGTTTCTACTTGTAATTTTACAGAAGCGGTTTGCATAGTTCAAAGATAGTAAAAGCAAAAACCTTTCTTAGCACTCCTTGTAAGGTTTCCCAAAATATTTTTACTAAATTGCCCATATGAATATTGCTGTAATATCCAGGGGCGAATCTCTATACTCTACCAGAAGCTTAATTAATGCCGGTACGGCACACGGTCATGTCATGGAGGTATTGGATCCCGCTTATTGTAACCTTGCCATAGAAAATAACAAACCCATATTGCGATTTAATGATGAAATTGTGGACGATTTGCATGCTATTATTCCAAGAATAGGTGCGTCCAATACGTATTTTGGAGCTTCATTAGTACGACATTTTGAGCAGTTAAATGTTTTTAGCGTTGCTTCTTCAAAAGGAATTTTACTGTCCAGAGACAAATGGGCATGTTTTCAAATTTTGGTTAAAGCCGGTATCCCTGTACCCAATACCTTACTGGGAATTACCGCAAACTTAGAGTTTTTGCTAGAAAATTTTAAAACCTATCCTATAATTATTAAAATTTTGGAAGGCACTCATGGGCAAGGAGTAATTTTATCTGAAAGTTATCAAAATGCACTTTCAACAATTGAAAGCCTTAAAGCGGCGAATGTTCCATTCTTGTTACAAGAATACATAGAAGAATCTAAAGGCGCGGATATTCGTGTTATCGTTTTGGATAACAGGATAGTAGCTTCTATGAAACGACAGAGTAAAGCTGGTGATTTTAGAAGTAATTTACATCGTGGCGGTTCTGCCAAAACCATCAAATTAAGTTTTGAAGAAGAACAAATTGCCATAAAAACAGCTAGGGCTTTAGGCTTAAAATTTTGTGGTGTAGATATATTACAATCTCATAAAGGTCCTTTGGTTTTGGAGGTAAATTCTACTCCCGGATTAGAAGGAATAGAAACGATAACAGGAATAAATATTGCTAAAAAATTAATTAGCTTTATAGAGCGAAACAAATAGTGATATGACAAATAAGGATAACATACTTTATGTTTTAGGAGAAGAAATTAAGTTAGGCGAAAGCAAAATCATCGATTTTAATATTGCCAATTTGTTTACCGCCACTAAAATTGAAATTCCGGTAATTATTGAACGCGGAAGATTACCCGGACCTACCATTTTATTAACAGCAGCCATTCATGGCGACGAAATAAACGGTGTAGAAATCGTACGACAAATCATTGCCAAAAAAATAAACAAACCTAAAAGAGGCACCATTATTTGTATTCCTATCGTAAATGTTTTCGGGTTTTTAAATACCCAGCGTACTTTTCCGGACGGGAGAGATTTAAACCGAATTTTTCCCGGCTCCAAAACAGGTTCTTTAGCCAGTAGAGTGGCATACCGTTTTACCAATGAAATTTTACCCGTAGCCGATTATTGTTTAGATTTTCATACCGGAGGTGCCAGCCGATTTAATGCGGCTCAAATTCGAATACGCCCCGGAGATAGTAAATTACTTTCATTAGCCAAAATATTTAATGCACCTTTTACCGTATTGGTTGCAAATCTCAAGAAAACCTATCGTGCCACATGCGATAAAAAAGGAATACCTATTTTACTTTTTGAGGGAGGAAAATCGCTAAGTAGTAATAAAAAAATTGTTCGGTTCGGGGTGCAAGGAACAATGCGTTTTTTAAAACATCTGGATATGTTAGACGATGTTTTTGAAGCACCTGCCATAGAAACACAGACCGTTGTTATTGAAAAAACCAGATGGATACGTGCCAACCGAAGCGGATTGTTGCATACTAAAATTCTTATAAACAAACGAGTGGAAAAGGGAGATTTGCTGGCAACCATTACCGACCCCTATGGAAAAATGCGTTATAAAGTAAAAGCTCCTAATACAGGTTATATTATTAATGTTAATCAAGCTCCTATTGTTCATCAAGGCGATGCTATTTTTCATATTTCAACAAAAGATAGTTTACCGCATAATGAAAAAGAAAATGAAGATTATGATGAATAATACCAAACTAATACCGAATACGTATTCAATATAGTTCAAGCTCTCTCATTGATCTATTCTCATTCTGTAACGGTATTAACACACAATACCCGATATATATCATTTTTTTTTCCAAGCAAAGATTTTTTGCTTAAAAAAAGAAAAATATAATTTAATCTCTTTTTGTATATTTGGTACTTAAATATATAAATAATGCTCTCAAACGCTTGTCAATACGCTATTCGGTCTGTTTTATATTTAGCAATACATTCTAACGAGTCTAAAAAAATCGGCGTTAAAATTATTGCCGAAGAATTAGAAAGCCCACAACCATTTTTGGCAAAATTGTTACAACAGTTAAGCAAGAAAAAACTTGTGTCCTCAACCAAAGGACCTAACGGCGGTTTTTTTCTTACCCAAAAAGACAGGCAAAAATCTATTTGGGATATTGTAATTTGTATAGACGGTACCGAAAAATTTGATGCTTGTTTTATGGGTTTAGCAACTTGTGATGATAAAAATCCGTGTCCGGTTCATTTTACCGTAGCTCCCTTTAAAGAAAAGATTCTTCAAATGTTTAGAGACAAAACCATTGCTCAATTTACCGATGAAATTCAAAGCACCGGTAAAGTCATTTCATTAAAAAACATTAAGTTTTAACCTCCAATGGTAATCATACTCCGGTTTTTTTTGTGGAAATTTTCGTTTTGAAGTTTGTCAAAAGTATCCATTCCGCCGCGGGTTTTAAACTTGGCTTGTACGGCTTTTTGGATAAGAGGCTTAATGTCTTTTCCTTGTCTAAAAGCAGTTAGCAAATCTTGTTCGGTGGTAGAAAAGAGACAGTTTTTTAGTTTTCCGTCTGCTGTTAATCGCAAGCGGTTACAACTATCACAAAACGGGTTGCTTACCGACGAAATAACAGCGAAACTTCCTTTGTAGTCTTTTATTTTATAGTTTTTTGAAGTGTCGTTTGGTGCATCTTGTAAACGAATGAGTTGGTCTTTTAAAAAATATTTTTCAACTTGTTTTAAAATTTCTTTTTGCGAAACCAATTTGCTTTTATTCCACTTATTCCCGTCAAAAGGCATAAACTCGATAAACCGAAAGGTAACCGGAAGGTCTTTGGTAAGATTAATAAAACCTATTATTTCGTCGTCGTTAAAATCTTTTATTAATACGGCATTTATTTTAACATTAAAACCTTTGTTTACCAGTAACAACAAGTTATTATATACTTTGGTAAAGTCATCTCTTCGTGTTATTTCTTTAAATTTTTCGGCAATAAGCGTGTCAAGACTAATGTTAATGTTGTTTATTTTATTCTTTTTTAAAGTTTCAATATGCTTATTAATAGTAACGCCATTGGTGGTAATTGCCAGTTCAACATTTAGAGAAGCCAGTTTTTCAAAAATAAAACCAATATCCTTTCTAATAAAAGGTTCGCCACCTGTTAAGCGAATTTTGTTTACGCCATTATCGACAAAAATTTTGGCAATTTCGTATATTTCTTCGTAGCGCATTAAGTGTTCGCGAGGGGTTAGTGAAATGCCTTCTGCTGGCATACAATAGGTGCAACGCAAATTACACCGCTCAATTAGTGAAATACGTAAATAGGTATGTTTTCGGTTAAAAGAATCTGTGAGAATGTTTTTGCTTTTAGTCATTCGCTATGTCCTCCTCCTTTTAAAACTCCGAAAAGATGTATCACCGACGGAAAAACGGCTTCCATCGATTCTTTTGCGCCATTGGTAGATCCCGGAAGTGCTAAGATTAAACTTTTACCCATAATTCCGGCAACGCTACGTGAGAGCATGGCATAAGGTGTACGGTTTTGTCCGTAATTGCGAATGGCTTCCTCAATACCCGGAATACGTTGGTCAAGCAACGGAATAATCGCTTCCGGAGTAACATCGCGAGGTGACAATCCGGTGCCTCCTGTAAATATAATTATGTTTATTCCTTCTTGGCTGAAGGTTTTTGCTCTTTGTTGAATGATTTCTTTTTCATCCGGGATAATCTCGTAAGAAGAAATCGCTACACTGCTTTCTTCCAATTTTTTACAAACGGCTTTCCCTGCTTTATCTTCTTTTTCGCCGGCAGAAATACTATCGGAACAAACTAGCACCGCAGCCGTTAAAGACTCTCTAAACCGGTTTTTAAAACCGGATTTTCCACCTTTTTTATTAAGGAGTTTAATATGGTAAATTTCAACTCCTTTGTCTATGGGTTTTAGCATATCATACATTGTAAGTGCTACCACACTGGCACCGTGCATAGCTTCTACCTCTACGCCGGTTTTATAAATGGTTTTTACGGTAATGGTAATGGCAATTTCCAATTGGTTAATTTCAAAATCGATACCGGTAAATTCTATAGGTAACGGATGGCAATCGGGTACTAAATCGGGTGTTTTCTTAACGCCTAACAAACCGGCGGCTTTACTTATTTCAAACACATTTCCCTTAGGAACCGTGTTGTTTTTAAGCGCATCAATAGTTTCTTGTTTGCTTACTTTTACAATGGCTCGTGCCGTAGCAACCCGTAATGTATTATTTTTATGTGTGATGTCTACCATTATATTTTTATAGAGAAAGGCAAAGATAATGGAAAATGAATTACAAATTACGAATTTTTAGGTGTGAGCCTGTCTGCCGTTGGGTGGATTATGAAAAATCCTGCTTGCTGTCCTAATTGTTTTAACAGTGTGTAATAATTCCTAAACAGTTCCCACCTGCTGTGTTTGTTCTGATAACCTAAATTGGATTTAGTGGGCGGATGAACATTGCCTAAATGATTAAGGTTACCCGTAGCAGAACGTAAACCATTACTAATGTCTCGTAAGGACTCTTTTTTTGCAAAGTGATTAAACAGTATAGAAATAAGATGTGACCAACTATCAAATCCTTTTTGATATTTATCTGTTTTGTTATAATTTTTTAAAAATTGAACAATCTAATTTTTAGAATAATTTGACCAAAAAGAGTTATATTTGTCGTAAGAGAATGTGTTTTTGTTGTTCAACTCATAATATAATTGAGAAATTTAAAAAGCATTCTTTTTTTTTTTAATATTTAGAACGGGATTAATTCCTTACCTTCGTTAAAAAAATACTTTGCAACTTCCGTTTGAACCTACTTTTCTTGGCTTTTCTATTCCGGCGCATTTAATTTTGGAATATATTGCTTTTTTTGTAGCGTTTAGATATTACTTGTATTTACGAAAAAACAGCAAAGACCTTATCTCTACAACCAACAGGTTGTCTATTATTTTAGGAGCAATCGTAGGAGCCTTAATCGGTTCTCGAATAATGGGTTTTTTAGAATTTCCCTTTGTGGAGTTTTCAAAAAATAATTGGGTAGATATACTAAATACCAAAACCATAATGGGCGGCTTGTTTGGTGGATTGCTCGGTGTAGAACGGATGAAAAAACGAATTGGCGAAAAAAACTCTTCCGGCGATTTGTTTGTTTTTCCAATTATTGTAGGAATTAGTATAGGAAGAATAGGATGTTTTTTATCGGGTACAAATGAGTTTACTTATGGTACCCCAACTGCTTTAATTACCGGAATAAATCTTGGAGACGGTATCTTACGTCATCCGGTTGCGCTTTACGAAATAGTGTTTTTAATCTTTCTTTTTATGGGTTTAAAGTATCTTCAAAAAGCCAGAACCCTTTCACCCGGTATACTGTTTCAATACTTTATGATAAGTTATTTTTCCTTTCGGTTTGTTATCGAATTTATAAAGCCCAATTCTTTTTTACTATTGGGTTTAAGCAGTATTCAATATTTATGTTTAGTGTGCTTGTGGTATTATAGAAAAACAATAACCGGTGTTTTTAAAATTACGGTGTAAGGTTTTAGATAAATAGTTGATATATTATTGGTTGTTTGAATCATAGAAAATTGCTGACAGACTTTTTTTACCAATGTTCATTTTAAAAAGAAAAACAAAATTAAGTCAATGAGAGAACTTGAAATTGAACCCCTATTAAATTCGTATTCGATATAAAATCGTATTTCACCTCTTTACGTTAATTATACAAACCTGCTATGGATATAACGGAAATACGAAAACTCCTTCCGGAATATTATCGGATTAAAAATTACTCAAAAACTTGGTGTTTTCGAAATACACAAATTTGTCGGTAGTACGTATTTGGATAAAAACATAGTAAATTTTTCCGATTGATAGATTGCTTATAAATTGAATTATCAAAATTTTCCTTGATTTTTATAATTTCTTCTCATTTCGATGTTTATAAAGGTATTTTTTGGTTATTTTGCAAAATGTTATTAATTAAGAAAAGAAAATGAAGTTTTTATATTTTGATCCGGGACTAGGTGCCATGATTGTACAAGCTGTAGTTGCCGCTGCCGCCGGAGTGATACTTTTTTCGAAAAATGCAATGCACAAAATCAAATCATTTTTAGGTTTGGTAAAGGAAGAAGACCAAAACGATTCGATAGATATTGAAGAAGATGACGACCAATCATAGTATTCACCAAGCTTCATTTCGCGATCCTTCGGGATATGTTTTTTACGATAACGGAGTGTTGCGAAGAGTAATTAATCCTATTTATTTTAAACAATATCAAGCGTTAAAAGATACGGGTGTTTTTAAAACATTAATTAAAAACGAGCTGTTAATTCCGCATGAAGAAACTTCGGTTTCCGAAGAAAAAATTATTCTCACTCCCGAAGAAATTCCATTTATTACCAACCCGTACGAATGGAGTTTTAACCAATACAAGCAAGCAGCACTTACCACCTTAAAAATTCATAAATACCTGCTTACAAAAGGATTTATTTTAAAAGATGCTTCGGCTTATAATGTTACTTTTCATAAAGGAAAACCTATTTTTATCGATACACTTTCGTTTGATTTTTATAAAGAAAATACGCCTTGGCGTGCCTATAAACAGTTTGTTACACATTTTTTAGGTCCGTTGGTGTTGGCAAAATACCACGGTACCGATATTTTTAAAATGATGCAAACACATATAGACGGAATTCCGGTAAAATTAATAGCATCGTTGTTGCCGAAAAAAACAAAATTTAACGGAATTTTATATACCAATATTCACTTGCTCGCCAAAATGGAGCGCAAACATAGTGAAGATTATAAAGCCGAAACCAAAGTTGCTAAACTTTCTAAACAAGCTCAATTAAACATTGTTGAAACGTTGTTTAATTACATCCGGAAAATAAAATTAAATTTAGCTACCGAATGGGGCAATTACTACGATAAAACCAATTACGACACCGATGCTTTTGAAGCTAAAAAACAACTTATATACAAGTGGGTGGCGCCCCTGAAACCAAAACGATTAATAGATGTTGGCGGTAATGACGGGACGTTTGCTCGTACTGTTTCTAGTGATATTAAACACGTGATTGTTACCGATATCGATAGCAATGC
>JALWKK010000086.1 GCA_027081505.1 Flavobacteriaceae bacterium
CGATTTATTCTTATTTGTTTATAAGAAAATAAGTCTTGTAAAAAATAAATTTTATAAATGGCAAAAATGAGCCGCTTTATGGCAAATTTAGAACGGTCTTCCGGTTTTCGACAACATAGTTTTGCTTCTTATAATAAAATCGATCATTATGAAAAAAATTAACCCAAAAAAATGCAAACTATTAAAACTCACTGTAACAGGAGTATTTATTTTTTTAGGTTCGGTACTAATAGCTCAAACCACAACCGTACCGGACGACAATTTTGAAAACTACTTAGAAACCCACGACGCTTTCGGAAATGTCGTTCCGCTTGGAGATGCAAACAGTATGGGTAACGGTATTGCCAACGATAACCTTGTTTTTACCAACCGGATTAATACGGTAACCAGCTTGGATATAGGGAATTTATCCATAGCAGATTTAACAGGAATTGAAGGTTTTGCAGCCTTGCAAAACTTGTTTGTTTACCAAAATAATTTAACCTCCTTAAATCTGAGTTCAAACACCAATTTACAAAAAATAAGATGCCAGTTTAATCAATTAACCGCATTAGATTTATCAAATAATACAAATATCACCGAAGTAAGTTGTAACAGTAACCAAATTACCTCCTTAGATTTATCTTCCAACACGCAATTGGTACTTATAGATTGTTCAAACAATTCGTTAACTTCGTTAAATGTGCAAAATGGGAATAATTCCAATATTCCAAACAGCTCTTTCGACAGCAGGTTTAATGCAAATTTATTCTGTATTCAGGTAGATAACGTTGCTTACAGTACGGCAAATTGGACTTCGATTGATGCACAAACTTCCTTTTCAACAGATTGTTCAAACTTTGATTTAACCAATGTACCGGACGATAATTTTGAAAACTACTTAGAAACGCACGATGCTTCCGGAAATGTCGTTCCGCTTGGAGATGCAAACAGTATGGGTAACGGTATTGCCAACGATAATTATGTGTTTAAAAACCGGATAAATACCGTAACAAATTTAGATGTAAGTAATAAAAGTATTGCCGATTTAACGGGTATTGAAGATTTTACGGCTCTAACCAACCTAAGTTGTAATAACAATACAATTACCGCAATAGATGTTTCAAACAGTACGGCACTGGTTTATATAAATTGCAGCGCTAACAGCTTAACCCAACTCAACGTAAAAAACGGAAACAACACCAATATGCCCAACTCGGGATTTCTGGCAGCAGGAAACCCCAACTTAACCTGTATTGAAGTAGATGATGTTAATTACAGTACTTCCAACTGGACCAATATTGATGGTACGGCTTCCTTCTCATTAAATTGTTATTACGGATTAACCTACGTGCCGGACACTAATTTTGAAGGCTATTTAGAACAACACGATGCCAATGGAAACTTTGTAAATATCGGCGACCCGAATAGTTTGGGTAATGGCGTACTTGACGATTATGTGCCCACAAATAAAATTAATACGCTAACTACTTTAGATGTAAACAATAACAACATATCCGACCTTACCGGTATTGAAGATTTTGTTACACTTACACAATTGTTGGTTTATTCTAACCAACTTACTGCATTAAATATTAGTAACCTTCCTAATCTTACTTTGTTGCGTTGCGAAGGAAATCAGTTAACCGCCCTAAATGTTTCGGCACAAACACAGTTGCAAACATTACACTGCCAGAGCAACCAGCTTACTGCATTAGATGTTTCTGCCAATACGGCTTTAACTTCGTTATTGTGCTCCGGTAACAGTATTGCATCGCTAAATGTGGATGCCAATACACAATTAACCGAATTAAATTGCAGTTTTAATCAACTTACCGAATTATCGATTAAAAACGGGAACAATACCAATATGCCTAATAGCAATTTCGATGCAAGAAATAACGCCGGATTAACTTGCATTTCGGTAGATGACCCGGTGTGGAGTACTTCCAACTGGACCAACATAGATGCCCAAACCGGTTTCTCTTTTGATTGTTCTTCGACAGGAGAAACAACCGTGCCGGACGACAATTTTGAAAACTATCTCGAAACCCATGATAAATTCGGGAATGTTGTTGCCGTAGGAGCATCAAACAGTATGGGTAACGGTATAGCAAATGATGATAAAGTTTTTACAAACCGTATTAATGTGGTTACTACATTAAATGTCCCTAATCTTTCTATTTCCGATTTAACGGGTATTGAAGATTTTATTTCCTTAACAAATTTAGACGTAAACAACAATACGCTTACCGGTTTAAATGTTTCGGCTCTAACACAATTAACCAATCTGAATGCAAACGGAAATTCGCTAACCTCTATTAACGTTTCGGGAGCAAATGCCTTAACAGTTTTGTACCTCAATACTAATAGCTTGACAAGTTTAAATGTTTCAACAAATACCGCCTTAACTGCGTTATATTGTGCATACAATTCATTAACAGCATTAGATGTTTCGGCAAACACGCAGTTGGTAACACTTTCTTGTTCAAACAATAGTTTAACCGGATTATCGCTATCATCAAATACCGTTTTAGAAAATCTTACATGCGGTTTTAATTCTATCGCTTCTATTAACCTTTCGGCAAATACCGATTTAAAATATCTTGATATTGCCGGTAGCGGCTTAACAACAATAGATCTTTCAACAAATACGGCTTTAATTTCGGTTAATGTAAATACCAATTCGTTAAATGTATTAAACTTGACGGCAAATAATCAATTAACCTATGTAGATTGCAGCGATAACAGCTTGGTAGATTTTACCATTAAAAACGGAAGCAATACCCTAATTCCCACAAACGGATTTTTTGCTACCGGTAACCCCAATTTACTTTGTATCGAAGTAGACGATCCGGCTTGGAGTACTACCAACTGGACAAACAAAGATGCGCAAACGGTATATTCATTAAACTGTGCTTCTTCGGCATTAACCTATGTTCCGGATGATAATTTTGAAAACTATCTTGAAACGCATGATATAAATGGTAATGTTGTTACTATGGGCGACCCTACAGCAATGGGTAACGGTGTTATGGACGACCAAGTAAAAACCAACCGAATAGCAGCAGTTACCGGTTTGTACATTAACGACCTTAACATTGCAGACCTAACCGGAATAGCCGATTTTGATGCACTAACCACTTTGAGTTGTTATAATAACAACCTTACAACTTTAAATACATCGGGTGCAGGTGTTTTGGAAAATTTAAATGCCTCGGGTAACAGTTCGTTAACTACCATTAATGTTTCCGGAAATACAGCTCTTAAACAATTACAACTAAATCTTTGCGATTTGGCAACTCTTGATGTTTCAAATAATGCATCGTTAGAAGAATTAAGGTGTAGCGATAACAATTTAAACACATTAGATGTTTCGGCAAACACCGCACTAAAAACATTACACTGTTCAGATAACAACTTAACACAGTTGGATGTATCAAACAATACGCAACTTATAGATTTATCTTGTAGTACCAACCAGTTAACCAATTTAAATTTGGATGCAAATACGGCACTTACCTATTTAAGTTGCGTAGAAAACCAGCTTACCGAGTTACACATTCAAAACGGGAATAACACCAATATGCCAAACGGAAATTTTTACGCCAATAACAACCCCAATTTAACCTGTATTTTTGTTGACGATGCAGCTTGGAGTACTGCAAATTGGACAAACATAGATAGTAATGCAAATTTTGTAGAAACACAATCGCAGTGTGATGCTCTTGGTGTAACCGAATTTAATACAACCGAAATAATGCTATATCCAAACCCGTCTAACGGCAACGTGTTTCTTAAAACAAACGAAGTGTTAAAGCGTGTGGAAATTTATTCGATTAACGGAAGAAGACTTAGAACATTTACTTCTAAAGAGTTTTCAATAAAAGATTTGGATAGCGGAATTTATTTAGTACGAATTCAACTAGAAAAAACAACCGTTATTAAACGAATAATTAAACAATAAGAGAACAAAAACAGTTACAAAAAAGGAAGCGATTAAAAGCTTCCTTTTTTGTTATAAAGAGTTACAAATATTATGTATTTTCGTAGCCCTTAAATTTTTAATTATTTCAGTAAAACACACTACATATTTCTCTCTTGGCAGCAATATGGGCAACACCTATGCGCAGCTTCAATCAGCACTTCAACTTTTATTTGAAGAAGTGGGATTTATTCATAAAATTTCTCCTGTATATCAATCCCCGGCTTGGGGTTTTCAAGGTAACGATTTTTTAAATATTGCAGTAAAAATAGAAACATCTCTTACACCTTCTCAATTGCTGAAAACCATTTTAAAAATTGAAAAAAAAATGGGAAGAGTACGTACAAAAAGTCAGAGTTACACTTCCAGACCTATTGATATTGATATACTTTTTTATGATGATGAAGTCATTGAGACTAAAACATTAAAAATTCCACACCCCGAAATCGAAAACAGAAAATTTGTTTTAAAACCTCTGTTCGATATTGCACCTGATTTTATGCATCCGGCACTAAATAAAACCATTGCACATTTATTCGAACAAACTCCGGATGAGAGCAAACTGCTAAAGCAATCTAAATGGCTTCGAAATCCAAAAACAAACTATTCTCTCAACCGGTATCGCTACATCGCTATTGAAGGAAATATAGGCGCCGGAAAAACCTCTTTGGCAACGCAAATAGCTCAAGATTTTAATGCCAAATTAATTTTAGAACGTTTTAACGACAACCCTTTTCTACCCAAGTTTTATCAAGACCCTTCGAGGTATGCATTTCCGCTGGAAATGTCTTTTCTGGCAGACAGATACCAACAACTTCTGGATGATATTAAACAACACGACCTTTTTACCGATTATGTAATAGCCGACTACGATGCTTATAAATCGATGATTTTTGCTAATATTACCTTACAAGAGGAAGAATTTGTTTTGTACAAAAAACTGTTTTCTTTAATGCACAAAGATCTTCCGAAACCCGATTTGTATGTGTATCTTTATCAAAACACAGACAGGTTACTTCAAAATATAAAAAAACGCGGAAGAAAATTTGAAACAGGAATAGAAGCCGAATACCTTCAAAAAATTAATCAAGGGTATTTGGATTTTATAAAAACACAACACCAAATGAATATTAAGATAATCGATATTTCTGAAAAAGATTTTGTTAACAACCGAAAAGATTATTTATGGGTGCTTCAAGAAATAATAAATTAAAAAGAGAAACCGGCAAATTAGGATTTATGATTGAGGATTTATGATTGGTATTCGAGTATTCAACTTGTTGAATGTATCGAGAATACCGGAAAACAACGACTTATTCGATTGACGATTTTCTCGATTGATGATTTATGATTTTTTCACCTCACACCTCACAAGTCACGACTGAAGATTGACGATTTTTAATTTTACAAACAAATCCCAAACAACCATACCACAACTAACCGAAATATTTAGCGAATGTTTTGTGCCTAATTGAGGGATTTCAATTACCGCATCACTGCTCGAAACTACTTCTTGCAACACGCCTTTTACCTCGTTTCCAAAAATAAGAGCATAGGTTGTGTTTTTTTCAACTACAAACTTTTCTAAAGAAACCGAACCGTCCGCCTGCTCAATACATAGTACTTTAACCCGTTCCGATTTAAGTTGTTTTACCAACGCTATTGTGTCTTTTACATATTCCCATTCTACACTTTCGGTAGCTCCCAAAGCTGTTTTATGAATATCTTTATGCGGAGGTTGAGCTGTAATTCCGCAGAGATAAATTTTTTGAATTAAAAAAGCATCGGCAGTTCTAAAAACAGACCCGATATTATTTAAACTTCTAATGTTATCTAAAATGACAATAAGTGGCGTTTTAATAGAATTTTTAAACGCTTCCGGGGTTTTTCTACTAAGTTCACTGTTTTTTAATTTTCGATATTTCATTTTGCAAAAATAAACGTTTTAAATCGAAAAAAATGTAAGAAATAGTATCTTGCAAGCAAAAAGGTATAGTTATGATGCAATGGGAAAAATTGTTGTCGTTAAAAAGGCAAGGAGACACAAACAAACGATTACGAATCGAGCAGGATGATATGCGACTTGGATTTGAGGTAGATTATGATCGAATTGTTTTTTCATCACACTTTAGAAGCCTTCAGGATAAAACTCAAGTAATTCCTTTGTCTAAAACTTCTTTTGTTCATACTCGATTAACTCATAGTCTTGAAGTTTCGGTAGTAGGGAGATCGCTGGGACGAATTGCAGGAAAAGCCATTTTAAAAAAATATCCGCATTTAAAAAAAATACACGGATTTAAATTTAATGATTTTGGTGCTATCGTAGCAGCGGCTTCACTGGCTCATGATATCGGAAATCCACCTTTTGGACACAGTGGAGAAAAAGCAATTGGCAACTTTTTTTTAAACGGAAACGGAAAACGTTTTAAAGAAATGCTTACGGCAAAACAATACCAAGATTTAATAAATTTTGAAGGAAACGCAAACGGGTTTAAAATACTTACTCAGTCGAAAAACGGGGTAACAGGAGGATTACGACTTTCCTATGCAACACTTGGCGCATTTATGAAGTATCCTAAAGAATCACTTCCTAAAAAACCCACCAATCACATTACTCATAAAAAATACGGTGTATTTCAATCTGAAAAAGAATTTTTTAAAGAAGTTGCAACAGAGTTGGGATTACTGAAAATGAACTTCGATAAAGAAGTTATGTATTGCAGGCATCCGCTAGCTTACCTCGTAGAAGCAGCCGATGATATATGTTATACAATAATCGATTTTGAAGACGGAATTAACCTTGGACTGATAGAAGAAGAATTAGCCTTAGAATACCTCATAAAACTCGTAAAAGAAACTATTAATAAAGAAAAATACGCTTCCTTAACCAAATCTTCAGACCGATTGGCTTACCTACGCTCGTTAGCCATAAATAGTTTAATTAATGATGCAACCAAAATTTTTATAGAAAATGAAGAGGCAATTTTAAAAGGAAGTTTTGAAACTTCTTTATTGGAAAAAAGTAAATACAAAGCACAGATTGATGATATTATAAAAGTAAGTATCGAAAAAATTTATCGAAGCAAAGAAGTAATTCTTAAAGAGATGTCCGGCTACGCAATTATTGAAACCTTACTCCAAGTACTAACCACAACTTGCCAAAATTACTACAATAACAAACCTACCCATTACGATTCACTTATTTTCAATGAAATAGGTTTTACCCACGAGGATATCAGCACAACATATGACTTTTTAATTAATAGTTGTAACTACATTTCACAGTTAACAGACGGAAAATCAATGCAATTGGTAAAAAAAATTAAAGGCGAAATGTGAAATATTTATAAAAACACCCGAAAAATTATAAAAAAAACATATTTTTATCGGCAATACCGAATTTATAAAATTTAACTAAGAAATACTTTTAATTTCAACACTAAAAAACAAAATCTATGAAAAAACCATTTCTATTATTTGCTTTACTAACTAGTTCGTTTTTGTTTTCGCAAAATTTTGAATCCATTGTAAGTAACTATTTAAACAGCAATCGCACCCAGCATCAACTCAATGAACAGGATTATTCAAACTTAAAACTGGATTCTCACAGCTTTTCTAAAAGTATGAACTTAGAAAATGTCTATATAACCCAACAATACCAAAATATAGCAATTTTTAATACGGTTTCGAGTTTTGCCGTTAAAAACGGGCAGGTAGTAAATGCAAATCTTTCTTTTATAAAAAATATACAAGAAAAAATTAATACTACAACACCGTCAATTTCGGCTCAGACAGCCATTTCAAAAGCATCTGAAGCTTTAGGATTAGGCAGTCCTTCGGGTCTTCAACTAGTTGAAACAATTTCCCAACAACAATTTGTTTTTAATACCGGTGGTATATCGCAAGAAAACATTCCTGTAAAATTGGTATTTCAACCCGTTGAAGAAAACACCAAACTTAAATTAGCGTGGGATGTTTCTATTTACACGTTAAACTCTCAAAACTACTACAATGTAAGGATAGATGCAGTTACCGGCGAATTATTAAGCAAACACGATTGGGTAGTTTCTTGTGATTTTGGAACCCCTGAGTCTCATCAAGAAAATTTTAACACTAAAGAAAATAGTATATTGTTTTCATCAGAACCGGAAAATAAATTTACAACTGTCATAGGAGCAAACCAATACAGAGTGTTTCCAATGCCTTCCATAGGACCTAATGACGGTGCAGACCAATTGCTCCCGGACCCATCAGATCCTGTTTCGTCGCCTTTCGGATGGCATGACACAAATGGTGTTGCCGGTACAGAATTTACCATTACAAGAGGTAATAATGTTTGGGCTCAAGAAGACACCAACGGAAACAATGGAGTAGGGCATTCTCCGGATGGAGGTGCAGGACTGGATTTTAACTTTCCTTTTAATCTGCCGGAACCACCTTCAAATTATCAAGACGGTGCAATTGTAAATTTATTTTATTGGAATAACATAATGCATGATGTATGGTATCATTACGGTTTTGATGAACAAAGCGGAAACTTTCAAGAAAACAACTACGGTAACGGAGGAGCAGGAAGTGATTCGGTAAATGCAGATGCTCAGGATGGTGCCGGGCTTAATAATGCCAATTTTTTAGCATTACCCGAAGGAAACAATCCCAGAATGCAAATGTTTTTATGGCAAGCACCCGGAAATGTTTTAGGAAGTTTTTTAACCGTTAATGCACCGGGTTCATTAGCCGGAGTATATCTTGCGGCAGACTCCAATTACGGAGGAACACAACTACCCGTAACACCTCTAACGGCAGATTTGGCACTTATTGAAGATGACAATGCCGGAACTTCTACAGACCCTTATGACGGTTGTGATAATGTTACAAATGGAGCTTCATTGGCAGGTAAAATTGTGGTAATTAGAAGAGGAGAATGCAATTTTACCGTAAAAATTCAAAAAGCCGAAGCCGAAGGTGCGGTAGCGGTAATTATGGTAAATAATATTTTAACTGCACCTTTTCCTATGGGAGGAAGTGGTGGAGGAATTGGAATACCTGCCATAATGATTTCTAAAGAAGATGGAGACCCTATTATTAATGCTTTGATTAACGGTACTACGGTCAATGCAACATTACAAGATGATGGTTCGGGAATAGATAACTTTCAGAGAGATGGTGACTTGGATAATATGATGATTTCTCACGAATATGGACACGGAATTTCCATTAGATTAACCGGAGGTCCCTATAATTCGGGATGTCTTCAAAACGGAACAAGTTCAGCAAACGATGGAGAACAAATGGGAGAAGGATGGAGTGATTGGTTTGCGCTAATGCTTACAATGAAACCAAGTGATGTTGGTGAAGATGTTAGAGGAATGAGTCCTTATGTGTTTGGTCAACCCCGTAATGGTAATGGAATTAGAAGCAAACCATACACTACAGATTTTACAATTAACGATTATACCTACGGAGATATTCCGCCATTATCTGTTCCTCATGGAGTTGGAACTGTTTGGGCAACAATGCTATGGGATTTAACTTGGGCTTTTATTGATGAGTATGGCTTTGACCCCGATTTTTATAATGGAAACGGAGGAAATAATATGGTTATGCAATTGGTGATAGACGGTTTAAAATTACAAAATTGTAGCCCCGGTTTTGTAGATGGAAGAAATGCAATTTTGGAAGCAGATGAGTTGCTAAACGGAGGAGCAAATCGTTGTTTAATTTGGGAAACTTTTGCAGCAAGAGGGCTTGGGGCAAGTGCATCTCAAGGTAGTGCTTTTAATTCTAATGATGGAGTAGAAGCGTTTGACGTGCCTTCCGGACCGGATTGTACGCTGTCTGCCGGTGATAGAGGCTCGTACGAAAATAATTTCTTAATTTACCCGAACCCTTCTAAAGGAACTATTAATATTAAAACGGTTCTTAACGTTGGTGACGTAACGATTGCCATCTATGATATAAATGGCAGAAAAGTGTTTACACAAAATGTTGATTTACAAGATACGGTTACCCTTCAAACAAACGGACTTAAAGCCGGGGTATATGTTGTCCAAATCAATGGAAATAACTACTCACACACAGCCAAATTAATTATCAATTAGTATCTTTTAACTATATATTATCAACCGCCCGTAAGGGCGGTTTTTTTTTATAAGTGTCTTTTTAAAGTTTTAGCAATTTGATTAATCGATATACCGGACAGTTCTTGTAATTCTTCAACAGTACCATGTTCGGGAAAAGTATCCGAAATTCCCATTATTTCAATAGGTTGGGTGTATCCGTTTTCTGAGGCAAATTCAAGTATTGCACTGCCAAAACCACCTTGCTTAGTACCATCTTCCAATGTAATAATAATTTTATACGATGTGAAAATAGTATGCAATAATTCCTCATCCAGAGGTTTTATAAATCGCATATCATAATGCCCGATATGTTTCGTTTCGCCTAATTCATAAATGGCTTTTGTTACGTTGTCTGCAATGGTTCCTATAGAAAGAACAGCGATTTTTGCTCCCGCTTTTAGTGTAACACCTTTTCCAATATCAATTTTTTTAAAAGGTTTTTTCCAATATAATAAATTTCCTCTTCCTCTGGGATATCTTATGGCTATTGGTTTTTTTATACTTTGAGCAGTAAATAAAATGTTCCGTAATTCAATTTCATTTCGGGGCGCAAATACAATAAGGTTAGGAATACACCTTAAAAAAGAAATATCAAAAATTCCGTGATGGGTAGCACCGTCTTCTCCTACCAAACCGGCTCTGTCTATGCAAAAAACAACCGGAATGTTTTGTAAACAAACATCGTGAATGACTTGGTCATAGGCACGTTGTAAAAAGGTAGAATAAATTGCACAATAAACTTTAAAACCTTGTGTAGCCATTCCGGCGGAAAAAGTTACGGCATGTTGTTCGGCAATTCCTACGTCAAAAGCTCTTTCGGGGAAGGTTTTCATCATTAATTTTAAGGAGCTTCCGGTAGGCATCGCCGGAGTAATCCCAATAATTTTTTTATTTTGTTTTGCTAATTCTACTAAGGTTTCACCAAAAACATCTTGAAATTTTGAAGGAAGCGAAGGATTGTTTTTTTTAATTAAATCGCCGGTTTTAGCATCAAATTTACCGGGAGCGTGATAGGTAACTTGATTTTCTTCAGCTTGACGAAGCCCTTTTCCTTTTTTTGTGATAATATGAAGAACTTTAGGCTTGTTAATGGTTTTTAAGTGTTCTAATTTTTTTATAAGTAAGTCTAAATTATGACCATCCACAGGACCCGAATAATGAAAATTTAATGCTTCAAAAATAGTATCTGAAGTCATGTTGCTTTCTTTTACTGCCGTAAAATAGTTTTTTAACGCGCCAACACTCGGGTCAATTCCTATGGCATTATCGTTTAAAATTATTAGAATATTGGTGTTGCTTACTCCGGCATGGTTTAATGCTTCAAAAGCCATACCGCTTGCAATAGAAGCATCACCTATTACGGCAATATGTTGTTTTGCTGTATTTCCTGAAATTTTGGATGCAATTGCCATACCCAAAACAGCCGAAATAGAGGTGCTACTATGTCCGGTTCCAAATGCATCATAAGGGCTTTCGCTTCTTTTCGGGAAACCGCTGATTCCGTTTAACTGCCTGTTTGTATGAAATATATCTTTTCTGCCGGTAAGTATTTTATGTGCATATGCTTGATGTCCCACATCCCATACCAATACATCATCGGGAGTGTTAAAAACATAATGCAATGCTATGGTTAATTCTACAACTCCCAAACTGGCACCCAAATGTCCTTCTTTGGTAGCAATAATTTGAATGATAAACGTTCTTAATTCTTTTGCTAATTCGGGCAGTTTTTCTTTTTCAAGCTTTTTTAAATCATCGGGTGATTGTATGCTATCAAGCAGTTTTTTTACCATATTGCAAAGATACTGGTTTTGTTTTGATGTTTTTAATTTATACCAAATACGAATTAAATATAATTCATTTTTAACTTCAGTTCGGTCTAAGGATTTAATAAAAAAGTGCTAATTGAGTTGATTTTTCAGTTTCAAACTTGATACTTGGCTTCTTTTCTTGGAAAGAATATGCGATAAGGCCGGCAATAAGATTT
>JALWKK010000087.1 GCA_027081505.1 Flavobacteriaceae bacterium
TAAATCTTGCGAAGCACTTAATCCTAATTTTTTCTTTAATCGATATCTGGCATTCTTAACGCTATTAGGCGATATTCCCAAAACATTAGCCATTTCTTTTAGCGACATATTTAATTTTAAAAGTGCACACAACCTGTAATCATTAACCGTTAATTTTGAATTGATTTTTTTAAGTTTCGAAAAAAACGACTTATTGATTTGTTCAAAATAAATTTTAAAAAGTTCCCAATCCTGCTCTGTTTTTAATGCTTGTTCAAGGTGTTTTTTTATTTTATACAATTCTTTTTTATTGGTTTCGGATGCTTTTTGAACAGTTTCGGAAATTTCTTGAGACACCTCTTGAAGCAATTGGTTTTTTTGCATCATATTTATTGCGTGTGTGGTTAACTGTTTGGTTTTAAACTCCAACTCTTGTTTTAGTTTTTCATCTTCCAGCTCCACTTTTTTAAGTTTGTTTTTTAGCAATTCTTCTTCCTTCTGTTGAATTATTAACTGTTGTTGCTGAATTTTTTTTTCTTTTTTTCTTCTATTTTGAATTTTATAAACTACTACCACAGAAAGGATGCCCAACGATATAAGACTTATTAGCAATAACCGGTTATTCGCTTTATTAATTAATTCCCTGCCTTTTAAACTAATAATTTCTTTCTCTTTTTCACTTGTATTGTATTTTATTTCCAGCTCAGCAATTGTTTTTCGTAGTTTATTGCTATTTAAACTGTCTTTATAACCGGTATAAAGTTTAAAATAATAAAGAGCGGTATCATAATTCTTGTTTTTTTCAAACAATTCATATAACAATCGTAAATTTTCCTTTTTATAATAGGCATAATTTTCTTTGTCTGCTTTTAAATAAGCTAGATTATGATAATATTGGGCGGAGTCTATGTTGTTGGCAATAGTGTGCGCAACACCCAAATCGGTTAAAACGCTTACCTCGTCTTTTAAATGTAATTTATTAAAAGTTTTAAGCGAAGCATGAAGCGCTTTAAAACCTTCTTTAAAATGATTTAAATGAATATAAGATATACCTAAATTTTGTTGTGCGGCAGCAATGGCATCTTCTACATTGATAGTTTTATAAACCCGTAGGGCTTGCGCAAAATAAGACACCGCTTTTGAGTAATTTTTTTCATCATAAAAAAAAATACCGTAATTATTTAATGCATCGGCATAAACTACGGAATTAGGATGGTTTTTAAGCAAATTAATACCTTCCAAAGCATACTTTTTAGCCTTTTCTTTCTCATCAATTTCAGCATAAACCGAAGAAATAATACAGAGTATTTGCCCCTGTTTAAATGTGTTTTTTTTTGTTTTATAAAACGAAAGCGACTTTAAAAAAAGAGACAAGGCTTTTTGGTTTTCACCTAAATAATGATAAATTTTCCCTAAGTTTAAATAAGAGTTATTTAGTCCATCGGGATTATTAGTTTTCTTATAAATTGCTATAGCTTTGTTTGCGTTGGCTATAGCCTTTTTATAGTGTCCTTTTCTTCTATAAATTACACTTAATAATGAATAATTTTTTGCATTGAGTTCCTCACTTCTTTGTTGAACGGAAAACACACTGTCACAATATACTTCTGCTTGCCAGATGTTACCCAAGTTAAAATTTACATAAGCTTTTAAATAGTAATATTTAGATAAATTTTTATTGTCTTTACTTATAAGCGTTCTCGCTTTCCTTAAATATAAATCTGAATTTTCGGGCGAATTAAATAATGACTTGTTCGCGCTTTCTAAAAGTGTCTTTACAGAATCTTTCTTAGCATTTTGAGAAAAACACGAAACAGAAAAAAGAAACAGTAATGTAATTATGGGATGTTTAAAACTCAAAATTTTGGCATTTTAGATTAAATGATGACCTGTATTTATTTGCTTATACAAATATATAAATTGGTTAATTATCTTGAAAATTAAGCGTTTTAATATTGTTTAAATAATGCGAAAAAACCTTACATGATGACCATTTGATGACCTTGTTTTCTTCCTAATGCAGTATAAACTGACTAATTTTGAAATAGAATTATGTAAAACAGATTAAAAATGAAAGTAAAATCATCGTTTCTTTTGTTCCTGCTGCTTATTGTCAATATAGATGTTTTTTATTCGCAGGTAGGAATTAACACAACCACTCCCGATCCCTCTTCCATGCTTGATATAACAAGTACCGATAAAGGAATACTAATTCCTCGTATGACGCAAACCCAACGCGATGCTATTGCTTCACCAGCCACAGGATTAATGATTTACCAAACAGATGGTAGAAAAGGATTTTATTACTACTCTGGTACAAGTTGGAAAATTTTTGTGCAAGAGATAGATGATTTGTCAGATGCTCAAAAAGACAATTCAAACAGTAATTTGTTTTTAGGACATCAGGGGTTTTCAGGAACTTTTAATAATAAAAGAAATACCGGAGTTGGTATTTTTGCATTAGATAGACCAAATACCGATGTTTCAGTTCCTGCTTATGGAGATGATAATACAGCCTTTGGATATTCTGCTCTTAGCAATAATTTCATTGGTAATAATAATACAGGTGTTGGTTCTTACGCTTTGACTGCTAACATTGATGGTTATAGAAATACAGCTATTGGTTATTCTGCATTAAGTACTAATAATTCCGGAAATGCCAATACAGCCGTTGGATTCAATTCTATGTTAAGCACGGCTGGAAGCGGAAATGTTGCCGTTGGAAGTGAAACACTTGGTAACAATACGACTGGCCAATATAATACGGCAATTGGTTTTAAAAGTTTGGTAAGTAATTGGAATGGAAATTACAACATCGCTCTGGGAAGTAATAGTATGATTCATAATTCTAATGGTTCTTATAATATTGCAATTGGTTATAATTCGATGCGATTTAATAATCAAAGTAACCGCAATATCGCTATTGGAATGAGTGCTTTGGATAACGATGGTTTATGGACAGGATATTCCTCTCAAAACAACACATCCATAGGTAATTACAGTTTATTCAATCACATACAAGGAGATGACAATGTTTCTATCGGAAAACAATCCTTGTACGCAAATCAATCGGGTTTTAGAAACACAGCCATTGGTAATTTAGCAGGTTATAATAACGGCGGAAACGGCAATGTTTTTATAGGATATGGCGCCGGATTTGGGACAAGTGGTTCAAATGCTTTATATATTGCTAATTCAACTTCAGATTATCTTATTTCCGGAAGTTTTTCATCAAAATATGTCACAATAAACGGAACCCTTACCATTACCGGGGGAAATCCCGGCGCCGGAAAGGTTTTAACTTCCGACGCCTCAGGAAATGCAACTTGGCAAACTTTTGCAGGAAGTGTTACAAAAATTGACGACCTTTCCGATGTGGACACTTCTACTAATACTCCCGCTAACGGGCAGGTTTTAAGCTGGGATGGCACCAATTGGATTCCAGCAAACGTATCCACCACCACAACCGGCTCAATCGACTTACATTCCGACGTCGATACTTCTACTAATGCCCCAATAATCGGACAAATCTTAAGTTGGAACGGAATAAACTGGGTACCGGCTAATGATGCCAATACAACTTATACAGCCGGAACCGGATTGGATTTAACAGGCACCACATTTTCGTTAAACAGTGGAATAGACAACCTTACCGATGTAGATGTTACCACCAATACACCAACAAACGGACAAATCTTAAGTTGGAACGGCACCAACTGGGTGCCGGCAAATGATACTAATACAACTTACACAGCCGGAACCGGATTGGATTTAACAGGCACCACATTTTCGTTAAATAGTGGTATTGATAACCTAACCGATGTAGATGTAACTACAAACACACCAACAAACGGTCAGGCACTTGGTTGGGACGGCACCAATTGGATACCCACAGACAAAAGTAACGTACAAAAAATCGACGACCTTTCCGACGGAATCAACAGCACCTTTACCTCTTCCTTGTTTTTAGGAACCAACTCCGGAACAGCATCAACCGGAACGCTAAATACAGGTGTAGGAACAGAAGTATTAGCAAACAATACTACAGGTGTAAGAAATAGCAGCTTCGGATACCGCTCTTTATACAATAATCTAAACGGAAGCTATAATGCCGGCTTCGGAATGCATACCTTGCAGGCAAATGTTTCGGGAAATAACAATACGGCAACGGGTTATCAAGCCGGATTTTCTTCTACCGGTAGCGGCAACATCTTTATTGGTTATCAAGCAGGATATAACGAAACCGGAAACAACAAATTATACATTGCCAATTCCAATACGGCAACGCCTTTAATTGGTGGCGATTTCTCAACATCTCAAGTAGATATTAACGGAACCGTAAAAATTACCGGCGGCAACCCGGGTGCCGGAAAAATCCTAACCTCAGATGCTACCGGATTGGCTTCGTGGCAAATAGCTCCGGTTTCTGCAACCGGCTCAATCGATACACATTCAGACGTAGATGTTACTACAAATACACCTGCTAACGGGCAAGTTTTAAGTTGGGACGGCACAAACTGGGTACCGGCAAATGATGCAACCGGAGCGCAACAAATAAACGACCTTTCCGATGTGGATGTTAGCACAAACCCTCCAACAAACGGACAAGTATTAAGTTGGAACGGTACAAATTGGGTGCCTTCAAACAATACTTCCGGAGCTCAAAAAATAGATGATTTAAACGATGGTGTTAATGATACTTCCTCACTTTATCTTGGTTTGTTTTCCGGAATAAGTGATAATCACACCACTAATTATAATACCGGTGTTGGAAATGTTGCTTTAAATCAAAATATAAATGGCGAAAACAATACGGCTCTAGGTTATGGTGCCGGATATAGCATAACAAATGGTAATAATAATGTTTCTTTGGGTTATGGCGCATTATCCTCAAATACAATTGGAAATGAAAATACCGTAATAGGTTCGCAAGCGGGAACTTTGACAACAGGTTCCGGAAATATTTTTATCGGTTACCAAGCCGGATATAACGAAACCGGAAGCAATAAATTATACATTGCCAATTCCAATACGGCAACACCTTTAATTGGTGGCGATTTCTCAACATCTCAAGTAGATATTAACGGAACCGTAAAAATTACCGGCGGCAACCCGGGTGCCGGAAAAATCCTAACCTCAGATGCAACCGGATTGGCTTCGTGGCAAATAGCTCCGGTTTCTGCAACAGGCTCAATCGATACACATTCAGATGTGGATGTTACAACCATTACTCCCGTAAACGGGCAAGTTTTAAGTTGGGACGGCACCAATTGGGTTCCTGCCAATGCAACTACAGGAGCACAAGAAATTAACGATTTATTCGATGGCAAAACAGTTTCAAATTCGGTTTTTCTTGGTGGAAATTCCGGTGCAAACAACGGACATTCTTCAGGAAATACAGGAATGGGAAACACTGCATTAGCAACAAATTCTTCCGGTATTAATAATTCGGCTTTGGGTTCGGGGGCTTTGGCTACCATTAGTTCGGGAAACGACAACACGGCTTTGGGCTATCTCGCAGGTGCCTTTGATACAGGTGGTAATCCTTTAACTAATCTTACGTCGGGTATTTTTATAGGCTCCAATACCAAAGCAGCGACAGACGGAGATACTAATGAAATTGTAATTGGTACTAATGTAACAGGATTAGGAAGTAATACTGTTATAATTGGAGACACCAATATTACCAAAACCGCATTAAATGGAAAAGTAGGCATAGGAACAACAGACCCGAAATCTGCCTTGCAAGTAAACGGAGGTGTGCAGGTTGCTAATGACATCGATGTTGCAAGTGCCGATAAAGTAGGTACTTTTCGTTATCGTGCAGATACAAATAACTCCTATGTTGAAGTATGCGTACAAACAGGTGCTTCGAGTTATGCTTGGGTTATTATTCATCAGGAAACTTGGTGATTAAAAAAAATAATATGGAACCCAAAAATCGTATAATTAATCGAAAAAAATGAGACTCATATATCTATTAATTTTTAATATTCTTTTTTTAAACAATATATACTCCCAAGTCGGTATAAATACAACCATTCCAGACCCCTCTTCCATGCTTGATATAAAAAGTACCGACAGGGGAGTATTAATACCTCGTATGACACAAACCCAACGCGATGCGATTGCTTCACCGGCTACCGGATTGTTAATTTTTCAAACGGATAATACCTCAGGATTTTATTATTTCGACGGAACCACTTGGCAATTTTTAACCAATGCAAATACCGGTCAAAGTATAGACGATTTGAACGACGTAGATACTTCAACCACCGCACCGACAAACGGACAAGTTTTAAGCTGGGACGGCACAAATTGGGTGCCGGTAGACAATCAAAACACTCAAGATGCCGATTTTTTTCAAGAAGGAAGCACTACGGCTCCTAATACTATTTACGACGATATTTATACCATGGGTAATGTAGCAATAGGAAAAAATAGTGCTAATTTTCCATTAGAAATTGAAAGTACTTCAAGCGGAGGGCTAGTTATAGATATTAGCGGAACTGATAATAATGGTACAACTGCATTGTCTTCAAGTATTTCCAAATCCGGAAGCGGTCTTCACACAGGTATTTTTAATAGCCTTACAGGAACAGGTTCTGGGATGCGAAGAGGTGTTTTTAATCAAATTTTTGTTCAAGGAAACGGCACCCATATTGGTCTTTCCAATCATATAAGCGGTTACGGTTTGGGACAACATTACGGTATTTTAAATAGTCTTTTTGGAGAAGCTCAGGGCGACCAAATAGGAATAAAAAACGTTGTAGGAACTACATCCAACAGTTTAAAAGCCGGAACTTATAATCTTGTTGGCGGATCGGGTAATGGTTTACACTATGGAACTTATAATCGTTTAGATGGTCTGGGAAATGGAGATCATTATGGTTCGCTTAATTTGCTTTCAGGAAATGGATATGGTTACAAATATGGTGCAAAAATTGTTATTGACAATACTGCTGGAGGTCAACATTATGGTATTTTCAGTGAAGTGCTTAAGCCTAATATGTATGCCGGATATTTCTTAGGAAATGTTGCCATAGGAACAAATGTTGCAAATAAATACATACTCCCGGCTTTTAAAGGAACAAACGGGCAAATTATGCAAATTAACGGATCGGGACAGGTAAATTTTGTGAATCCACCTGTTTCAGCTGCAGGATCAATCAACACCCATAATGATGTAGATACCTCTACCAATACTCCGGTAAACGGACAAACTTTAAAATGGAATGGCATAAACTGGGTGCCGGCAAACGATGCCAATACAACCTACACAGCCGGCACCGGTTTAAACTTAACCGGAAACACTTTTTCGTTAAACAGCGGAATAGATAACCTTACCGATGTAGATGTAACCTCCGGTATTCCAACCTACGGACAAATTTTAAAATGGAATGGGACCAACTGGGTGCCGGCAAATGACAATACCGGCATCAGTAATACACTTGATCAAGCATACGATCAAGGCGGTGCAGGTGCCGGCAAAAATATCACTGCCGATGCCGGAGCTGTACATATAGGAGGAACAGACGGCTTTTTAGTTACCGGAACTATCGGCATGGGAAATAGTATTGATAGTGAAGTAACCGGCGCCGGTACGCGTATGTTTTTTAACCCGAGAAAAGCCGCTTTTAGAGCCGGTCGCATTGGAGGAAACCAATGGAATGATGCAAATATTGGAACCTATTCTGTTGCAATGGGAGAAAATACTATGGCATCCAATTATTCTACAGCTTTTGGGTATTCCGCTACTGCCTCAGGCGCTGTTGCCACTGCAATTGGAAACGGAACAACTGCTTCAGGAACAAATTCTATAGCTTTAGGATATCAAACAACTGCTTCCGGTATAGCATCTACGGTTATGGGAATCAATACAACGGCTCCCTCTTATTCGGAAACTGTAATAGGAGCCAATAATACAGATTATACTCCTTCCAGCGGTACAAACTGGATTGCTTCCGACCGTTTGTTTGTTATAGGTAACGGAATAAATTCAAGCAATAAAAGCGATGCATTAATTGTTTATAAAAGCGGGAAGTCTAATTTTAATGGTTTAGTACGTGTGGATGCTGGTAATACCGATGGCTTATTGGTTACCGGAACTATCGGCATGGGAAATAGTATTGATAGTGAAGTAACCGGTGCCGGTACGCGTATGTTTTTTAACCCGAGAAAAGCCGCTTTTAGAGCCGGTCGCATTGGAGGAAACCAATGGAATGATGCAAATATTGGAACCTATTCTGTTGCAATGGGAGAAAACACTATTGCATCCGGCAATTATTCTACAGCTTTTGGGTATTCCGCTACTGCCTCAGGCACTGTTGCCACTGCAATTGGAAACGGAATAACTGCTTCAGGAACAAATTCTATAGCTTTAGGATATCAAACAACTGCTTCCGGGATGGCATCTACGGTTATGGGATACAACACAACGGCGCCCTCTTATTCGGAAACGGTAATAGGAACCAACAATACAGATTATACTCCTTCCAGCGGTACAAACTGGATTGCTTCCGACCGTTTGTTTGTCATAGGTAACGGAATAAATTCAAGCAATAAAAGCGATGCATTAATTGTTTATAAAAACGGCAACACAGAACTTTATAACAAACTTATTGCTCCTACCAGTGGGAATGATGCCGATTTAAAGCCCTATATCTATGGAAGTTTGAGATACAATGACGGTTATGCTTATCCGTCTGAGTCCACAAGCGGATTTACCTCGACAAGAGAAAGTGCCGGCGTTTATAGAATTACGTTTAATAGTTATAATAGTGATAAAAATTATTTGGTAGTAGCCAATGCATTACGAGTGGGAAGCCCGGTAATATTAACCTACGAAAAAAATTTCGGTTTTTTTAGAATCCGTGCTTGGGATTTGACCGGTAACTTGGTAGATACCTATTTTAATTTTGTAGTTTATAAGAGGTAGTATATAAAACACTGTTGCAACTTTTAATACTATATGCTATTATACATTAGTCCAAATAAAGCATGATTAAACATAATCATATCTAGTAATACTAATGTCTTCTTTTTTAGAAAATTTTGCTATTTGTGATGTTATAAAATTAGATATTTCATCAAGCGAATGAAATAAATTATACCAATTTTAAATATAAAATAGTCCAAAAAGATTTGGTATAATAGCAACTTACTAATTGCTCGCCACCCCGGAAGATTTGGACATAAAAAAAGGTAAACGTTTGTAAAAAAAGAAAAGGTGAAACGGCTCGCTTTATTATATTTAAATAGTCCCAAACTATTTTATATTTTAGAATGGTTAATTCCGTTACAAAATGAAAATAGCTCAATGAGAGAACTTAAAATTGAACTGTATTGAATTTGTATTCGGTATTAGATATTGGCAACTTACTAATTGCTCGCCACCCCAAAGATTTGCGTATAAAAAAAGGCAAACGAATGTTTACCTTTTTTTGCCCCAAATCTACCATGAACTTAACCTACTTATGCTATGGTATGTCCAAATATAAAGCAATTAAATTGTAAAAAAATAATATTTTAGACTAAGTGCTATTTTATTCGTTAAAAAACACCTTTTGAAATAATTGTAAAAAAAAATTAACATAATTTGAGATGCTTAAACATAAAGCAAAAAAACTAATATGCTCTATCCGGATTTCCTTCATAAAAGTTAATAAAGGCTTGATTAACCACTCTATTTCCTCCGGGAGTTGGATAATCTCCTGTAAAATACCAATCTCCTCTATTTTTTGGGCAGGCTTTGTGTAAATTTTCAACGGTTTGAAAGATCACTTTAACTCTGGCTTTTATGTTGGTATCACTAATAAGCCGGGCTATTTTGTCCGAAATTTCTTCATCTGTAAAAGGTGCATATAATTCTTTGACCACATTTACTATTTTAGTATCAGGATACGATAGTTGGTCTTTGCATTTTTTGTAAATTTCTTCAACAATATTTTTATTTCCTCTTTTTTTATGAAGTTCTAATGCTGCTTGAAAAGCGATAAGGTTTTCCAGCCTTGCCATATCTATTCCGTAGCAATCGGGATATCGTATTTGAGGTGCCGAAGACACTACGACAATTTGCTTGGGATGTAATCTGTCCAGCATTTTCAAAATACTTTTCTTTAAGGTGGTGCCTCGCACAATACTATCGTCTATAATAACTAAATTGTCTTCGGGTTTTACTATTCCGTAAGTTACATCATACACGTGGGCGACCAAATCGTCTCGGCTGCTGTCTTCGGTAATAAACGTACGGAGTTTTACATCCTTAACGGCTATTTTTTCGGTGCGTATTTTATGTGCTTGTATTTCGTTAAGTCGTTCAAGAGTCAGCGTTTTTCGTTCTTTAACAATGGTTTCGTTTTTTTGACGGTTCAATTCGTCTTGTGCAGCTTCCAACATGCCGTAAAAAGAGGTTTCTGCAGTATTGGGAATAAATGAGAATACCGTATTTTCGGTATCGTAATTAATTGCTTTTAACACATCGGGCATGATAAGTTTCCCCAATTTTTTTCTTTCTTGATAGATTTCGGCATCGCTTCCTCTCGAAAAATAGATGCGTTCAAACGAACACGATTTCCGTTCTAAAGGCTTTACAATTTTTTTGAGTTTACTTTCTCCCGATTTTTTAAGTAGAAGTGCATTTCCGGGCGGAATTTCATGTACTTTTTCAAACGGAACATTAAACACCGTTTGTATTGCCGGTCTTTCTGAAGCAACCACAACAACCTCGTCATCTTTATAAAAATATGCCGGACGAATGCCCGCCGGATCTCGTAATACAAAAGCATCGCCATGTCCTAACAAACCAGCCATCGCATATCCTCCATCCCAGTTTTTAGCCGATTTTTTTAAAATTCGAGCTAAATCCAAATTCTCAACAATATAAGGGGAAGCTTCAATTTTTGTGAGTCCTTTTTGTTTGGCTTCTTTGTATAATTTTCTAACAGAATCATCAAGAAAATGTCCTATTTTTTCCATCACCGTTACCGTATCGGTTTTTTCTTTTGGATGCATCCCCAGTTTAATCAAATTATCAAACAGCTCGGCGGTATTGGTCATATTAAAATTTCCGGCAACAATCAGGTTTCTGTGCATCCAGTTGTTTTGACGCAAAAAAGGGTGTACATGCTCGATACTGTTTCCGCCAAAGGTTCCGTATCTAACGTGACCCAGTAAAAGTTCTCCAATATAGGGCAGGTGCTTTTTTTGTGCCGTTACATCGTCTTTATATTCCGGATTTTGTTCAAATGCTTGATTTATTCGGTTGTTAATCTTAGAAAAAATATCTTGTATGGGTTGTGCTTCATTAGAGCGTATTCGGCTAATGTATCTTTCTCCCGGAGCAACATTTAGTTTTATACTTGCCAGTCCTGCTCCGTCTTGCCCTCGGTTGTGCTGCTTTTCCATCATCAGGTACATTTTATTGATGCCGTAAAAGGCTGTACCGTATTTTTCCTTATAATACTCCAACGGTTTAAGAAGTCTTATTAGGGCTATTCCGCATTCGTGTTTTAAAGCGTCACTCATAATGTGTTACAAAAAAAGCCCTAAAAATTAGGGCATTGTTTTATGATAATTGTATGTCAAACTGTGTTAGGGTTTTAAATTGTTCCAGCCGCTGCAACACTTGTACTCTGTTGAGTTGCTGCATTCGTTCCGTACCGAATTTTTCTACACAAAATGAAGCTAAGGAAGATCCGTAAATAACCGCATTTTTTAGCGAATTATAGCTGTAATCTCCGGTGGAAGCCACATAGCCTGCAAATCCTCCTGCAAAGGTATCACCTGCGCCTGTTGGGTCAAATACTTCTTCAAGCGGTAAGGCAGGAGCATAAAAAACTTGATCGTTATAAAACAGCAAGGCTCCGTGTTCTCCTTTTTTTATCACCACATACTCAGGTCCCATTTTCATAATTTTCTTTGCTGCGGTAACCAGCGAATATTCTCCCGAAAGTTGCCTTGCTTCCTCATCATTTATGGTGATTACATCTACTTTGGCAATCACTTTCTTTAATTCTTCCAGAGCATTATCCATCCAGAAGTTCATAGTGTCTAACACTGTGAGTTTAGGTTTTTCTGTCATTTGCTCAATCACGCTTAACTGAACAAGCGGGTGAAGGTTACCCAACATTAATACGTCTGCATTTTTGTAAGATTCGGGAACTTTCGGGTTAAAATCTGCCAGCACGTTAAGCTCTGTTGTCAGTGTATCACGGGTATTCATATCGTTGTGATATCTTCCGCTCCAAAAAAATGTTTTTCCGGATTTTATAATTTCAATTCCGGAAATGTCTATGTTATGCTTTTCTAACATTTCTAAATATTCTTTCGGAAAATCTCCTCCAACCACCGAAACTATGGCTGGTTTTACGCCCAATTGCGAAGCTGCTAAACTAATGTATGTAGCAGCGCCGCCTAAAATTTTATCGGTTTTTCCGAAAGGGGTTTCAATAGCATCAAAGGCAACAGTACCAACGACAAGAAGTTTGTTCATTAAACTTTAATTTTATTGTAAATTGCAAATATAGTATTTAATACCGTTTGAGTTAAGAAGAAGCAAAATTTATTGTTGTATTATCTTTCTGTTTTGTTATTTTCTTCCAAAATCTGCCGGTATTTCGCCCCAAGCATTGGTTTCCCATTTTAATATTTTTGTTTTATAGGTGTTGGTTTGTAGCCAATATTCAGCCCGAGCGATGAGTTCAAAAAGCTTTTTGTTTTTATGGGTTCGCTTGAGTTTGGTATTGCATTTTTTTCGTTTTACCCAGCCTATTGCTATTTTAGAATCGCTGTAAATGCCTCGTTCGGATTTGTGCTTTTTTAAATACGCCAAGCCATGTACCAAGGCTAAAAATTCGCCTACATTGTTGGTGCCATCTTTAAAAGGACCTTGATGAAAAAGCAATTTTTGTGTTTGCGTATCTACACCTCGATACTCCATAATACCCGGGTTTCCGCTAGAAGCGGCATCTACAGAGATGGTATATAAATCGGGATTACCCATTAGTTTTAATGCTTCAGGTGAAAGGGTTTTCTTTTTTTTGGAGTCTTTCCCTTTATACTCTTCGTATTCGCCATCATAATAGGCTTTTTTTGCTTCTTTAAGTGTAAGAAACGATTTGTATTGCGCTCCTTTTACACCGGCAATTGCCTTTTTGCATTTTTCCCAAGAGGTGTAAATTCCGTCCGGATTTCCGTACCAAACCACATAATATTTTTGTTTCTTTGCCATAAACCCGTTTGCTTAATAAACAAAAGTAGCCAAATTATTTATACCTGAAACAGGAAATTAAAAAGTGAACTTTTGGGTGCTGATGTTTTCAATCTATTTTTGAATTATTCACCAATGTAACCCCTGTTACAAAAAAACACTATCTTACACCGTAATTTTGCTACTTTAAAACAAAAATATACACTATGGAAGACATGCTTTTTTATGACAGAATGCAGTTTGCCTTTACCATAACATTCCATTATTTGTTTCCGCAATTAACGATGGGATTATCCTTAATCATTGTATATTTTAAATGGAAATATCTTAAAACAAACATTGATAAATACAACCAAGCTGCTAAGTTTTGGATGAAAATATTTGCGCTAAATTTTGCTATGGGAGTTGTAACCGGAATACCTATGGAATTTCAATTTGGAACCAATTGGGCTAAATTTTCGGAACTTACAGGAGGTATAATCGGGCAAACATTAGCCATGGAAGGAATGTTTTCATTCTTTTTAGAATCTTCTTTTTTAGGACTCTTTTTGTTTGGTGAAAAACTTATAGGTCAGAAATTACATTTTTTAACCGGATTTTTGGTTTTCCTAGGCTCGTGGCTAAGTGGGTTGTTTATTATTGCTACAAATTCTTGGATGCAGCATCCGGTAGGGTATGAGATTTTAGAAAACGGTACGTATGTACTTTCCAATTTTTCAGCTCTTTTTTCAAACCCTTGGCTTATTCCTTCTTATTTACACAACCAAGCCGCATCGTTAGTTACTGCTTCATTTGTAGTAGCAGGAATAGGGTCTTTTTATTTACTTAGTAAAAAACACAAAGATTTTGGTAAGTTATTTGTTAAAACTGGAGTTGTTTTCGGGATTATTTCAACGACTCTTGTGGCTTTTCCTACCGGAGATTGGGCAGCAAAAAATGTAGTAAAATACCAACCGGTAACTTTTGCTGCTATGGAAGGAATTTTTGAAACCGAAAAAGCAGGAACCGAAATTGTACTAATTGGTCAACCCAATATTTATGACAAAAAATTAGACAACAAAATTGCCGTTCCTAATATTCTAAGTTTTTTAACGTATCAAAATTGGGATGCTCAGATTAAAGGGTTGGATGCTTTTGAAGAAAACCTTCATCCTACTAACATTCCCGGCTTGTATTATGCCTATCATATTATGGTAGGATTGGGCACCATTTTTATAGCGTTGATGATTGCTGGTGTGGTTCAGCTTTTTAGAAAAAAACTATATACTACAAGATGGATTTTATGGTCACTATTATTTATGATTCCGCTACCCTATATTACCAACATAACCGGATGGTACACCGCCGAATTAGGTAGGCAACCTTGGTTGGTCTATAATTTATTAAAAACTGCAGAAGGTGCTTCGCCAACAGTTTCATCAGGAAATACATTATTTACTTTATTAGGTTTTATAGGCTTATATCTCTTGCTTGGAATGCTGTTTTTAATCTTAGCCGGTAAAATAATTAACAAAGGACCTCAAATACAAAAACTATAATTATGGAACTATTTTGGTATATCGTTTTAATGGCTATGCTCGCTATATATCTTGTTTTAGACGGGTACGATTTTGGTGCAGGAATCATTCATTTGTTCTTCGGGAAAACCGAAAAAGACAAAAAAGCCATTACAAGTGCTATAGGTCCTTTTTGGGATGCAAATGAAGTTTGGATAATTGCAGCAGGAGGTATTTTGTTTTTTGCTTTTCCAAAACTATACGCATCTTCTTTTAGCGGATTTTATCTGCCCTTGATTATGATTCTTTGGTTGCTTATTTTTAGAGGAATAGGACTTGAATTAAGACACCAACTTAACAATAAAATGTGGCACATTATCTGGGACAAAGCTTTTGGAATAGCTAGTTTACTCTTAGCTTTGTTTTTTGGTATTGCTTTAGGAAATGTTGTTCGGGGCGTAAATTTAGGAATGGTTACTAACGGTGTTTCCCAACATGAACCTCATTTCTTTTTTCTACCACTTTGGAATCCTGATTTTAGTCCGTTATCAGATAATCTTGGTGTTATAGATTGGTTTACTTTATTATTGGGAATTATAGCAGTGGTGTCACTTACCATTCACGGTGCCGCGTGGGTTATTTTTAAAACCAATGCTTCTGTAAATCCACAACTAAAAAAACTTATTTTTAAATTAAGTGTTGTGTTGCTACTACTTGTTGTTCTTTCTGTTTTAGTTTGGCATCATATTGAACCGAACCCTTTTCATAACTTTATTGAAAGACCTTGGCTCTGGATTTTACCAATAATCACCCTAACAGGATTAATAGGACAATTTTGGGTTAAAAAATTTAAAAAAGACGGGCTTAGTTTTCTTTTTTCAACCCTGTTTTTAATGGGAGGTTTTTTGGGGACAGCAGCATCTATTTTCCCAAAGATGCTTCCTTCAACCAACAATACAAATCCATCGCTTACTATTTATAATGTTGCCACTAGTCATTATGGTTTATCTGTAGGAGTAAATTGGTTTGTTGTTGCAATACTATTAGTGGCTGTCTATTTAATTATACAATATAAGGTGTTTAAAGGCAAAATGGATGATGTAGCGTACTAACGTAACTTCTAATTATTTGTTAAATTTTCCGTTTTGTAAGCAACTATATTTCAAATTGTTGTTCCAAAAATAAAAACCTTTAGGAAGTTTCCTGCTTCTAGTGACAAAAAGCATTATTTCGTGTTGTTACGCGGTTGGTATTATCGAAAGAAAATTATCTGTTCTAGGAATAAAAATATCGCCATTATTAATATCTATAGTTGTGTTTGATGTACTCACATCCAAGTTAGCAATTAGGCTTTTGTTGTTTATTCCTACTTGTGAGTAGATAGAACAATTAATACCTATTCTTAATATAAAATAGTTCAATGAGAAAACTCAAAATTAAACTATATTGAATTCGTATTCGGTATAATACAGTTTTTATTCTACTAGGTGTTTTTTTAAAAAAAAGAATACGTGATAAAATTATTATTATCAAAACAAGTAAGATAGTGTGTGTCAACTTGTTAACTATTCGGTTTAACCAAATGGTTAATATTTGTAACAAAAGTTACTGTGATACAGTTAGGTACGATATAAATTTGTACCGTAATTTAAAAACAAAATATATTATGAAAACTCTAATAAATTCAAAATTATTATTGATGGCTGTAGTTATTTTTAGCTCAAGCTTGTCTATCTCTTGTGATGATGATGATAACACAAACGATGTTGTAAATAGTACAATTGTAACACCAGAAGAAAGAAATGGTTTGCTCTTCATGCTGGAAGAAGAAAAACTGGCACGTGATACCTATCAATATTTATTTAGTATATGGAATCACAACACCTTTGGGAACATTAAAAATAGTGAACAAACCCATATGAATTCAATTGCCGGTTTACTTGATTTATACAATATAGAATATACTATTTTACCAGAAGGGCAATTTGAAAACCAAGAGTTACAAAATTTTTATGATCAATTTGTGGAAGACGGACAACAAAGTCTTATAGAAGCACTTAAAATAGGTGCTACCATAGAGGATTTGGATATTGTTGACCTTGAAAATTATATGGCTAAAACAACAAACAATAATATCTTGTCCGTTTACGAAAATTTACAATGTGGGTCTAGAAATCACTTGCGCGCTTATGTAACAAATATCATAAGCAACGCAGGTACGTATACACCACAATTTTTAAGCCTTGATGATTTTAACGAAATTATTAACGAAAGCCATGAAAATTGCAATTAATTCAAAATAAAGTTGGTATAACCAAAAAAAGACTTACCTTTGTCAACCAGATGGTTAAACTATTTAGTTAATAAAATGAAAAAAACAAAAGACACAAGTACTGAAACGGGGATTTTAAATGCTGCAAAAAGAGTATTTATAAAAAAAGGAATGACAGGAGCACGAATGCAAGAAATAGCAGACGAAGCCGGTATTAATAAAGCCATGTTGCATTACTATTATAGAAGCAAAGAACTTCTTTTTGAAGCGGTTTTTAAAAACGCTTTCTCGATGTTAGCACCAAAACTTAATAAAGTTATTAATGCCGATGTTCCGTTATTTAAAAAAATAGAAGATTTTACAAGCAGTTATATTTCATTTGTTGTAAAGCATCCGTATATACCAACTTTTGTTATTCAAGAACTTAACAGAAACCCTGACTTTGTTAAAAATTTGGTTGCAGAAGAGCATTTTCCCAATATTGAAGTGTTTAAAAAACAAGTAGAAAAATGCATTGAAAATAAAACCATTCGACCTATAAACCCGGAGCAGTTGTTTATTAATATTCTGGCACTCAATATTTTTCCGTTTATAGGCGCTCCCTTATTGATGGGTTTTACCGGAACCAACAAAAAACAATATAAAGACTTAATGAAACAAAGAAAAACCGAAGTCGCTCAATTTATTATTAACGCTATAAAGGTTTAAAAAATGAAAAATGTAATAACAATAGTCGTATTTTTTGCAAGTATTTTAGCAATGAGTCAAGAAACCATAAGTCTTGATGAATGTTATCATTTAGTAGAAAAAAACTACCCTTTAGCAAAACAAACGAATTTACTTGAAAACCAAAACAACCTAGATGTCGAGGTGCTAAAAACAAAAAAATTACCTCAATTTGGGTTAGAAGCACAAGCAACGTATCAATCTGATGTAATTGAACTTCCCGTAAACATACCTAACATTTCTATTGATCCGCCAAATAATGACCAATACAAAGCAACATTTTCCGTAAATCAAATTATTTACGACGGAGGTTTGATAAATGCTTCGATTAAAGCCAAAGAAGCTTCGATTAAAACCCAATTAAAAAATATTGAAGTTTCCTTATATTCTTTAAAAAAACAAATAAACGACATTTATTTTTCCATCTTGTTAAGCCAAGAAAAAGAGGTGTTGTTACTAGCAAAGAAACAACAATTGGAGGCTCGATTAAAAGAAGTAAAAGCGGGAATTAAATACGGTACTTTATTACCCACATCAGATGGTGTTTTGGAAGCCGAATTGCTCAAAGTTACACAACAACAAGCCGATTTAAATATAAGCAAGCAATCTCTTTTTACCATGCTTTCTTCTTTAATTGGTAAACCCGTAACAACAGAAACCACTTTAGAAACACCCATTGTTTCTGAAACTGTTTCCAACACCTTAAACAGACCAGAGTTAGCATTATTTTCGTTACAAAAACAACAAATTGAAGCTACCGAAAAAGTAATAAGCAAGCAAAACGCACCCAAACTAATGGGTTTTGCAACAGGAGGTTATGGCAATCCGGGCTTAAATATGTTAGATAATTCATTTCAACCTTTTTACATCGTGGGTGCCAAACTAAATTGGAATGTGTTTGACTGGAATAGCAGCAAAAAACAACGTAAATCGCTTCAAATTAATAAAGAGATTATAGACAACCAAAAAGAAGTTTTTACGCTAAATACGGAGATTGAATTAGACAAAAATCGATCTGAAATTAGCAAATACCAAACCTATATTGCTTCCGATGAAGAAATAATTTCATTACGCGAAAAAATTGTAGAAACAGCCGAAGCACAACTTAAAAACGGAGTGATTACGGCATCGGCTTACATTACCGAATTAACCAACCTATATGAAGCAAAAAATAATCTTAACGCACATAAGATTCAGTTATTAATGGCAAAAACAAATTACAATACCATTCAAGGAAATTAAAAAAATAAAAGAAATGAAACTAAAAACAATTATAGTAATACTAGGGGGTTTTTTAATGCTCCACTCTTGTAAAACAGGAGACGAAAAAGCAGACGGATACGGAAATTTTGAAGCAACAGAAATCCTAATTTCTTCTGAAGCGAACGGAAAATTACTTCAATTTACCGTAGAAGAAGGGCAAGATTTAGAAAAAGGAAAAGTGGTTGGGTTGGTAGATACGCTTCAATTGTATTTAAAAAAACAACAACTCTTAGCATCTAAAAACACCATAAGCTCAAAATCCAGAGGAGTGCTTTCACAAATCAATGTGTTAAATGCCCAATTAGCAACGGCAAAAACCAACAAAACTCGAATTGAAAACCTGATTAAAGCAAACGCAGGAACGCAAAAACAACTCGATGATGTGAACGGACAAATTGACGTTATAAAACAACAGATACGAAGCGTAGAAACTCAAAACGCTCCCATTGTTAACGAGCTTAAAAGTGTAGCTATACAGATAAAACAAATTGAAGATCAAATACAAAAAAGTATTATTACCAATCCTGTTTCGGGTACGGTTTTAACATCCTATGCAGAACCTAATGAAATCGTAAATTTTGGGAAGCCACTTTATAAAATTGCCGATTTAAACACCTTGGAATTACGCGTATATGTTAGTGAACCACAATTACCAAACATAAAAATAGGACAGCAAGTAACTGTAAAAATAGATGCAGGAGAAACAATGAAATCTTATGACGGAACCATTACTTGGATAGCCACCGAAGCCGAATTTACACCTAAAATCATACAAACCAAAGAAGAACGGGTAAACTTGGTATATGCCGTAAAAGTAACCGTAAAAAATGACGGAAGCCTAAAAATAGGAATGCCAGCAGAAATGTGGATTAATAAAACCAATAATTAAATAACAAAAATCATGAAATTAAAAAAATTATTTACAGAAAAAAAAGACGTACAAACCAATGTTTTAAGGCAAGTAGAAGAAGGTAAAGTCATTGCCTTGCAAATAGACAAAGGAAAAACGTTAAAAAAACATGTGAGCAAAGTTCCCGCTATTTTGGTATGTGTTTCCGGAAAAGCTGTTTACAAAGAAGAAAACCGAAAGGTAAAATTAAGAAAAGGCACATACGTGCTTATTGAACCCAATGTAGAACATGAAGTAACAGCTTCAAAAAAAAGTAATTTCATTTCAATAAAATAAAAACCATGATAAAAAATATAATCCTACTGTCGTCTATTATGATGCTTGTTGTAAGTTGTAATAATGATAAGAAAAAGGAAGCTGATTACGCCACAGTAAATCACACCAATAAAGAAGTTGCTACAACTACTAATAACACCCAAAACGATGGATATACTTTAATGAAAAATAATTGTTATGTATGCCACAACCCGAAAGCAAAATCGCATGATGATATCATTGCACCTCCCTTTAAAGCGGTTAAAATGCATTATTTAAGAGAATACGATAATCGTGAAGATTTTGTAAATGCAATGGTAAACTGGGTACAAAATCCTGATGAAGAAAAAGCACTAATGCTTGGAGCGATAAACCGGTTTAAGGTAATGCCGGCATTACCATTAGAAACTAACGATCTTAAAAAGATTGCCGCTTATATATACGATAATGAAGTAGAACAACCCGACTGGATGCCCGAGCATATGAAAGAGATGAAAGGTAAACCGGGTAAAGGTATGGGAAAAGGAAAGGGTAAAGGAATGAAAGGAAAACAAAACAATTAAAACATTTGCGAACAAATTAATAGTATAAAAATGAATAAAGCAATCACCATATTTATCCTTTTTATTAGTGTTATAAGCTGTAAAAATGAGGTAAAAACCACTAAAAAAGAAAACCCTGTTGTTTCTTCAGAAAGAAAAGATGTAACTCAAGAAAAAGCCCACCACGGCGAGAATGAAGAAACAATAACGTTAAACAACGGAGAAAAATGGCAAGCAAATCCCGAAACAACTTCCGGAATTAAGAACATGCAAGAAATTGTAAATGCCTTTTCTGAAAATTCGTCTTTGGAAGAATATCAAGAATTTAAAACCAGGTTAGAAGCCGAGTTTACAACCATTTTTCAAAAATGCACGATGAAAGGTGAAGCCCACGAACAATTGCATAATTATTTAAAACCAATGATACTTATTTTTGATGGACTTGTTTCTAATCAAACCGAAACACGGCAAGAAAATTTAAACAAATTAAAAAAGCACCTCGCAACCTACTCAACTTATTTTAACTAATGAAAATACGTGCAAATAACATACAGAGTTTATGCCTAAAAACAGCTTCAATACTAGCTTTATTTTTGGGTGTTATGTCTGTTTTTGCAGGCGGGAAAGTACTCTTTCAAATAGACTCCAAAGATTACAATGTTCTTTATTGGTTAGTGGTTTATAACGTAATCTTTGGAGCTATTTCTATTGTTGTTGCCTATCTTATTTGGAAACGAATTAGCAAATTTACATACGCCGTTTGGTTTGTTTTCTTTTCTCACTTTTTTCTGTCGATATACCTCTTGTTTTTTAACAATGAAGTGGCTTCAGAAAGCATTAAAGCGATGTTATTTAGAGTCATAACTTGGGTTATTATAGTCGTATTGTCAGTAATTATTCCATTTAAATCATCTAAGAAGTTATGAGTATATCGGTACAACATATTAGTAAATCGTTTAAAGAGGTTACAGCATTAAAAGATATTTCTTTTGAAGTAAAAGAAGGAGAACTCTTTGGGCTTATTGGTCCCGATGGAGCAGGTAAAACCACGCTGTTCAGAATTTTAACCACCCTTCTTTTTGCCGATAAAGGAACAGCAACCGTAGCTGGGAACGATGTGGTAGCAGATTATAAACAAATACGAAACAGTGTAGGATATATGCCGGGACGATTTTCATTATACCAAGACCTCACCGTAGAAGAAAACCTTACTTTTTTTGCTACCATTTTTGGAACAACGCTGGAAGAAAACTACGATTTAATTAAAGATATTTATGTACAAATAGAACCCTTTAAAACCCGAAGAGCCGGGAAACTCTCCGGCGGAATGAAACAAAAATTAGCACTGAGTTGTGCCTTAATTCACAAACCCAAAGTGTTGTTTCTGGATGAACCCACAACCGGTGTGGATCCGGTTTCGAGAAAAGAATTTTGGGAAATGCTAAAACGCCTTCAAAAAAAAGGAATCACTATTTTGGTTTCCACTCCCTATATGGATGAAGCCGCACTTTGCGATAGAATAGCACTCATACAAGACGGAAAAATTTTGCAAATAGACACACCTGAAACTATCGCAAATCAATTTCCAAAAAAAATCTATGATGTAAAAGCAGACAATATGTACTTGCTTATAGAAAGTTTAAAAGAATACTCACATAACCATAGTGTATATCCTTTTGGCGAATTTGTACATTATACAGATCAACGAGATGATTTTAACCCGCAAGAGCTTACGGCATTTTTACAATCTAAAGGATTAAAAAACATATATATAAACACCACCCAAGCCACCATAGAAGATGCTTTTATGGAGCTTGGCAGATAACTATCAATCAATTCTCCTGCAAGGTTTTAACTTGTCTGCCTCAGGCAGAAAAACCTTGTAGGTATAAAAATTCATTACGTCAGGCAACGGAAATAGAAAAACTTAATTTATGAACAACCAAAACGTCATAGAAGTCCGAAAATTAACCAAAAAATTCGGTGATTTTACAGCGGTTAATGCCATTTCTTTTAAAGTAAAGAAAGGTGAAATATTTGGTTTTCTGGGAGCTAACGGAGCTGGAAAAACCACAGCGATGAAAATGCTTATCGGAATTTCAAAACCCACATCCGGAGAAGCCAAAGTAGTGGATTATGACGTTTATACCCAACCCGAATTAATTAAAAATAATATTGGGTATATGAGTCAAAAATTTGCCTTATACGATGACCTTACCGTACGAGAAAACATTACTTTTTTTGGCGGAATTTACGGGTTAAAACGTTCGGAAATTAAACAAAAAGCCGAAGAACTTATTAACGAATTGGGCTTGCATGATGTTGCCGGTGATTTGGTGGGGTCCTTACCCTTGGGGTGGAAACAAAAAATAGCGTTCTCTGTCGCACTATTGCACGAGCCAAAAATTATTTTTTTAGATGAACCAACTGGTGGTGTCGATCCCATTACTCGAAGACAATTCTGGGAAATGATTTACAAAACAGCACACGAAGGAACCACCGTATTTGTAACCACACATTATATGGATGAAGCCGAATATTGCGACCGTGTTTCCATTATGGTAAACGGTAAAATAGAAGCACTCAACTCGCCAACCGAACTTAAAAAGCAGTTTCAGGTAGCGAGTATGAACGATGTATTTTTAAAATTAGCTAGAGGGTGAAATTGCTCTTATTGACGATTAAATATCCTGCAAGGTTTCAGAAGGAAAAAGCGAAGGCAACCCTGTAGGTATAAAATTTGAAGATTGAGGATTGAGGTGGTGAGTTGATGAGCCTGTCTGCCGACAGGTAGATTTATGAGGTTGAGTTATGATTGAAAATTGATTCTGCATTCTGAATTAGAAAACTGAAAAAAAATGAAACGATTTATAGGATTTATTAAAAAAGAATTTTACCACATCTTTAGAGATAAACGCTCGTTGTTTATACTTTTTGGAATGCCCATTGCTCAAATAATGTTGTTTGGTTTTGCCATTACCAATGAGATTAACAATGTTGATATTGCTATTTATGATAAGTCTAACGATATAACCACACAACAACTAATTACTAAAATTACGTCTTCAAAATATTTCACCAATAAACAACGCATTCACAATGAAGACGAGATAGAATCGGTTTTTAAAAAAGGAAAAGTAAAAGCGGTTTTAATTTTTGAAAAAGATTTTGATAAAAAACTTACAAAAAACCACAAAGCAACGGTACAAATCATTACTGATGCCACAGACCCAAATACGGCTAATACCATTAGCAACTATGTAAATTCTATTTTAAAAAATTATCAACAAGAAGAAAACAAAGAAGTAAAATTGGTATATCAAATTGTACCTCAAACCAGAATGTATTACAATCCCGAACTTAAAAGTGTTTTTATGTTTGTGCCGGGTGTGATGACTATTATTTTAATGTTGGTTTCTGCTATGATGACTTCCATTTCCATTACTCGTGAAAAAGAAATGGGAACTATGGAAATATTATTGGTTTCACCTATTAAACCGTATCAAGTAATTATAGGAAAAGTGTTTCCGTATATTTTCTTGTCTATAATCAATGCCGCTGTAATTATTGTATTAAGCATCTTTATTTTTAAAATGCCGGTGGAAGGAAGTTTGTTTTTACTGGGTTTAGAAAGTATTTTGTTTATTATTAACGCACTGTCTTTAGGAATTTTAATTTCAACTATTTCCGAAACACAACAAACAGCGATGATGGTTTCTCTTATGGGATTAATGCTTCCGGTTATTTTACTCTCAGGGTTTATCTTCCCAATAAGTAGTATGCCTTTACCGCTTCAAATAATTAGTCATATAATTCCGGCAAAATGGTTTATTATCATACTTAAAGCCATTATGTTAAAAGGAGTAGGTATTTCTTTTATATGGAAAGAAACCCTTATAATTTTAGGAATGACCTTGTTTTTTATGGGCTTAAGTATAAAGAAATATAAAATTAGATTAGAATGATGAATCAAAACATTCAATTAAAAAAAAGAGATAATAATTTATAGAATAATGTTTCTGCATATTCAGAAAAGAAAATGAAAACAATACTATTTATCATACAAAAAGAGTTTAAGCAAATCTTTAGAAATAAAGGAATGCTCCCCATAATTTTTGTGCTTCCGTTATTACAGCTGGTGATTCTTTCTAATGCAGCCACCTTTGAGGTAAAAAACATTAAATTCTCCTATATCGATAAGGATAATACATCGTTTTCAAGAGCTTTAATCGATAAGTTTGAAGCCTCTACATACTTCAAGGTTTTAGATAAATTTGAATCTCAAAAAACAGCAAAGCAAGCCATGTTAAAAGGCGATGTCGATGTGGTTTTAGAAATTCCCAACCATTTTGAAAGAGACCTAATCGCTAACAAAAAGTCAAACCTTTTAGTTGCAATCAATGCGATTGACGGAGCTGCTGCCGGAGTAGAAAATGTGTATATTAACCAAATTGTACAGCAATTTAATAAAAATGCGATTGTTGATTTAAAAAAGTCGATGGTCATTACTCCTATCGCAAATACTGAATTGTTAAAAACCATAGATAGCATTCCGTTGTTTTGGTACAATAAAACCTTAAATTATAAAACCTTTATGGTGCCAGGGATACTGGTATTGTTGGTAACAATGATTTCTTTATTTCTATCGGGAATGAATATTGTACGTGAAAAAGAAATAGGCACCTTAGAACAAATAAATGTTACACCTATTAAGAAATACCAGTTTATTGTGGGTAAGTTGTTTCCTTTTTGGATTATTGGTTTTGGGTTATTGACTATTGGATTAATCTTGGGAAAACTCATCTTTAATGTCCCTATGGTAGGGAGTATTGCACTTATTTATTTTTATACGGCGATTTATTTATTAGTTCTCTTAGGAATGGGATTCTTCATTTCTAACTTTACAGACACCCAACAGCAAGCTATGTTTATTGCTTGGTTTTTTGTAGTTATTTTTATTTTAATGAGTGGTCTTTTTACCCCTATTGAGAGTATGCCGGATTGGGCACAATTCTTAACCGAGTTTAACCCCATTCGGTATTTTGTAGAGGTGATGCGAATGGTCATGCTAAAAGGAGCTTCTTTTACAGATATTCTTCCGCAATTTGTTAAAACTACGGTGTACGCTCTTGTAATGAATGGCTTGGCGGTTTGGAGCTATAAAAAAACAAGTTAAGATAATTTTCAAAATTATCTTTTGACCAAAGTAACAAACTGTTAGTAAACTTTCATAAGTAGTATAAACAATTGGTTTTTCAATAAAATAATTTGTGTCTTTATAGCGTAAAAACCTAAAAATCAAAGATTGTTTGTATTAGCCCCCAAAAAAGTCGGACAAGATTCTATTTAAATATTTTTCTGAATAATTTATGAAGCGTGAAATAATTATCCGTATATTCTTCAATCGAAATGTCCTCAAATTTTATTAATAAATCAATATCACTATTTTCTGAAAAAGTATCAGATACGACAGAAAATTCTTTTACTTTATACTCTTTGCAGTATTCTTTAAATTTTATCTATATTTTCGGTTATAATCCTATTCATATCTCAAAGATACGATAATTTTTAGGAAATTGAAATGCAAAGGTTGTAAAACAGCTAATAACCACTTCATTTAAAGTAAAAATCGTCAAAAAAATCCTAAAAATAGTTTTCACTAAAAGTCTTATGTTTATTTTTGCCATAAACAAATATATGAGCAAATCAAATAAAGACAATAGATATACCATAACCGCCGCATTACCATACGTAAACGGACCCATTCACATAGGACACCTCGCCGGTGTATATGTTCCGGCAGATATTTATGCTCGTTATCAAAGACTTCAAAACAAGGATGTTCTTTTTGTTTGCGGAAGCGATGAACACGGCGTGCCCATTACCTTAAAAGCAAAAAAAGAAGGAATAACACCTCAAGAAGTAGTAGATAAATACCATAAAATAGTAAAAAAATCATTTAAAGATTTTGGTATTTCATTCGATAATTATTCTCGAACTTCGGATAGAATACATCATAAAACCGCTTCCGATTTTTTTAAAAAATTATACGAAAACGGTAAATTCATCGAAGAAACCAATCAACAGTTATACGATGAAGAAGCCAAACAGTTTTTAGCCGACAGGTTTGTAATTGGTACTTGCCCGAAATGTGGTAACGAAGAGAGTTATGGTGACCAATGCGAAAAATGCGGAACCTCGCACAACGCCACCGATTTAATAAACCCTAAATCCGCTATTACCGGAAATGTTCCTACTTTAAAAGAAACCAAACACTGGTATTTACCTTTAAACGAATACGAATCTTGGTTAAGAGAATGGATTGTTGAAGGACATAAAAAAGATTGGAAAACCAATGTACTCGGACAAGTAAAATCGTGGTTAGACGATGGTTTGCGTCCACGAGCGGTAACACGTGATTTGGATTGGGGAATTCCCGTACCGGTTAAAGGTGCCGAAGGAAAAGTATTGTATGTTTGGTTTGATGCGCCTATCGGGTATATCTCATCCACAAAAGAATGGGCAGAAAGAGAAGGTAAAGACTGGGAACCCTACTGGAAAAATGACGACACAAAACTATTGCATTTTATAGGAAAGGACAACATCGTTTTTCACTGTATTATTTTTCCGTCTATGCTTAAAGCCGAAGGAAGTTTTATTTTACCCGAAAACGTACCTGCAAACGAGTTTTTAAACCTTGAAGGGAATAAAATTTCGACCAGCAAAAACTGGGCGGTTTGGTTACACGAATATCTCGAAGATTTCCCCAACCAACAAGATGTACTGCGTTATGTACTTACGGCAAATGCTCCCGAAACCAAAGATAACGACTTTACCTGGACAGACTTTCAAGCAAGAAACAACAATGAGCTGGTAGCTGTTTTTGGTAATTTTATCAATCGCGTGGTAGTGCTTACCCATAAATATTATAATGGCATTGTGCCTGCTCCGTCCAGTTTTTCCGAAACAGACAAAGAGGTGTTAACACAACTACAAAGTTATCCCAATGTTATAGCAGACAGTATAGAACGATATCGCTTTAGAGAAGCACAAACCCAAATGATGAATGTGGCGCGGTTGGGAAATAAATATCTGGCAGACGAAGAACCTTGGAAAACAATAAAAACCGATGAACAGCGTACAAAAACCGTGATGTATGTTGCTTTGCAAATCGCTTCGGCACTATCGGTATTAAGCGAACCTTTTTTGCCGTTTACTTCAAAAAAATTAAAAAATATACTCCGGGTAAAAAATGCTTTAGTGTGGAAAGATATTTCTGAAAAAGAAGTTTTAATACCGGCTGGCCATACCATAGGAAAAGCCGAATTGCTTTTTGGTAAAATAGAAGATATGCAAGTACAACAGCAATTAGATAAGTTGGAAGCAACCAAAAAACAAAATCTAATGGAAAAAACACAACCTCAAATAGCACCTCAAAAAGACACCATTCAATTTGATGATTTTACCAAACTCGATATGCGTGTAGGAACCATCATTGAAGCTGAAAAAATGCCTAAAACCAAAAAACTATTGGTTTTAAAGGTAGATACCGGAATAGACGTAAGAACCATTGTATCGGGAATTGCCGAAAGTTTTTCGCCGGAAGAAGTAGTGGGTAAAAAAGTGACGGTTTTGGTTAACCTTGCTCCAAGAAAATTACGAGGAGTAGAAAGTCAAGGAATGATTTTAATGACTGAAACCACAGACGGAAAATTAGTATTTGTAAGTCCCGATGAATCCAATGTGCTAAACGGAGCTTCTATAAATTAAGCTTTTTTATTCTTTAACTATTTTTTGAACAAAACCGGAAGCTGTTTTAAAAATATACATCACTCTTTGTAACGATGACACATCTATTTGAGTTTTGCCTATGTCTAAATTTCCTGTAATAATTTGTTTCCCCGTAATATCAAAAATACCATAAATACTTTGGGTTAAATTTCCTTTTACAATAAGATTATTTATAAGCGGGTTTAGGAATAGTTCGATAGTATTAATCTCACTATCTTGAACTCCTAAAACCGTATTGTTATATCTTAGTTGAACAAAATTCTATTATTATCCTGTATTAAATATCCGCCAGGAAATGTGTTCGCTATTCCGGCATTTCCAAAAGAAGGGTCAGTTGTTCCATCTTGTAAAAATCTTTTAAAATACCAATATTCATATCCGTTAGAGTCTATATAGCCACATTTAACTAATATTCTTTCATTATTGTAAAGCTTAAAGCCACAATAATTTTCGTCTTGAAGGTCCAATATTCCGTTTGTTCCAAAACTGACATCGATAGATCCGTCTGAGAAAAGTTTAACAAGTCCTTTTTTCCATTCTTCATTAATATTTTTAAATTTTATTTGTAACAAAAAATTTCCATTAGATAACACTCGTATTGCGCCATTTAAATTAATTTCGTTTCCAAGCTGAATAGAAGTTTCTCCATTTGTACCAAAACTGGTATCTATTGATCCGTTTTCTAATAATTTTCTTAAAAGTATTGTGAATATACCATTTTCTTGATAATTTCCAATTGTAATCATCTTTTCGTCATCAAGTACAAGTAATGTCTTAAAAGAGATATCGCTACCGGGAAAAACTACCAAATCACCATTTGTTCCAAATGAAGTGTCTAATGTGCCATTTGGCAAATATTGGGACAGCATTTTCTTGTATTGACCGGAGATTAGTACACTTTCTAAAAAAAGTATCTTATCATTTGGGCGTATATAAATACTATCAAAACTATCTCCATAAGGATTTCCAAAATCACGAATTAAAATCCCATTATTACCAAAGTTTGGGTTAAGTGTCCCGTCTGGTAAATAAGAAGTTGCTACTGCAATTCCATAATCATTGGGTATTTGTGCTGAACCGGAAACATATAAATTCCCTTGACTATCTATAACAAATCCTGTTAAAAATTCATCTTCATTAAAAAAATCTGTTTCTACAATCCCATTATTTCCAAAGCTAATATCCGGGCTTCCGTCTTACGAAAACCCCAAAAAACCAATTAGGACAAGTACCCGTACAAAATAATTTTACTGGTTTTTGAAAGGGAAGATAAACACAAAAAGCCGTTGGTTTAAGTGCTACCAATGTACAAAAAAATTGTATTTTCGTAACCATACACAAAAAAAATTATAGTTTAATCATTCCTTTACTTTGCATCTATGCGTTGGACTCTTAAACCAAAACCAGAACCTAAACTAGTTAATACGCTGTCTAAAGAACTTGGGGTTGCTCCCATTATTGCAACACTTCTGGTTCAAAGAGGAATTACCAATTACCAAGAGGCGAGAGATTTTTTTAGACCCGATTTATCCCAACTTCACGACCCGTTTTTAATGAAGGATATGGATAAAGCGGTAGCACGTATTGAAAAAGCGATAAACAATAACGAAAACATTTTAATATACGGCGATTATGATGTGGACGGTACCACCAGCGTAGCGTTGCTCTCTTCCTATTTAAAAACATTTTATCCCAATATTGCAACCTATATTCCAGACCGTTACACCGAAGGATACGGCGTTTCTTACCAAGGAATTGATTTTGCTCATGACAATGGTTTTAGTCTAATTATTGCCTTAGATTGTGGTGTAAAAGCCATAGAAAAAGTTGCTTATGCCAATAAAAAAGATATCGATTTTATTATTTGCGACCACCACCGTCCCGATAAACAATTACCGGAAGCAATAGCCGTTCTTGACCCAAAAAGAGAAGATTGCAAGTATCCTTACAAAGAGCTTTGTGGTTGCGGTGTAGGTTTTAAACTCATACAAGCATTGGCTTCTAAAAAAGGAAAAACCATAGAGTCTCTTGTTCCTTATTTAGATTTGGTAGCCACGGCTATTGGTGCCGATATCGTTCCTATTACCGGTGAAAACAGAATTTTAGCTTATCACGGTTTAAAAGTGATTAACTCAAACCCACGACCCGGATTTAAAGCCCTTATGCAAGCAACCAAAAAAGAAAAATTTACCATCACCGATGTGGTCTTTATCATAGCTCCGCGAATAAATGCAGCGGGACGTATGAAACACGGAAATCACGCCGTTACACTCCTTACCGAAACCGATTTTAACCTCGCTGCAAAATATGCCATAGAGATTAACCGGTACAACTCAGACAGAAAAGACACCGATAAATTAATTACGCAAGAAGCTTTAAAACAAATAGAAAACAACAACGAGCAAGATTGTTTTACAACCGTAGTTTATAATAAGAATTGGCACAAGGGTGTTATTGGTATCGTTGCTTCCAGATTAATTGAAACCTACTACCGTCCTACCTTAGTTTTTACTAAAAGTGGTGAGAAATTAGCGGCTTCGGCACGAAGCGTAAAAGATTTTGATGTGTATGAAGCCTTAGAAGCTTGTAAGGAACATATTGAGCAATTTGGCGGGCATAAATATGCGGCGGGATTAACCTTGTTTGAAAAAGATTTTGAAGCATTTAAAGCCAAATTTGAAGAAGTGGTTTCGCAAACTATAAATCCGAAATTGCTTACCCGAGAAATTAAAATAGACGCCCCAATAACCCTCTCGGAAATTACTCCCAAACTCCACCGAATACTTTCGCAATTTGCTCCTTTTGGACCCGGAAATATGACTCCTGTATTTATGGCGGAAAACCTGCAAGATACCGGTTATGGAAAACAAGTGGGTGAAGACGGGAAACACCTGCGGTTTACAGCAACACAAAACGGAACCGGAAAAATAGTGGGAATCGGGTTTAATTTAGGCGAAAAATACGACCTTATCAAAGACCGAAAACCGTTTAAAGCCGTTTTTACCATTGATGAAAATGAATGGAACGGCACAAAAAGTCTTCAATTGAAGGTGAAGGATGTTAAGGGATAAATAGTATTGATAATGTTAGTACGACAATTTACAAGCCATCATACCTAAAAAATAGGCAATATTAGAAGCAATAATAATAAAAATCACAGCCCATAACATTTTTACACTAAAACTTTGATTAACAAAATATTTGTTGATTAAGTTCATACTTATTTTGGTGTCAAATAGGTATAACATATTTTCCTTACTATATTCAACTGCAAATATAACTTTCTAGTTTACAAATTTATAAAATATTTTTTGAGTTTTAATTGTTTTCTTAGCCCTCAATTGATTTATAACCGGTGTTTTGATGTTAATTTGGCGTCGTATTCTTTCAGTTTAAAAGAATCACCATCAAACACACCATAAGTAAAATGGTTTACCCAATCGCCAAGATTAAAATAGGTGGCATTTTCTCCTACTTTAATTTCCATAGGAAGATGCCGGTGTCCGAAAACAAAATAATCATAATGCTTTGTTTCTAGTTTTCGTTTGGCATAAAGGGCGAGCCATTCTTTTTCGTCACCCAAAAAAGTTTTGTCTTCTTCGCCGGAAATGAGTTTGTTTTTGGTAGAGAGATGTTGGGCAATACGCATACCTATATCCGGGTGAAGCCAGCGATATAACCATTTTGAAAACGGATTGGTAAATACTTTTTTCATTCGTTTGTAGCCTTTGTCTCCGGGACCTTTTCCGTCGCCATGACCTATTAAAAAAGTTTTGTTGTTAAAGGAAAATTCTTTGGGCTGAAAGTAAACCGGTATATTAAGTTCTTTTTCAAAATAATTGCGCATCCATAAATCGTGATTGCCAACAAAAAAATAGATTGGAATTCCGGAGTCTGTTATTTCGGCAAGTTTACCCAATACACGTACAAAGCCTTTTGGTACAACGGTTTTGTATTCAAACCAAAAGTCAAATAAATCGCCGAGTAAAAAAATGGCTGCGGCATCTTTTTTTATTTCATCAAGCCATTGTACAAATTTTTTTTCACGCGGAAGGCTTTCTTTATAAGTAGGTGCTCCCAAGTGATTGTCGCTGGAGAAATAAACTTTTTTTCCTTGAGGTATTTGCATAAAACAAATGTACGTTAATTTTTTGTGTTAGGGATAGAGCTAAGCTACCATGTAGCAGCGATAGCCCGACCCTGACCGATAGTGTCAGGGGAACACCCTAATTATCGTCGGCAAACCACTCTGCGTAGCTGCTGTTGGTTTCTTGTAATTTTAAGGAGTGCAACTTTATGTGTGATGGCAACTCGGCTTTTATAATGTTTGCAAAATCTAATAACATCATTTCGCTGGTGGGTTGGTAATTTACCAACAACACGCGGTGACCTCTTTTTTCCAACTCGTGCGCTAACTCAACATGGGGTGTGTTTTTGTTAAAAACGGTGGCGTGGTCAAAGACATCTATAATTTTTGATTTTACCAATTTTTTTAAGTCGCCAAAATCGATAACCATCCCGTATTTTACATTATTGTTATCGGAAATGGGTTTGCCGATAACCGTTACAGATAGCCGGTAGCTATGCCCGTGTACATTTCTGCATTTTCCGTCATAGCCGTAGAGTGCGTGTCCGGTTTCGAAAGAAAATTGTTTGGTGATTCTAATCTTCATTATTTTTGAATTTCTAATGCAAAGGTATTGTTTTTATAATTTTGCTTTCGGGTAATATTTGTTTTTAAATTTAATTAATAAGCCGGTGGCTCTAAAAGCGATCCAAACTATTAAAGCAATCCAAATACCTTTTAGTTTTAAATTATAATAATTACAAAGAAGTATGGTTGGAACAAAGCCCAGAAACGTAGATGCGAGAAGTATGTTTCGTAAAAATTTCATTTCTCCCAACCCTTTAAAAATGGCGTCTAAGGTAAATCCGAGAGCATTAACCGGTTGCGAAAGTAACACCAAATAAAAAACACCGTAAAAAACCGAAAGAACCGCTGTGTCTTTGGTAAAAACAGCTCCTAACCGGTTATAAAAAACCAATCCTATAGCTACTAACAGAAGCGCAATAACCAAGTTGTATGTGCTTACCCGCTTTGTAAGCGTCCATAATTTTTTATATTGTTTGGCACCTAAAAGTCTTCCTCCCAAAATATTTCCCGCTGCACCGTAACCATCGATAAAAAAAGCGGAAAACAGCCATAAATTCATAGCAATTGTGTGTGCGGCAATATAATTTTTACCTAACGAGGTAGCTTCGCGCGTAGCTATAATAAGTGCAATGTTTAAGGCAATGGATCGCACAAACAGGTTAAAACTCATAGAAACCAATTGCTTGATTTCGGGATGCAATTTTTTTCCTAAACGCAAGGATATATCTGTTTTTTTAAATAAAAAAAGAAGGGATAACAATGCCATAACCAATTGTGAAATTAAACTCGCCCAAGCAGCTCCTTTTACATTCATTGGCTCTATGACTCCTTCAACTCCATACACCAATAAAAAATCTAACCCGATGTTTAATGTCGCCCCGATAATGGCAATAATCATTGGGTAAAACGTGTTTTGCAACCCTCTAAAAATCCCGAAAATCGCAAAGGTAAACAGGGTTAACGGAAACCCCCAGACACGAATGTAATAATAGTCTAAGCTAAATGTAAGAATGGTTCCTTTTGCTTTAAAAAACACGAATATTTCTTCCACAAAAAAATAAGTGGCAAACAATAAAAACACACTTAATAACACATTAAAGACGATGGCTTGCACCGGAAATGTTGTTAACGATTTTATTTTTCCGGCACCTAATTTTTGCGAAATGATTGCCGAGATAGCACTTCTAGTTTGAGCTAAAATCCAAATAATAGTAGATAAAAAAGTGCCTACAATCCCAACCGCAGCTAATGATTCGGTTCCTGTTTGCGGGATATTGCCCACAACCGCAGCATCGGTAGCAGAAAGTATAGGCTCTGCAATGCCCGATAAAATGGCAGGGATAGCCAGTTGCTGTATGCGTTTAAACGAAATATCTATTTGTTGCATAGGCGTTCGTAACAATAAAACGGGTCATTGCTTTGATTTAAATAATACACTTTCCCAACTTTTTGATATCCTCTTAACTCATAAAATTGTTGGTTGCGTTTGTTTTGACTAAAGGTGTCTAAACGTATCGATACATAGTTATTTTTTAAAGCAAAATCTTCTGCAAAAGTCATTAATTTTTGAGCATTTCCTTGGTGTTGAAAATTGGGGTGCACTGCCAGACGATGAACATACAAGTTATTTTGATTTGGAGACAGCCAAGATACGATTTTATATTCTGTATCCATTATTGAAGACAAAACAATACACCCTATTAAAGTGTTTTGTTGTTGAAAAACATAAAGTTCATTTCGAGATATATCGTTTTTAAAAATTTCTTTAGAAGGATATGCATCATTCCACTGAAAAATACCTTGTGTTATCATTTTTATTGCACAAACCCTTGTAATGTTTATTTTTTTCGGGATTTCGTTAATCTTTGCCGGACGAATCATTTTTTCGGTGTATTTTTGCACAAAGTTACACGAAATACCACACTATCATGAAAAACATTCTAGTTCCAATCGGAAATATAGAAAACGGCGTTAATAATCTAAAATATGCTATCAATTTTGCAACAATGACTGGAGCTAAAGTTTATGTCATTAATCTTTACAAAGAATTTTCTAAGGTTGCCGGACTCACCAAAGTAAATCAAATGCTTATTGAAGAAAGCGAAGATTTATTACAACAAGTATTAACACAGGTTGACACCAAAGGTGTTGAAGTAATTACCAAACCCATTAAAGGCGACCCTTTTGAAGGAATTAAACGACTATCTGAAAAACTAAACATAGATTTGGTAGTACTTTCGCCACAAAGTATTGATATAAAAGAAGAGGTGTATTTAGGGAAAGTAGCTTCAAAATTAGTTAAACAAACAAATATTCCGCTACTAATTGTACCCGGAGGATATTTATTTAGAAAATTTGAAACGATTCTTTTAGCGTTAAAAAACGGTCATCTTGAAAAAGAAGGACTATTTAATATGTTAAAAACTTTTGTTCAGGTATTTTCGGCAAAGCTAAAAATTTTACAAGTTGTTACGCCGGATTTATCCGAAAATGAAGTAGAAATAGATGCTGACTTGAAAAAACTGGCTACTTCGTTTAAAGTAACCAAAAACGCGACCTTATTTCAAGGGGTTTTAGAACATTTTCAATCTCATAATCCCGATTTGTTATGCGTAATTAGAAGAAAAAGAGGGTTTTTTAAAAAATTATGGGATCGGAACGTTATCTTAAAAAAAGATTTTCATACTAGTATTCCTTTATTAATTTTAAAAGGAGAAGAGTAATACCAAAAACAACTAATTAGTCCGATAAATCGTTTCTTTTTACCTGTATCTTCGTTAAAAATACTCGTTATAGCTGCGGCTATAACTGTGTTTTTCGCCTTGATACAGAAAAAAAATATTCCAATTTATTTTGGACTAAAATACAATTCCTTTTGGTATAAAATAGAGCAAAAACAGAAATCAAAAAGACAACTTAGCATTTATAAACAATTTATAACTACTATCCATTGTGCAATACAATATGGGATTTTCATTAATCGCTTTTTCTAGATTCAATTAAGAATAGGTATAATCCGTACGAGTTTGTTATAGCTTGGTATGGGTGTGGTTATGCCGTGCTAAAACCGGTACTCGGCTTTTAAAAGCACGAATCTTTCAAGCAATCTGTATTGGGTTGTTGAGGTACTGATATCGCTTATTGAAAAGGTTCTAAAGGTTTCTGTGTTAAATAGGTTTTTGCCCGATAAAGAGAGGGTTAGTTTTTTCTTTATCGGTTTATAACTTGCTCCTATATCTGCAAAATAATAGGTGTTATCTGATGATTCAACAGCACCGAAAAAGTACCGCTCGGTTTGTATCTGAAAATTAAATTTTTCGTTAATGGTAAAAGTAAGGTCCAAAAAACTAACGTTATTGGTAAACGAATTATTTATGGACGAGACGCTAATTTTATTAATCGACCATATTGTGCCAAAATAATAATTAAAAAAACCCATAAAACCGGAACTAATGTCTAAACCATACACATAACTATTAGATGTAATTTCCCGCAAGTTTGAATTATTTACGATATTTTTATAATTTGAATTTGAATAACCGATGTTTAGTTTTAGGTTAGATGATATTTTTTTAAAATAATACTCAATTTTTGAAGAAACACTAATTACTTCTCTGTCTTTTATGATTATTTTTTCAGATAGCGTTTGGTTTTGAGCTATGTTGGAATTGGTCGAGAAAAAATCGAAATTCTTATTGTAAACCACAGAGGTATTGGCAAAAAAAACATCGCTCCAATTTCCGAGCTGATAGTTAAAGGAAAAGGTGGAAGCGTCTAATTGGTTAAAGGTTCCGGTTCCTTTTGAAAACGAACGAAAGCCTGTTAAAACATAATCATTATAAACATCTAAGATTTTGGCATTTGTCGTATTATAAGAATAGAATGAAGTGATTTTGTTTTTGTTGTTTATCTTCCAGTCCAAACCCAGTTTCGGGTTGATAAAAAACGGATTTTGGTTTTCTGAAAAACCGGCAAACGCCAACTTGTTAAAAAGTTGATGCAAGCCTAATTGTCCCGTTATTGCAAAATCGTTTATTTCGTAACGGTATTTGGTTTCTAAATACAAATCGTTGGTTTGGTAGCTTGTCTTGTTTTGAAAGTCGTTGGGTGTTTCTAAAGCCGTATTGTCTTCAAATAAACTGAATGTGGTGTTTAGCCTGTCGTATCTGTATTGGTTGCCAAACTGAAGTTCCAACAAATTTCCGCTGTTTTTCCGGTCTAACAGGTGGGCTTCAAAACCTGCAAATTGCATTTGGTTTTCGCTTTGTTGCCACACGTTATTTGCGGTGGTATTCGGGAATAAATCGTTATAAAAAAACCGGTTAACGTTGTAGTTTTGCGGTGTTTTTTCGTTGATGTATCTTCCTGTAAGCAAAAAAGCTTTGGTGTCTTTAAATTTATTTGTATAGGTTATTTTTTGGTCAAAAAGCGTGTTGTTTGATTGCAGATTTTCAATAGTCGATGTGCCGTTAAATAGCAAGTTGCTGTTGTCGTTGGTGTCTTGATTGTTAAATTTTGTAACAACCTCTAGTGTTTTGGTCTTGGAAATATCGTAATTAAGATCTATTTTTCCGAAACCGGTAAATTTTTTCTTTCGCAATACAAAGTCTTCGGTGTTTGTAAAATCGGTTCCGCTTGAGGTAAAAGTGGTAACGGAGTTTCTAAAAAAATCATTTTCGTCCCAGTTAAAAAAACCTATGGTTTTTAGCTTTATTTTTTTAGAAAGTGTAAAAATGGCGTTGAGCGATGCCAATTCTGCGTTGTTAAAATTGGTTCGGGAGGCTTTAAAATTGGGCGTAAAGGCGTTTAGGTTTATTAATGTGTTGGCGCTTTGGTTATCGCCGATGCTTGCCGGTTCGCCATAGCGAAACGGGCGTATTAAGTGGTTAATATCGCCGGTGGCATCATAGCCTATATTATTTAGATTGGTAAGAAAAACATATTTGTTTTTCTTGCCAAAGTTCATTAAACTGGCTTTTAGGCTATAAAAGTTATTATTTCCATAACCTATTTCTGTGTTTCCAAACCAAATACGCTTCGAATTTTTATCTAGTTTTAGATTAAGGGCAACTTTATTACTTTCTTCAATGTCTTTTAGTAGTCGGTTATTAGAGTAGTTTTTTAAAATTTGTATTTCCTCAACCGGATACGCAGGCATGTTTTTAGACAGTATTTTATATCCTTTTTCAAAAAGGTCATCGCCATCCACCATTAATTTTTCTATTTCTTTATTGTTTACTTTTATCGTTCCTTCGCTGTTTACGGTTACTCCGGGTATTTTTTTAAGCAAATCTTCTACCGTTTCGTCGTTTTCCGACAGATAGTTACTTACTCTTACCTCTATGGTATCTTTTTTTATTAAGATTGGTTTTTGTGTTTTTATAAAAACTTCTTCAAGCTGCCTTATGTTTTCCTCGAGAATAATATTCTTTATGATAACAGGACTTTTTTTAACTTTAATTTCAATATTCTCTTCAGAAAAGGACATAGATAAAAACCTTATTATATAGACACCCGTAGCTACATTGTCGAAAAAAAACGAGCCATCTTCCAAAGAAAAAGTGTGGTCGTCTATATTGTTAGTTTGCTTATTTTCAAGCACGACACTAACGCCTAAAATAGCATTCTTGTTTTTATCCGTTATCTTTCCGGAAATACTATTTTGGCAATAAAATGAGCAAGTAATACAAATACAAAATAAAATGAGTTTTATTTCTTTTCCCATTCATATACTAATTCAATTCCTCGTCTATAATTTTTAGGAAAACCGGAGGCTGTACTTTGGGGTAATATACTTTTAATTTTTGCTCTTAGTTTTTTCATGTTTTCTTTTTCAATATTAACAAATTCTTCTAATGTAACATTTTTATATTTTTTGTAAGGAACTGTTAATTGTTTTTTTGTAGGATATATTATTTTTTTGATAAACCAATTATATTCTTTTTTGTCGTCATAAATTTCAAGTATTAATCCGGGTAAGTTTCTAAATTTCCAAGGTCCATATTTGTATGGTAGTTGAATCGTGTACCAAGCAGTATAATTTCTTCCTCTAAAATGCAATGTTGCTTTATTACATAAATAGTTGTTTATTTTTTTCGTCTCTTTGTAATTTAGGTTCCAGTCAAAAACCGGTAAACTTTCAGTAATTTTATAAATAACACCCTCTCTAATATCATAAGTTATTAAATTAGATGTCTGATTATCATAAATATGATATGTATCTATTTTTTTCCCCTTTAATATAATAGTATTATTATTTTTATCTGCTTTTGCTTCATTTGTGGAATTCGATTTAAGTAAAGTTTTGAATATAGAACTTTTATTATTACATACAAGTATAGATCTATTTTCTTGATATAAAACATTATTTAAGAAAGAATATTCGG
>JALWKK010000088.1 GCA_027081505.1 Flavobacteriaceae bacterium
CGTTACGGGTTTCGGCGGTCATCGGGCTTCCCAATACCATAAAGTCGCGGGATGCAAGGTTGGGCGTGGAAAGGTTTACGTTGATGGTTCCGTTGTTGGTTACCGATGCATAAGAATCAGTTTGCACCACGCTACCTTGATGTTCTACAATCAGGCTTCCGTTTACGGTAATGTCGCCATCGATGTTTAAGAAGTTTCCGGCAGTAATCGTTACGGTATTGCCTGAATTTATAGATAATACACAGGCATTTAGGTCGCCATTTGTTGCTGTATTATAATTTCCATTAATTATTACAGCATTGGTAGAATCCGGCACTCCGGCTGGAGACCAAGTTGTTCCATCCCAAGTTTTAGTTCCTCCCGAACAAGAAACAAAAGCTTCGAGCGGACCAAAATAATAAGTTCCGTTTAAACCTGTAAAAGAGGCGGTTAAGGTTACGTTAGTGCCAAAAGCGCCAATGGTAGGAGTAACGGTTTCGGCAATGCTTCCGCCATCTTCTCTTCCAATAATGATTTGATTTCTATTTAATCCGGTGGCTGCTTCCCAACCGGCAATTTCTGCTTCGGTAAAATAGAAAACAACCGATGTGCTTTCGGGAGAAAAAGTATTAGTATGCGAAATTGTAAAGGTTTTATCGGCTACATGGTTTGGTAATGTGCTACCATTATAGGCTTGTGCATTTGTTCCTGCTCGTGAAACCGAAACGGTAACACAACCGTAATCGTCTGCATTGTTATTGGTAATGTCTGCCATCAAATCTCCTGTAGCGGTATCGGAAGTATAAATGGTTCCAGAAGTTGGAATAATTTGAGTATCTTCGGTTGAACCCGTATTAACAGTGGTTTGAACATTTGAAATACTAACAGCAGTTACAGATATATTATCAACAGCCATTCCGTAGGACCAATTTCCGCCATCATTATACCTAAATTGTATTTCTACACTTGCTTGACCAATGTAAGGAGTCAAATCAACAGTTACTCCATTAACCCAAGGTGTAGTATAACTTCCTCCTCCATTATCGATAGATGTATTTGAAAGTGTTTGGATTGAAGTAAATGCTCCTCCGGTACTAATTAAAACATCTCCTGTTTCAGGACTTATATTAGCAAAAGCATGATCAAATGTTAAGGTAGCCGAGCTATAAGCACCGGCTAAACTAAAAGTTGTAGTTGTTAGCAGGTCATTGGCTTTATCGCAATTACAAGCATCATCATTAGTAAAAGCAAAAATAGTTGCATTTCCGGTTGTATCCCAATAGGTACTGGAAGCAGTGGCAGTATTTCCGGCATTCCAAAAGTCGGAACCGGCGTTACCCGATGTTGTTACATCATAAACACCATCGTCGAAGTCTTCAAAATAAACACTTACAATTTGTGAAGCGACAGGGACGATATCATCGTCGTTTATAGTTAAAGTAAATGTGTCTTTGTTTGGATCTGCGGTGGCGTCTCCACCATTGGCATTCACGGTAAAATCTACCACCACTGTTTCATCTCCTTCAAGAAAGCCATCGTGATACACTCTAAGAATCATATTTTGTGAAGCGGTAGAACCTGCTGGAAATGTAATGCCGGGTGTTACTAAATCATAATCTAAACCTGTGGTAGCTGTACCTGCGGCATTTATTACAAAAGTTACATCTGCATTAGCAGAAGGAGCTTGGGCAATGGTTAAAGGAATTGTAACATCTGTAAAATTACAATCTGTATTTTCGGGTTGATTACCAACTGTAGTACTGTAAGCAATAACAGGTGTAGATGCCACAACGATACCGGTAACTATAAGTGAATAATTTTGCGAACCACCGCTAAGAGTTCCTTTGTGGGTAACTGTAAGTGTGTAAGTACCTGAAGCCCCTGCAATATCTATTCTTTCGTAAGGGTCAACAAGATTGTCTCCGGTTCCGTTGGTTGTTACACCGGTTAATTTCCAAGGTGTGTAAACGGTTCCGTTATCCAGTCGAATATCTAAATCATTAACCAAAACAGGAGTATTGCTATTGGTTCCATTATTTACGGTTCCGGGCGGATCTGTCCAAGAGATTGATGCCATTAAAGGATCTACACCGTTAGATTGCACGGTAATGGTATAAGTTTGCCCTTGGTTTAAGGTAAGCTCTTCAACAATGGCACTTCCCGATGTGGCTGCGGCAGTTGTTAATGTTTCGGCTGCTTTTTTAGCGTTTAATAGTCCCCAGCCGGTTTGTGCATCGGGTCCGGCAGGAGCAACATCATCTGCAGTATGTAGAACTAAACCTTTTAAGGTAGCCGCTCTCATAAAGTTTCCATTTAAATTGTTATAGTGTTCTTGTAAAAGAAGTAATGTTCCGGTAACGTTTGGAGATGCCATAGATGTTCCTGTAATTGAATTATATGCGGTATCGGATGTTTCATAAGTCGAATACACACCTGTTCCATTTCCCATAATATCCGGTTTAATTCTGTAATCATCGGTTGGACCTTCGCTAGAAGAAGAATTTCTACTTACAGAAATCAGATTTCCGTTTGCATCAATAGTTGCGTCCAGACCGTTTGCGACTACCAAGTTATTCTTTGCGGTAGCATGACCACTTAATTTATCGTAAGCAGATTGTCCGTCTAACGGCGCTCCGTTTGAGGAGTCATCGTTTCCGTCGTTTCCTGCAGCAACCATCATTAGGTAGTAAGGAGCATTGTAAAGAATGGTATCCCAGTCAACTGCATCTTGTCCATATTGACCAAACCAAGCATCCGGTATTAATGTCGAATCATAACCGTATGAATGATTGGATACAAGCATGCCACCGGCTGCAGCTGTCGTTGCTTCGGCAGTATCGTTATTCCAATCGTATCCTATTGCGTTTGCTTGCCAAGCCATACCTTTGGCTTGTGCTTGAACTCCGGAAGCTATAATCGTACCTGTAACATGAGCGGCATGAAAATTTAATGATGCTGTTTCTCCGGCGGTGTATCTATTGTTACCTCCTGCACCGTCATACTCTTGGTGTGTTGATCTTGCTAAACCGGCATCCCAAACATAGGCTGTAAGATTATCTCCGTTAAGGTCCAAACCCAATCCGCCTCCGGTATTTAAAAAATTAGTTCTTGTTGAAATAGCAGCATCTGCGTTATATGTAGTATAGTAAATAGGAGTACCATCTTGAGTTATAAATTGCAACTCCATATAAGTTCCATTCGGCTTTTCTATGATTATGGGAATATTATTTGCTTTTGCGAAAGCATCTGCTATTTCTTTGTTTTTTTTGTTTTTAGCAAGAAACTCATTGTAGATTTCTTGTAATTTTTGCCGGTTATATGAATCTTTTATCGAGTCTATTTGTTTTGAATACGCTCCAAAATCATTTGTAGTGTTTTGTGTATTAAAACTTTTTTGTTTTTGAATGGGCTTTCTTCCATTTTGGGCATTAACGAAAGAACCAACTAATAATAAAAAGCTTATAATAAGCAAAGTAATCTTTTTTTGAGGGTAGGAATTAATCATTACTAAAGTTTTTGGGAAATTTAGTTCACAAAATTAGCGCTTTATCGATAAAAAACAACTTTTCATCGATTTTTTACAGAAAAAATTTAGATGGGAGAATGTTGTCAAAAAATTTTTATTCAGATTTCAGGGTACGGAAAAGTATCTAAAAATATATATAATTCGCTTATTATAAAACAAATACGATCTTTGATTTAGCTTATTTTAAGCATAGACGAAAAACTTAAAACGAGAAAGCAAATTCTATTCGGGAAACCTTATGAATTGCAGAAAAATATTGAAATTACCCTCCAAAATCATCAAACCTGATATTTTCATCAGGAATTCCGAAGTCTTCTCCCATTTTTTGAACGGCTTTATTCATAAGTGGCGGGCCACAGAAATATAATTCGATATCTTCGGGAGCTTCGTGTTTTGACAAATATTGGTCGATTACCACTTGGTGAATAAATCCTACAAAACCGTCTCCTTCTTTATCATTAATATCTTTTTTTACTTTCCAATTATCTTCCGGAAGTGGGTCTGAAAGTGCAATATAAAATTTAAAATTAGGGAACTCTCTTTCAATTTCTCTAAAGTGTTCTATGTAGAAAAGCTCTCTTTTAGATCGTCCACCATACCAGTAAGTAACTTTTCGGTTGGTTTTTAATGTTTTAAATAAGTGATAAATATGCGATCGCATTGGAGCCATTCCGGCACCACCGCCTACGTATAGCATTTCGGCATCGCTGTCGTTAATAAAGAATTCGCCGTAAGGACCCGAGATTACAACTTTGTCTCCTTTTTTTCTGGAAAAAATATAAGAAGAAGCTATACCCGGATTTACATCCATCCATTTATTTTTGGCTCTGTCCCATGGTGGCGTTGCTATACGAACGTTTAGCATAATTTCTCTTCCTTCGGCTGGATAAGAAGCCATAGAATAGGCTCTTTCTACTGTTTCTGGGTTTTTCATCACCAATGGCCAAAGACCAAATTTATCCCATTCTGTTTGAAATTTATTCGGCTCGTTGTGTTCTTCTGGGTGAGCTGTAATATCTATATCTTTATATGGAATTTCGCAAGGTGGTATTTCAATTTGTATGTATCCTCCTGCTTTGTAGTTCATATCTTCGGGTATTTCGACTACAAATTCTTTAATAAAAGATGCCACATTATAGTTTCTAACCACAGTTGCCTCCCATTTTTTGATTCCGAATACTTCTTCGGGTATTTCGATTTCCATATCTTGTCGTACTTTTACCTGACAAGCGAGACGAAATCCTTCTTGGAGTTCTTTTCGAGTAAAGTTTGGGATTTCGGTAGGAAGCGGTTCTCCTCCTCCTTTTAAAACTTTACATTCGCATTGTAAACAGGTTCCGCCACCTCCACATGCCGATGGTAAAAATATTTTATTGTTACCCAAAGTGGTTAATAAGCTGTTTCCTGAAGGTGTTTCGATAACTTTTTCGTGGTTTATTTCTATTTTTACCGGTCCTGATGGGGCTAATTTTTCTTTTGCAAAAAGCAATAGAGAAACCAAAATTAGAATTAAGACTAAAAAAGAAACTACGGTAACTACTATTACTCCGAGTGTACTTACTGCTAAAAACATAGTTGTGGTTTATTGATTTTTTAAATTGTCAACAACAGCAGTTGATGGTGTTAACTCTGTGTTATTTTTATCTTGTGCCTTTATACTGGCATTTGTTTTATCTTTTTCTGTCGGGGTTTCATCTCCTCCGGTTAACATACCTCCAAAGCTCATAAAACCTATTGCCATTAGTCCGGTAATTATAAAAGTAATGCCTAAGCCTCTTAAAGGAGCCGGAATGTTAGAGTAACGAATTTTTTCTCTTATAGCGGCTATGGCTAATATGGCTAAAAACCAACCTATTCCCGAGCTGATACCATAATTTAAGGCTAAACCGAGTGTAGGGATTTCTCGTGATTGCATAAACAACGAACCTCCCAGTATAGCACAGTTTACTGCAATTAAAGGAAGAAAAATCCCTAACGAGTTATACAGTGCTGGAGCAAATCGTTCTACCACTATTTCTACCAATTGAACCATTGTTGCAATGGTAGCAATAAATAGAATAAAGGATAGGAAGCTAAGGTCATAACTGGCGTATTCTTCGCCTAACCATGACAAGGCGCCTTCTTTTAATATATACTGGTCTAACAACCAGTTAATAGGAACCGTAACGGCTAAAACAAATATTACAGCTGCTCCTAATCCTACGGCTGTTGAAACTTTTTTGGATACTGCCAAGTACGAACACATTCCTAAGAATGTAGCAAATACCATATTGTCTATAAAAATGGATTTAAAAAATAATTCGATATGTTCTAACATCGTAGTGTTATTTAAAATTTTATTCTTCTATTAATTCTTTATTTCTTGATCGTTGAACCCAAATAATGAGCCCGATAACAATTAATGCCATTGGAGAGAGTAACATAAACCCATTGTTTTCATAGCCGAAAGCATATACTCCTGTTTTGTTTATCGGGTCCCCAAGTACAGGGAAACCCAGTAGTGTGCCTGAGCCTAGTAACTCTCTAAAAAAACCAACAATAATAAGGATGATACCGTATCCGGCTGCATTTCCAATTCCGTCAAGGAAAGCTCTCCAAGGTGAGTTAGCCAATGCAAAAGCTTCAAAACGTCCCATGATAATACAGTTAGTGATGATAAGACCGATAAATACTGAAAGTTGTTTACTTAATTCATAAGAAAAAGCTTTGAGTATTTGATCTACAATAATTACTAATGTAGCTACTACTATAAGTTGTACGATAATTCTTATTTTGGAAGGAATGATATTTCTCATTAACGAGATAATTACATTACCTACTGACAATACGGCTATCACCGAAACAGCCATAACTATTGAGGCTTTTAATTGTGCTGTAATGGCAAGAGCAGAACATATACCTAAAACTTGTACGGTGATAGGGTTGTTATCAAAAAGCGGATCTAATATAAGTTTTGTGTCTTTTTTAGGTAAAATTCCCATGATTTATTTTTTAATAATTTTCTCTAAACAAGGTAAATACAATTTGAGGTCTTTTTTTATCATTGCAGTAAGTCCGTCTCCGGTTATGGTGGCTCCGGCAAGCGCATCAACTTCATTATCGGTTTTATCTTTGTTTAAGGGGTCGTTGTTTCCTTTGACAATAGAAATACCTTTAAATTCGGTGCCTTTAAATATTTTTTCACCTTTAAAATCATCCATAAAAAATCGTTCCTTTATGTTGGCTCCCAATCCGGGTGTTTCTCCTTTGTGGTCAAAAAATACGCCTTGTACTACATATTCTTTATCTAAGGCAATATAACCCCAGACAGCGTCCCAAAGACCTTTTCCGCGCAGAGGGATGATATAAAAGGTTTTTCCTTCTTTTTCACCTATAAATAAAGGAAGTCTTCTTTCATAATTTCCTTTTTTTGCCAGTACTTCCTCTTTTTTGATGTCAATCAAATAAGCATTGTTTTCTTCTGAGATATTATCACCTTGGCAAACCAATTGTTTTTTAATGTATTTTGAAAATTCAGATTCTACCTTTTTGGGAGGAATAAATGCAACATCTGTATCGCTTTGGTTATTATTAACACCCATTGCATATAAGATGTTTTGTTGTTTTTCAATACGCTTATTTTCTTCTATTTTTCCTTTTAAACCTTGTGCTACACCCGCTAACAACGAGCCAACAACCAAGACCATAATAATTGAAAAAAAGATAGTGTAGCTGTTTTTTTCTGTAAACTTTGTCATAACTAAGCCGTTTTTACTTTAATTCGCTTGAGTCTTTTCTTTATATTTCCTTGTATCACATAATGGTCTATGGTAGGAGCAAAAACATTCATTAATAAAATTGCAAGCATTACTCCTTCCGGGTAGGCAGGGTTAAATATGCGAATCATAATAGCAATAAACCCTATTAAGAAACCATAAATCCATTTTCCTTTATTGGTTTGCGAAGCCGTAACGGGGTCGGTTGCCATATATACTGCACCAAAAGCCAAACCGCCAATTAAAAGATGTTGCCAATAGGGCATACTCATAAGTCCGTAAAATTTACTGCTTTCAGAAACAATCCCCGAATCTGCCACATAGTTAAAGATTAGCCCCATAACGGCTGCACCGGCAAAAGTGGAAATTATAATTCTCCAACTTCCTATTTTGGTAAAAATTAAGAACAAACCGGCGAGAATAATTAATAAGGTAGAGGTTTCTCCTATAGATCCCGGTATAAACCCATAAAACATGTCCATTACGCTATATACCGAATCTTTATTTTGTGCAACAGCACCTAAAATGGTTTCGCCCGAAATAGCATCGGGAGTACCGGATTTTTTGACAGCATCTAGGACCCAAACTTTATCACCGCTCATCCAAGTGGGGTAAGCAAAAAACAAAAAGGCTCTAATGGTAAGTGCGGGGTTTAGAATATTCATTCCCGTACCGCCAAAAACTTCTTTTCCTATAACAACTCCAAAAATAATGGCAACTGTTAGCATCCAGAGTGGAATATCTACCGGTACAATTAACGGTACTAACATTCCGGTTACTAAGTATCCTTCTTCTACTTCGTGTCCTTTTATAATTGCAAAAATAAATTCAACTACCAATCCTACCACGTAAGAAACTATAAGGATAGGCAAAATGGCTAATGCTCCGGCTGAAAAATTATGCCAAGTCCAAAATTCGGGACTAAAAAAACCGGAAGAAGCCCTGCTTATCTCCCCCAAGGCGAGATAGTGTTGATATCCGGTATTAAAGGCTCCAAAAATAAGACATGGTATAAGAGCTAATACCACCATATTCATGGTTCTTTTTAAATCGTCTGCCACTCTAATATGCGCACCGCTTTGTGTTGTTTGGTTGGGTGTGTATAAAAAAGTGTGGAATGCGTTAAAGGCCGGCTCCATTTTGGTGCCTTGGTATTTTTTCTTTAACGAATCTAGTTTTTGTTTTAATCCCATTGTGTTATCCTATTTCTTTGTACATTAAGTCTAACCCGTCTCTAATAATTTTTTGATGAGGTTGTTTTGAGATGCAAACCACTTCGGTAAGTGCAAAATCTTCAGGAGCAACTTCATACATTCCTAAAGCCTCCATTTCGTCTAAATCTTTATAAAGACATGATTTGAGAATTTGAAGCGGGTACATATCCATCGGGAATACTTCTTCATATAATCCGGTCATAACAAAAGCTCTGTGTTCACCATTGGTATTGGTTGATAAGCACATTTCTTTTTTAGGAAATAACCAAGAAAAAGTTAACGATCGAGTTGTAGATAGTTTATTGAAAACCGGTTTTGCCCAACCGAAAAATTCGTAATCATTTCCTTCGGGAATTACCGAAACCGTATTTGTATAGTAGCCTAAATGTCCTTTAGGCGAAATTGTATTACCCGATAATAAAGTGCCGTTAATAACTCTAACATTTTCGTCTATTAAACCCGAATCATATATAAAAGTAGCTACTTCGGCTCCTATTTTGGTTGTGTAGTATTTTGGTGTTTTAACCGAACAACCTGCTAATGCAACGACCCGTTCTGCGTTAAATTTACCTGTTAAAAGCAATTCGCCAATTATTACCAAATCTTGGGGTGTGACGGTCCAGACGGTTTCGCCTTTGTTAATCGGGCTAATTTTGTTTATTTGTGTACCGACATTTCCGGCGGGATGCGGTCCTGATATTCGGTAGAGTTCTATATCGCTTAGTTTTGTAAACGGATTGGTGCTGTTTTTTCCTACCGAAACGTGCACCTTTCCATTAGTTAATTTTCCTAAGGCTGTAACGGCGGCTTGTAGTTCTTTTTCTTTTCCTAAAAGAGCGAAGTCGTAATCGGCGGCTTGGGGTGCCGTGCTGTAAGCCGAAACAAAAATAGCTTTTGGCGTTATATCGGGGTTGGCAATAATATCGTACGGACGTTGCTTGATAAAAGCCCAACATCCGGAAGAAAGTAAGTGATATTTAATTTCTTCGGGGTTCATTGAATTAGGATCTACAATACCAAAATCCTTATAACTATCTTCAGAATCAGCTTCAATGATTAATGCAGTAATCTTTCTTTTAGCTCCTCTTTCAATGGTTGTAAGGGTGCCACTAACAGGAGAAACAAATTTTATTTGTTCATTTTTTTTAGCGTAAAACAATACATCTCCGGCTTGTAACTTAGCCCCTTCTTTTACAACCATTTTTGGGGTAATAAGATGAAAATCGGAGGGTTTAACAACAAATGTCCTGGAGCGCGGAGCCTTAGAAAGTGTTTTTTGGGCATCGCCCTTAAGCCTAATGGTTAGACCTTTTTTAATCGTGATGTTTTTTGGCATAGAATAGTATTTAAAATTCTATTAATTCACTTTTAGAAAGACTTGTTTGTCTTACAAAAGTTTTTGGTGTGCAAATTTATAAATTAAAAATAGGTTAACCCAAAAAACCACTCAATATTTTTTAGATTTTTCTTTTAATTTAGACCGTACAATAAAGAGGCATAAATTTTGTTTATATTTACCCCGTAACAATTCACTTTATGAAACATCAAAGTAACTATTATTTACAGATGTTTTGTTTAGTCTGGTTACCCAATATAAAAGACGTATGAAATTAAAAACACTAACCGTTTTGTTTATTGCAATAGGATGTTTTGCAACATTTTCTCAGATAGCAGAAAGAGTCCCTCCTGAATATATCAGAACAATTGAGTTTAAGGGAACAACCCAATTTAGCCAACTTCCTATTATACGGTTGGGCGAACCGTTATCGCTTTCGTTTGATGCACTAAATGGCGATGAAGCAGATTATTATTACACAATCACGCATTGCGATTTTGATTGGACTCCCAGCGATTTGTCTAAAAACGAATATTTAGACGGATATGATGAAATTAGATTATATACGTATGAAAATTCGTTAAATACACTTCAAATTTATTCGCATTACACTTTGAACATTCCTAATAATGACACACGTGGGATTACCAAAAGCGGAAATTATATATTGACTATTTTAAATGATGATGAAGAAGTGGTTTTTTCAAGAAAATTTATGGTTATTGAAAACTTGGTTGGAGTACAAGTAGCTATAAAGCGCTCTCGAGATTTAAACTATATAAACGAAAAACAAGTCGTTCAATTCACGATAAATTCGGCAGATATGCCATTAATTAACCCGAAACAGACGGTGCATACCGTAGTAATGCAAAATAGTAATTTAAAAACTGCCATAACCACACTTAAACCTCAATATACATTAGGGCAGAAATTAATTTACAGATACGATCAAGAAGCTTCTTTTTGGGGCGGCAATGAATTTTTACGTTTTGATAATAAAGATATTCGTTCGGCTACTAACGGAATTAGATATGTTGAATTAACCGACATCTACAACAATTACTTATTTACCAACGTACCTCGAAGAGATAGACCCTACACATATCATCCCGATATTAACGGAAACTTTGTGGTGCGAAATATTGATGCTAGAAATCCAGATATTGAAGCCGATTACGTGCGGATGCATTTTTCACTAAAATATTACGAAGAGTTAGGTGATAAAGAATTACACATTTACGGTAATTTTAATAATTGGACTATTGACGGTACAACTTACCTTGAGTATGATGAAACTTCAGACTCGTATGTGCTGTCAAGACTTTTTAAACAAGGATTTTATAATTACAGGTATGTGCTGGTAGATAAAGACGGAAGTATTGATCAAGGTGCTGTTGGAGGAAATTTTTGGCAAACCGAAAACGAATATACCGTACTTGTTTATTACAGAGAACAAGGAGGGCGATACGACAGGATTATAGGAATAGGACAGGCAAATTCGTCTGTTATTAACAACAACTAAAGGTTTTTCCGAACATACTAAGATTTAAACATTTTTTGGGATAGTATCAAAATTGTTTAAAGGATATAAATTATTTAGGCTGTAAGTAATTTAATAGTGAACGGTTTGTAAAAAAATAATCACGGTTTTTTTACTTCTATAAAGCCCTACGTAATTTTTATATAGAAGGCAGGTTTGTTACTATTGTAAAATTTATGTTTTTAAACTTGGTTTTTCTTTTTGGAGCTAGCCTGGCAGCAAGTTTTTTATTTTAGTAACAGCGACATTTTATTAACCCGTATTATTCATATAAACAGCGAAGTGAATTATATGAATCTGCTATGTACAAAGAGGGAGATGCGGAAAACTCCGACTTAGAAATGCCCCAAATTTGGGTGTTTTCAAAATACACAAATTTGTTGGCAGTACTTAGTCGTTTAAAAATTCCGTGAATTTTTCGGGTTAAGCTAATTATCATTATTTCAAAAAAAAAATACGATGCTGTTTTTCAACAGATAAAATAGTATCTTGCAACCGATATTATGAAACCTTCCGGTAGAAAAATAGAAATTATCACCACAGCCTCATTGTTGTTTAAAGAAAAAGGATATAGTGCCGTTACCATGCGTGATATTGCTAAGGCAATGGATATTAAAGCCGCCAGTCTTTACAACCATATTAAATCCAAACAAGAACTGCTAAGCCATATCATTATTTCGTTAGCCGAAGAGTTTACAACCGGAATGAAAGCCGTAATTAACTCCGAAACTTCCAGTATAGAAAAATTAAAAAAACTGGTGGCATTACATGTCTTTATTTCAAGTAACAACACACAAGCCATGGCATCGTTAAACAACGACTGGATGCATCTTGAAGCACAATTAGATTATTATTTGCAACTCAGAAAAGATTACGAAGAAAACCTGCGAAAAATTATAAAAGACGGCATAAAAAACAACGAAATAATCGATGTGAACCCCGAAGTAGTTTTGTTTTCTATGCTTTCTACTTTGCGTTCACTCTATGTTTGGATTCCTAAAAAAGAAGATCTTGACATCGAGCAATTTACACAAGATTTAACCGCCGTATTACTCTCAGGTATTGTAAAATAATATACCGGTTTTCAATTTGCATATCTAACTAACAAGTGTTAGTTTTGTAAAAAAAAAGAAATAAACGTGTCTAAATACCATACTTTGACTATTGCCGAAATTTATAAAGAAACACCCGACTGTTCGGTATTAACCTTTGCGATTCCAGAAAATTTGACAAAGGATTTTCAATTTAAACAAGGGCAATACCTTACTTTAAAAGCGGAAATCAACGGCGAAGAAGTTGTGCGTTCCTACAGTTTATGTACCGCTCCTTACGAAAACAAATGGAGCGTTGGCGTTAAAAAAATAGACGGCGGCAAATTTTCAACCTACGCCAATGAAGTTTTGAAAACGGGTGATTCTCTTGAGGTAATGCCTCCCGATGGTAAGTTTTTTATAGAAATAAATCCTTCAAACGCAAACAATTATGTTGCTTTTGCTGCCGGAAGCGGAATAACACCGGTAATTTCCATCATCAAAACACATTTAAAAGAAGAACCACAAAGTACGTTTCATTTATTTTACCTCAATAAAAACAGCCAATCGGTTATTTTTAAAAATGAATTAAACCAACTTGCAAAAGACTACAGTAACCGATTTAAAGTACACTTTTTTTATACACAAGAAGCTACCGAAAATAAACTTTTTAGCGGAAGATTTTCAGTAGAAAAAATACAGCAAATTCAGTCTGAAATAATCGATTTTAAAACAGTAAATCACGCGTTTCTTTGCGGACCGCAAGAAATGATTTTTTTATTAAAAGACGAATTGCAAGAATACGAAATTAATGAAAAAAACATTCATTTTGAATTGTTTGAAGCAGCAAAGCCTGAAAAAGAAACCAAAATTGAAGCCATAGACAATGCAGAAGTAACCATAATTGTTGATGATGAAGAAATAACCTTTACCGTTCCTAAAGGAAAAAACATTTTAGAAATTGCCGAAGAGCAAGATGCAGACGTGCCCTTTTCGTGTAAAGGAGGAGTTTGTTGTACTTGCAAAGCAAAAGTAATTGAAGGAAGCGTCGAGATGAAAGTTAATTATGCACTTGATGAAATAGATTTGGAAAATAACCTAGTGCTAACCTGCCAGGCATTTCCCACATCGCAGAAAGTGGTGGTAGATTATGATGATGTGTTTTAAATACTACCCGACACAAAACATACTCCTACAAGATTTTGCCCTTCTTAGTCGGCTAACCTTGTAGGTCTTAAATAAAAACTTCTTAAAGATTAGAAGTCTTAATGATAAAAACCATAATCATGAAAAAAAACACCGAACAATTAGAACGCGAGTTCCAAGAAAAAATCGATAACGAAGTAAAAATCGAACCCAAAGACTGGATGCCCGATGCGTACCGTAAAAACTTAATTCGGCAAATATCACAGCATGCCCACTCGGAAGTTATAGGTATGCAACCCGAAGGAAACTGGATAACACGAGCTCCGAGCCTACGTGCAAAAAAAATACTGCTGGCAAAAATTCAAGACGAAGGAGGACATGGACTTTATCTTTATAGTGCCGCCGAAACCTTAGGCGTAAGTCGAGATACCTTTTTACAATGGTTGCACGAAGGCAAAGCAAAATATTCCAGTATTTTTAATTATCCAACACTAAATTGGGCAGATATGGGAGCCATAGGCTGGTTGGTTGACGGAGCGGCTATCGTAAATCAAGTTTCGCTTCAAAAAACATCGTACGGACCCTACTCCAGAGCAATGGTGCGTATTTGTAAAGAAGAAAGTTTTCACCAGCGACAAGGCTACGAAATAATGACCAAAATGGCACGTGGCACCAAAGAACAAAAACAAATGGCTCAAGATGCCTTAAACCGTTTTTGGTGGCCGGCATTAATGATGTTTGGTCCTCACGATAGCGATTCGGCTCATTCCTCGCAGTCATTAAAATGGAAAATAAAACGTGAAAGCAACGACACCCTACGCCAACGATTTATCGACAAAACCATTCCGCAAGCAGAGCTTATTGGTCTTACTGTTCCGGACCCCGATTTAGAACTCCAACCCAACGGAAGCTATAAAACCGGAGAGATTAATTGGGACGAATTTTGGAACGTAGTAAAAGGAAACGGACCCTGCAACAAACAACGATTGGCACATCATAAAAAAGCCCACGATGAAGGTCGTTGGGTAAGAGAAGCATGTTTGGCTTTTGCAGAAAATTAAAATAACAACAATTTAAAACATAAAATTATGAAAACAAAAGATAATCAAGGACCTCTCTGGGAAGTATTTACCCAAAAAAAACAAGGACAACCTTTTAGACACTCCGGAAGCATTCACGCTTACGACAAAAACCTCGCTATAGAAGCCGCCAGAGACCTTTTTACCAGACGCAACGAAGGCACAGGACTTTGGGTAGTGAAATCTGAACATATCATTGATGTACAACCCGAAGATGCAGAGAGCTTCTTTGAACCCGCAAATGACAAAATTTACCGCCACCCCACATTTTACGAAATACCCGATGGTGTAAAAAATATGTAAAATCTGCCTAAAGCGGAAAAGAATAATTACAACATACGTTTTTGCTTTTCAAAAGTAAAGAAAAGACAAAAAGAAAAAAATAGAAAAAAATGAAAAATCAACTATTCAAATATACACTACGATTAGGCGACAACGCATTAATTCTCGGTCATCGATTGGCTGAAAATTGCAGTCGCGGTCCATACCTCGAAGAAGACTTATCCATTACAAACACTTCTTTAGATTTACTCGGTCAAGCCGAAGCATTTTATAAATATGCCGCTAAAGTCGAAGATGCCGGCAGAACCGAAGATGATTTAGCCTACAAACGCCCCGAAATAGAATTTTATAACCTGCAACTCACAGAGCAACCCAACGGTGACTTTGCCCACATTCAGGTACGACAATTTTTTATGGATGCCTTTAATTATTATCTCTATTTACAACTTAAAGAAAGCAAAGACCAAACCCTGGCAGCCATTGCGGCAAAATCGTTAAAAGAAGTAACCTATCATTTACGAAGAAGCAGTGAGTGGATGATACGACTGGGAAAAGGAACTCAAGAAAGCAAACAAAAAATGCAACAAGCTCTCGAAGACCTTTGGCAATTTACGCACGAGATGTTTGTGGCTGATGAAGTAGATGAAACCCTTTTAAAAGAAGGCATAGCAGCAGATTTACAAATTTTAAAAAAACATTGGAATACCAAAGTGAATGAAATTTTAAAACAAGCAAATCTACAACGCCCCGAAGACGGTTATCACGCAACCGGAAGTAAAAAAGGATATCATACAGAATATCTGGGATATATCTTGGCAGAAATGCAATACCTGCCACGAGCCTATCCCCATGCCAAATGGTAAACATCCTGCAAGGTTTTCTTAAAGGGTGTCTTTGAAGATTATAAGAGGAAGTAAGTTTTCATGCAAGGTTTTGCCCGCCTTAGACGGGTAACCTTGTAGGTATAAGTAAACAATTGTAAAAAATATTTAGGTTTTACTACTCCTGCAAGGTCTTAAAGACCTTGTAGGTGTCAGCCTCAAAAAGAAAAGAGTTAAAAAAAAGAATTTAAAACCGGAAAATAAAATGTCAGACACACAAAAACACCCGGAAATATGGAATTTACTCGCTACCATACCCGATCCTGAAATTCCGGTACTATCCATATTAGATTTAGGTATTGTAAGAGACGTTGCCCAAGAAGAAGGTAAATGGGTAATTACCATCACACCTACTTATTCCGGTTGTCCGGCAATGAACCAATTTGAAGACGATATCCTTTCCAAACTTAAAGAAAACAACTATCAAAACGTACAAATTAAAACCGTTTACGACCCGCCTTGGACTACCGATTGGATTAATGACGAGGCTTTAAAAAGACTTGAAGAATACGGTATTGCACCACCGGTAAAAGGCACTCAAGACAAAGGCGTGCTTTTTAGCGAAGGCGTAAAACAAGTTCGTTGCCCGTTGTGTAAATCCACCAACACAAGCCTAATTAGTCAGTTTGGGTCAACCGCTTGCAAAGCTTTGTATAAGTGCAACGATTGTTTAGAACCTTTTGATTATTTTAAATGTATTTAAAACCGGTGTTTTCTTCCTTAATCTTCTTATTTTTACCCTAAAATTTTAAAATGAACGCACCTAGTATTTTACTCAACTTACAAAGTAGCGTAGCTACTATTACGCTAAATCGCCCGGAAGTATTCAACAGCTTCAATAGAGAAATGGCATTATTGTTTCAAAAAACTTTAGACGATTGCCAAGAAAATAAAGAAGTAAGAGCCATTGTAATTACCGGAAGCGGAAAAGCCTTTTGTGCAGGACAAGATTTAAAAGAAGTAACCTCTCCCGAGTTAAATCCCGGTTTTAGAAAAATTCTCCAAGAACATTACAATCCCATTATCACCCGAATTAGAAAAATCAGTAAACCCATCATTGCAGCAGTTAACGGCGTTGCAGCAGGAGCAGGAGCAAATATTGCCTTGGCTTGCGATATCGTAATTGCTTCAGATAAAGCAAGTTTTATTCAAGCCTTTAGCAAAATAGGTTTGGTGCCGGACAGCGGCGGAACGTTTTTTCTTCCCAGATTAATCGGATTTCAAAAAGCTTCGGCACTTATGATGACAGGCGATAAAGTAACCGCACAAGAAGCCGAAAAGTTAGGAATGATTTATCAAGTAATTCCGTTTGAAGAGTTTGAAAACCACATAAAAATATTTTCAGAAAAAATCGCTCAGATGCCAACACAAGCTCTGGGATTTATAAAACAAATGTTGAATCAATCAATGACCAACACCTTAGAACAACAATTAGAACTGGAAGGAAAATTACAGATAGAATCGGCACAATCACACGATTATCAAGAAGGAGTAAACGCCTTTGTAGAAAAAAGAAAACCAAAATTTGAAGGAAAATAATTTAAAAACCAAATAATGTTAAATTAGTCAAGTAGTTTTTACTTAAACTTTTACATTTTTCAGTTTTACATTTTACATTTAATATGAAAACAGCAATCATAGGAAGCGGTACAATGGGCAGCGGCATTGCACAAGTTGCAGCAACCGCCGGATGCCAAGTAAAATTATACGATACCCAGCCGGAAGCTTTAGAAAAAGCAAAAGCCAAACTCGATAAAATATTAAATCGCTTAATTGAAAAAAAACGCATCGATAACACCGAAAAAAACCGGATTCAAAACAATATCGGTTATGTAAATTCCTTAGAAGAATTGGCAGATTCAGATTTGGTAATCGAAGCCATTGTCGAAAACCTTCAAATAAAGCAAACCGTTTTTAGAGAATTAGAAAGCTTGGTTTCAGACAGTTGTATCATAGCTTCCAATACTTCGAGTTTATCGATAGCTTCTATTGCCTCGGCATTACAAAAACCCGAACGTTGTATTGGTATTCACTTTTTTAATCCTGCACCACTGATGCGATTGGTTGAGGTAATCCCTGCCATTCAAACTTCCGAAAAAATAACAACTAAAGTTGTAAAAATCATTACCTATTGGGGAAAAACCGTTGCCGTTGCCAAAGACACTCCCGGTTTTATTGTCAATCGAGTAGCACGACCTTTTTATGGCGAAGCATTGCGTATTTATGAAGAAGGAATTGCCGATTTTGCTACCATTGACCAAGCGATGAAAGAATTGGGCGGATTTAAAATGGGACCTTTCGAACTTATGGATTTTATAGGAAACGATATAAATTATACCGTTACCGAAACCGTTTACAATGCCTTTTATCAAGACCCGCGTTACAAACCTTCATTCACACAAAAACGCCTCGCTGAAGCCGGCTACTTAGGAAGAAAAACCGGAAAAGGATATTATGATTATAATGATAAAGGTGTTGTTGATAATGAAGCTAAACAGAGTAAAAAAATAAGTAATCATAAATTACAAACTCTTATCTTTGAAAGAATCCTCGTTATGCTCATCAACGAAGCGGCAGATGCTCTTTTTTGGAATATTGCTTCTGCAGAAGATATTGACAACGCTATGACAAAAGGTGTAAATTACCCGAAAGGATTACTCGCTTGGGCAAATGAAAAAGGAATCGATTGGTGTGTCGAAAAAATGGATGATCTTTATAACGAATACCATGAAGACCGTTATCGGTGTAGCCCGTTGTTGAGAAAGATGAATAAATTAGGGTTGAGGTTTGAAGAAGTGAAAAAGTTACAGAAGAAATGAAAAAATCAAAATACTATTTTAAATTTGAAGATTTATTAGTTTATCAAAAGGCAATTGATTTTGGAGAATTGGTAGATGCACAAATTAAAACTTTCCCGAAAGAAGAAACCTATAGATTGGCATCGCAATTTATACGTGCTGCCGATTCTATAGCATTAAATATTGCCGAAGGTTCTTCAAGTTCAAGGGCTAATTTTAATAGGTATCTTCAAATTGCTTGGGACAGCGCTCATGAATGTGTAGTCTGTAGTACAAAAGCTAGGTTAAGAAATTTTATAACCGTTGAAATGGATGAAAAGAATAGAGAATTAATTACAGAATTATCTAAAATGATTACTTCTTACAAGAACTATCTAAAGAAAAAGAATTTGCGAAAGTAACTCAAAAATCTACCTGTCGGCAGACAGGCTCACCAACTAATGAACTCACCAACTCAAAAACTCACCAACTCAAAAACTCACCAACTAATGAACTCACACCTCATACCTAAAAAAATGCTATCCCTCGACCCCTTTAGCCAATGGCTTGGGATTGAAATTTTAGAAGTCAGTAAAGGAAAATGCAAAGTAGGAATGACCATACGTAAAGAAATGCTCAACAGTATGAATTACGCACACGGCGGAATTACCTATTCACTTGCCGATACCGCATTTGGTTTTGCCGCCAATACCTTCGGAAAGTTTGCCGTTTCTATCGAGACCTCCATCAATCATATCGAAGCACTGGAAGAAGGTGATTATATCACTGCCGAGTCCATCATCGAAAAAACTGGAAACAAACTCGGTTTTCACATTGTAGAAGTAAAAAAAGGAAATGATTTAGTAGCTTTGTTTAAAGGAGTGGTGTATAGAACGAGTAAAGAATGGGAAGAATAATTTAAGAAAAGAAAATAAGGTTTAATTCTTTTTTCCTGCAAGGTTTTCCACCATAGGCAGACCTTTTAGGTATAAATATAAATAAAATATGTTAACAAGATGAACGCTTACATTATAGACGGAATACGAACTCCAATAGGAAATTACAAAGGAACATTAAGCACCATTCGTACAGACGATTTAGGTGCTTTGGTAATAGCCGAAATCGTAAAACGAAACCCTAGTATCCCAAAAGAAGCCTTTGACGATGTTATCATGGGGTGTGCCAATCAAGCCGGAGAAGACAACCGTAATGTGGCTCGTATGGCGCTGCTACTGGCAGGACTGCCGGTCACCGTTCCCGGTGAAACAGTCAACAGACTGTGCAGCAGCGGACTCTCGGCTATCATTCATGCCAATCGTGCTATCAAAGCCGGAGATGGTGATGTGTTTATTGCCGGGGGAGTAGAAAATATGACTCGCGGTCCGTATGTGATGAGCAAACCCTCTAGTGCTTTTGGAAACGATAGTAAACTTTACGATTCCAGTTTCGGGTGGCGATTTGTAAACCCGAAAATACACCAACAATACGGTACAGACGCAATGGGCGTAACCGCCGAAAACCTGGTAGAAAAATACAATATCTCTCGAGAAGACCAAGATGCCTTTGCTTATTGGAGCCAGATGAAAGCTACTAAAGCACAACAAACAGGTAGATTGGACAGAGAAATAGTTCCGGTTGAAATTCCACAGCGTAAAAAAGATTCTATTATTTTCAAATACGATGAATTTATAAAGCCCAATACCACAAAAGAAATATTAGCAAAATTACGACCTGCTTTTAAAAAAGAGGGAGGAAGCGTTACGGCAGGAAATTCTTCCGGTTTAAACGATGGAGCAGCAGCAACAATAATAGCTTCCGAAGCAGCAGTAAAAAAATATAATTTACAACCTATGGCTCGTATTGTAAGCTCGGCGGTAGTAGGAGTAGAGCCACGTATTATGGGCATTGGTCCTGTAGAAGCAAGTAAAAAAGCACTTAAAAAAGCAGGTTTAACGATGGAAGATATGGATGTTATTGAACTTAACGAAGCATTTGCCGCTCAAGCATTAGCCTGTATAAGAGCGTGGGGATTAAAAGATGATGACCCTCGTTTAAACCCTAATGGTGGAGCAATTGCCATAGGTCATCCGCTGGGAGTGACCGGAACACGTATTGCTTACTCGGCTGCATTGCAGTTACAAATTACAGGAAAAAGATATGCATTAATTACTATGTGTATTGGTGTTGGACAAGGATATGCTGCAATTATTGAGCGAGTTCCTGCTTAGGGAGAAAGCTATATATATTTTAAAAATTATTTGTAATGATTATGAATTCTAAAATCTCATTAGTAACATTTTTTTTAATATTAGGGTGTTTTATTTCATCCTACAGTCAAATAATTAATGACGATGATTTTACTATTGAAATTAAACAGACAAAAGTAAATGCTTTTAATTTTACATCCTCTTCAAGTTGGATTAAAATTCCAAAAAACATGAAAAAATTGTGGGTTAGAATTCGAATAAAATCTAATACCAAGAAAAGACAGTGGTTTAATCCAAATGCGCTTTCAATCGTTTCAGAGCAATGTAAATGTAGATTTAGACCAACTGATGTTAAATATGCATATATGATGCACGGTTTCGTAAGTTTTTTAACTTTAGATACAGAAGATAATTCTGAGGTGGATGATAGATATAAAAGAAGACGTCAACAACACAGCAAGGATATTTTTTTAGATTATAGTTTAGAAGGTTACCAAAACATTCCAACAATTATTAATTATGGAACTAAGAAAAAGCCTAAAAATATGTCTGTATTTTATGCAAGTGAAAGGTTTAGTAATAAAACAATAGACTATTATTTCGGTATTCATAATTCCATAAAATCTGTTGATTTATATTACAAAAATCATAAAATTAAAACCATAGAAATTAAAGATTAAGCCTTAGTGGAAGCAAACTACAATTAAACAAACTTTAGAAGATATTTTAAAATTCTGATACGACTACCAAAATAACATTAAATTACCCGATATAAATAACCGTTTTGTTAGCGGTTTTGTATTGTTATTTCACCGTTGTGATGCAAGGTTAACAATAGAAGAAAAGATATGAAAAGGAATGAATTCATACAAAAACTATCCAATATTAAAACCGCAATAAGTGTAACTGGAAAAAAATATAACACCATTCGAGTATATGGAGATAGATTGGAGTTTATTAGAGAAAACAAAACCAAACCTGAAAGTATTTCAGTTACAGAATTATTTACACTATTTTCAAAAGAAAACATCATAAATGCTTCTATTGCAAAATCGTATATATCGGGTAGAGTGCAGTCACCTGCTGTTGCTATTTTAAATACGTTAAAATCATCAAAAACTAATAAAATTACACCAGAAATTGTTTCTGATATTCAAGATAAACCAATTTTTGAAAATGATAAAAGGAAGCAATCTTATAAAAATATTAAAGATGAAACTCGATTTTTTATTGGGTTGTCCGATATTTTAGGCACGGAATTCTTGCTCTCAAAAAACATTGGAAAACCAATTAATTCATCTCATATATTTTTGTCTAATAATTTTGAGAAATACAATTTTAGTAAAGAAATAAATAATTGCTTTTTACAAGTCTTAAAAGACTTGAAATCAAATTATATTTTTAATTCTAAAAGTTTATCTCATCATGTTGATGGGGCAATTATTAATCACCCAATATTGAAAAGTAGAATTGTTGAATTTGATGAAGAACAACATTTTACACCGGCAAGATTGGATACATTAACCCATCTTCAAGAAATTTTACCAGATTATTATTTTTCTAAATTCAAAAATATTTGTAGTGATATAAACTATCTAAATAATTATGTACTTAAAAAACATAGAATTAAAAATAGATTGAAAAATGTGCCTAACTCATTCATTGAATTTGTCGAATGGTTAGAGCGATCAAATGAAAAATCTTCGGGTTTCATTAGTAATAAAAATGGTTTTGAATTTATTGGAGGACGTATTGCCCAGAGAGCATATTATGACTGTTTGAGAGATACTGCACATCTGTCAGAAAACAATTATGGGTTTAAAAGTCCATTGCGTTTTACCAAGAAAGAATTTGAAGATATTGAAAATGAAGATTTTGGTCTAATATCGATGGATAGAATAAAGGAAATCATTATTGAAATATTAAAAAATAATTATGATATAACAATACCCTGTACATAACAAAAAATATTTAACTCGGTGCAAGCAAGTAAAATACGAATGGCAATTTCGTCACGGTTGGCAACTAATATTTTTTTGATTTTTATATGTTTCCTATTTTAATCAATTAATATACGGGTTTTCATTTTTGTAATTTCTAACAACAAATGCCAGAGCACTTTCTTAGATTTCGCCCATATTTTTTGATTTTTTAAAATTGATGTCTTTAGTGAGTTGGAATAAATCACCTTTAAGTTGGTTTATTTTATCCGGCGATGATATAGTATCTTTTTTCATACCAATGTAATAACTCTGAAAACCTAATGTGATTGCTTGTTGCTCGTTTTGCCATGAGTGAACGTTCTTCCCTTTGATATCGGTCAATAGATCCGGCTTGTAAAACGTTTAGTGTTATTTCTACCGGTTGGTTTTTTTTCTTTTAAACTTAGGTGTGAAAGTTACTAAAGAAAATTGAAACAAACAATTTACAAACCCTCGGCAATGTGATGCAATTGATTGGGATTTATGATTTTAATTTTTTTGCCTGAAGTTTCTAAAAGACCTTCTTTTTTAAATTCCGATAGGATACGGATACAAGATTCTGTGGCGGTTCCTACTAGATTTGCAATATCTTCTCTGGATAGTGTAATGTTTAAATAATCTTCATTGTCTTCGCCAAAATTATTTTTTAGATGTAAAAGTGCTTCGGCTACTCGCTGTTTAACCGGTTTTTGAGACATATTTACAATTACGTCATCTGCTTCTTTAAGATCATTAGCCATATTTCTGAGTAGCTCTACGGTATAGGAAGGGTTGTTTTTAAGACTTTGAAGTATAAATTCTTTCGGAATAAAACAAACTTCCATATCGTTAACGGCAACTGCTTTTAAATTTGCCGGTTCTTGTGCTACAACAGAACGTTGACCCAACATCTCTCCGTTACTAACAAATTTTATAATTTGGTCTTTTCCGTTAGCACTTAGTTTTGAAAGTTTTGAAATGCCATAACGCACACAGTAAACACCTTTTAAATATTCTCCTTCGTCAAAGATTACTTCACCTTTTTTAAAAGATTTCATAGATTTTCTACACGTTAGCTCCTTTAGCTCTTCTTCAGAAAAGGCACGCATAGCGTTAAACTTTTTTATTATACAACTTTCACATTTGCTCATATGGCAAATTTACAACAAAAAAATATAAAGTTGATATTTGTCATATTTTATTATATGACTATCTTCAACCTTTGCAAAATTAGGTGTTAGAGCATTAATAATGGATAAAACAACTTGCTATCATTGTGGTGATGTGTGCGAACGAGATACTGTTACGTATGACGGAAAACCGTTTTGTTGTAATGGGTGTAAAACTGTATATGAAATTTTTTCAGAAAACAATTTAACCTGTTATTACGACTTGCAAGAAGCTCCCGGCACTACTCCTAAAGAAGTAGAAGGTAAATATAAATTTTTAGACAATGAAGATGTTGTAGAAAGGTTGGTAGCGTTTGATGATGGCAAGAGCCGGATAGTAGATTTATACATTCCGACCATACATTGTAGTTCGTGCATTTGGGTATTGGAAAACCTTTCAAAACTACAACCGGCGGTGAGTACATCGCAAGTTAATTTTCCGAAAAAAACAGTTCGAATTGCGTTTTCTTCAAAAGAATTGTCCCTAAAAAATTTGGTTTTATTGCTTAGCTCTATCGGGTATGAGCCTTATATCTCTCTTGAAGATTATGATTCGGGAAAAAAAGCAGTTGATAGAAAACTTATTTACAAACTTGCTGTTGCCGGATTTGCATTCGGGAATATTATGTTTTTGTCGTTTCCAGAGTATTTTAATCCTAACGAAAACGATTTTTGGTTACTACGTTATAAACCGATATTTAGGTGGTTGATGTTTGCATTTTCGGTTCCTGTTGTTTTTTATGCAGGGTGGGATTATTTTGTTTCGGCTTATAAAGGCTTGCGAGCAAGAATATTAAACATAGATGTGCCTATTGCATTAGGTATTACCGTGTTGTTTGTAAGAAGTACTGTAGATATTATGCTTAATCTCGGTTCGGGTTTTTTTGATAGTTTATCCGGGTTGATTTTCTTTTTATTAATCGGGAAATTTTTTCAGCAACGCACCTATTCCTTTTTGTCTTTTGAAAGAGATTATAAATCGTATTTTCCTATTGCGGTAACCCGAATAAAAAGAGATAATGCTACTAAGGTTGAAGAAACCGTTCAAGTGTACGATATTAAAAAAGGAGATAGGATTTTAATTAGAAACCAAGAATTAATACCTGTTGACGGAATTTTAATTAGTGGTCATGCAGAAATAGATTACAGTTTTGTAACCGGTGAGTCGAAACCTGTAGAAAAGCAATCCGGCGACAAACTTTTTGCCGGCGGAAAACAAATTGGAGGATTGCTGGAAATTGAAGCTGTACAAACCGTTGAGCAAAGCTATCTTACGCAACTTTGGAGTAACGATGCCTTCTTAAAAGACAAAGAATCTTCGTTTCAAAATTTAACCGACAAAATTAGCCAACGATTTACCATTGCAGTTTTAAGTATTGCAACTATTTCAACTATTTTTTGGTTGGTTGTAGATGCCGGTAAATCGTTAAATGTGTTTACGGCGGTTTTAATTATCGCCTGTCCGTGTGCTTTGGCTTTGGCTGCTCCGTTTACTTTAGGAAATATGCTCCGCATTTTTGGAAAGAAAAAATTTTATTTAAAAAATGCAAGTGTTATCGAGCGATTGGCAAAATCTTCGACACTAATTTTTGACAAAACAGGAACGATTACAACAAATGTTTCTCAACAAATTACCTATTTTGGTGAATCTTTATTACCTGTCGAGCAACAACTCTTATTAACCTCTTTAAAAAGTTCTAATCACCCGTTAAGCAGACAGTTGTATAACAAAATAAAAAATAAAGAAGAGTTGCAGTTAGACAGTTTTTCAGAAATCACAGGAAAAGGAATAGAAGCCTGCTATAAAAATTTGTGTTTAAAATTAGGGTCAGAGCGTTTTGTAAAAGGCACAACCTCTGAAGATAAGCAGCAAACAACAGTACACATTAGTTTTAACGGGGTGTATAAAGGATGTTATGTTTTTTATAACCAATACCGTGACTCAATTCAAGATGTTTTTAGTCAATTAGCAAAGCATTATAAACTAATTGTTTTATCAGGAGATAACGAAGGAGAAAAAAACCGTTTAAAAAAACTTTTGCCTAGTAACGTATCATTACACTTTAATCAGTCGCCTCAAGATAAATTAGATTTTGTTCAAAAATTGCAAAATAAAGGAGATAAAGTTGTAATGATTGGAGATGGGTTAAACGATGCCGGAGCTTTAATGCAAAGCGATGTAGGTTTGGTGGTGTCTGAAGACATTAACGTATTTTCTCCTGCGAGTGATGGCATCATAGATGCTTCGGTTTTTAATTTGCTACCACGTTTTATTAGACTTTCCGGTAAAGCTGTTAAAATTATAAAATGGAGTTTTGTTTTTTCGTTTCTTTACAATGTTACCGGATTATATTTTGCGGTTACCGGACAGTTAACACCGGTAATTGCTGCTATTTTAATGCCGTTAAGTTCTATAAGTGTGGTGGTGTTTACTACTGTTGCAACAAACGCGATTGCAAAAAAGATTCGATAAAATAAAAAAGATGATAAATATCATTTTTTGTACCTTGTGAGAAATTTACTTTTGTAAAAAGTATTCAGTTAGGTATGAGTATTATTTATTTATTACTTTCAGTAAGCGTGGTTGTTGCCGTCGGTTTTTTTATAGCCTTTATTGTTTCGGTAAAAAAAGGGCAGTATGATGATGTTTACACGCCGTCTGTTCGTATGCTTTTTGAAGACGAACTTGTAGAAATTCAAGATTCCAGTATAACCAATTCAGAAAAATCAAACTAATTATGGAGGTACAACAATTTTATTACGATAATAAAATCGTTAAAAAGTTTATCTATGCCACAATATTATGGGGTGTAGTAGGAATGACCGTAGGGCTTATTTTGGCATTTATGTTTTTGTTTCCCAACATGACAGACGGTATTTCTTGGTTAAGTTTCGGGCGTTTGCGTCCGTTACATACCAATGCGGTAATATTTGCCTTTGTGGGGAACGCCATCTTTGCAGGGGTTTATTATTCTACCCAACGATTGCTTAAAGCCAGAATGTTTAGCGATTTACTAAGCAATATTAATTTTTGGGGCTGGCAACTTATTATTGTAGCAGCCGCGATAACCCTACCTTTGGGGCTTACTACATCAAAAGAATATGCCGAGTTGGAATGGCCTATCGATATTGCAATAGCTCTAGTTTGGGTAGCTTTTGGAGCAAACCTCATCGGTACTATGATAAAAAGAAGACAACGCCATTTGTATGTTGCAATCTGGTTTTATATTGCCACATTTGTTACCGTAGCGGTTTTGCACATTATTAATAGTATGGAGATGCCGGTTAGTTTTTTAAAAAGCTACTCTGCTTATGCGGGGGTGCAGGATGCTTTGGTACAATGGTGGTATGGGCATAATGCGGTTGCATTTTTCTTAACAACACCCTTTTTAGGGTTAATGTATTATTTTGTTCCAAAAGCAGCTAACAGACCGATTTATTCATACAGATTATCTATCGTCCACTTTTGGTCATTAATATTTATTTACATTTGGGCAGGACCGCACCATCTGCTATATTCAGCTTTGCCGGATTGGGCACAAAACTTAGGTGTAGCCTTTTCGGTTATGTTAATTGCTCCTTCGTGGGGTGGTATGATTAACGGATTACTTACACTAAGAGGTGCTTGGGATAAAGTAAGAGTAGATCCGGTATTGAAATTTATGGTTGTGGCTATAACCGGATACGGGATGGCGACTTTTGAAGGACCAATGCTTTCACTAAAAAATGTAAATGCAATCGCACACTTTACAGATTGGATTATAGCACACGTTCATGTAGGAGCACTAGCCTGGAACGGATTTTTAGCCTTTGGTATGATTTATTGGCTTGTGCCTCGATTATTTAAAACCAAACTGTGGTCTGTAGCCTTAGCAAATGTCCACTTTTGGGTTGGTACCTTAGGAATTATTATGTACGCATTACCACTGTATGTTGCCGGTTTTGTACAAGCATCTATGTGGAAACAATTTAACCCGGACGGGACTTTGGTTTATGGAAATTTCTTAGAAACCGTAGATCAAATTATTCCTATGTACTGGATGCGTGCAATAGGAGGCACATTGTATATTGTAGGAATGTTTATTCTACTTTATAATATTGTATTAACCGTAAGAAACGGTAGCAAAGTAACCGATGAACTGGCAGAAGCTCCAGCTTTAACCAAAGTAACCAAGCACAGAACAGGAAAAGAAGGCTACCACACTTGGTTAGAAAGAAAACCGGTTAGGTTTACCATCTATTCTACTATAGCAATTTTAATAGGAGGTATGGTGCAGATTATTCCTTCCTTAATCGTAGATGACTACATTCCTCAAATATCAAGTGTAAAACCCTACACACCGCTAGAATTGGAAGGAAGAGATATATACATAAGAGAGGGATGTGTTGCTTGTCACTCACAAATGATTCGTCCTTTTAGAAGTGAAGTAGCACGGTACGGAGAGTATTCAAAAGCCGGAGAATATGTCTATGACCATCCGTTTTTATGGGGAAGTAAAAGAACCGGACCCGATTTACACCGAATAGGAGGAAAATACTCTGATAACTGGCACTTTAACCATATGTATGACCCTCAAAGTACATCAGACGGCTCTATTATGCCACGTTATACTTGGTTGTTTGACAATAAAAAGCACGATCGATCTTTGATTCAGAAAAAAATGGAAGTTTTGGTAAGTTTAGGTGTGCCTTATTCTGAAGAAGAAATCGCAAATGCTGAAGAATCTATGGATAAACAAGCCAAGCAAATAGAAAAAAACCTGTACAACGATCCGGATTTTGCCAGTAATTATGAAGAAAACAAAAAATTGGCAGAAGAAAACGGAGAAGAGTTTGTTCCTATGAAAGATAGAGAAATAGTAGCATTAATTGCATACTTGCAAAGACTGGGTACCGATATTAAAGTTAAATCGGATGAAATATCCAAAAACTAAAAAGAAAAAAGAACAATGTTAAAATTTGTAAAAGGAAATTTGGAAAATATAGATGGTGTAGAAGTATATCCCATCATCTCGTTACTTATATTCTTTACCTTTTTTGTATTTCTTTTTTGGTGGGTATTTACCACCAAAAAAGAGTTTATAGATGAGGTTAGTAATATTCCTTTAGAAAAAGACGAAAACGACCAAAACGACAACCAATTATTATGAAAACAACATCATCTTATTTACGAGTATTATTTTTTGTCATAGTTGCCTTTGTTTTATTTGAAGTAACTATTGATTCGGGAGACCAATGGGCATTTCAAAAATATCCTATTATATGGGCTGTACTAGGGGTGTTAACGCTTTTTGCCGTAGCTATTGAAATTGCTGTTGAAGCGATGCGAAGTATTTTGTTTAGATCGCTCAAAGCCGAATCTAAAGAACGGTTTCTTCAACTCCAAAACGAAGCAAAACAAAACAATTGGTTTAACAAAACCTACCAAAAATTGGTAGGAAAAACCAAGCCTATTGAAGAAGAGTCGGAAATTGTTTTAGATCATAACTACGACGGAATTAGAGAGTTAGACAATCAATTACCACCTTGGTGGGTATATATGTTTTATTTAACCATTATTTTTGCGGGAGTCTATTTAACCCGTTACGAAATTTTAGGAGCCGATGACACCCATACCGAGTATGAAAAAGAAGTTGCTCAAGCCGAAAAAGAAATTGCAGAATGGAAAAAAACAGCAAAAAATTTGGTAGATGTTAACACCGTAACACTCCTTACCGATAAAGAAGATTTAGATAAGGGAAAAGCAATTTTTACAACGAGTTGTGTGGCTTGTCACAAAGCAGATGGTGGTGGAGGTATAGGTCCTAACTTAACCGACGAATACTGGATACTGGGCGGTGGTATAAAAAATGTTTTTCAAACCATTTCTGAAGGCGGACGTGACGGGAAAGGTATGGTAGCCTGGAAAGGAGACCTAAAACCACTAGAAATACAACAAGTGGCAAGTTATGTTTTAAGCCTGCAAGGTACAACACCCGAAAACCCAAAAGAACCGCAAGGCGAAATTTGGAAAGAATAAAACTAACTTAGATATTAAACAATAGTTGTTTTTAGAGACTAACCTAACCAATATTAGCGTTTAATCTAAAAATAAAATAAAAACTATTTTGAAGCCTGAAGAGAACGAAAAGTTTAGAGACTCTATATCAACCATCACCAAAGAAGGAAAAAGAGCTTGGATATACCCTAAAAAACCAAAAGGAAAGTTTTACAATTACCGCAAATTAGTAAGTTATGTATTACTTGCTTTCTTTTTAGTAGCTCCTTTCATCAAGATTAACGGAAACCAATTTTTAATGTTTAACGTTCTCGAAAGACGTTTTAATATTTTTGGCGCTCCGTTTTGGCCACAAGATTTTCACATTTTTGTGATAATGATGATTATTGGGGTCGTATTTATAGTCCTTTTTACCGTTGCTTTTGGTAGAATATTTTGCGGTTGGATGTGTCCGCAAACCATTTTTATGGAAATGGTCTTTAGACGAATCGAATATTGGATAGAAGGAGATAGAGGAAAACAAATAAAACTGGATAAACAACCCTGGAATGTAGAAAAGATTACAAAAAAAGGACTAAAATGGCTTATCTTTTTTGTTATTTCTTTTTTAATTGCAAATGTCTTTTTGGCTTATTTAATCGGTGGTGATAGGCTCATTCAGTACGTTAAAGACGGACCAACCAGTCATACCGGAACACTTATTTCTTTATTAATATTTACCGGTGTGTTTTATTTTATATTTGCGTGGTTTAGAGAACAAGTATGTATTATTGCGTGTCCTTACGGAAGATTGCAAGGCGTACTTCTAGACACCAAATCTATAATTGTAGCATACGACTATAAAAGAGGAGAGAGAGAATTAGGACGATCTAAATTTAGAAAAAATGAAAATAGATCAAAACTAGGAAAAGGAGATTGTATAGATTGTAAGCAATGTGTGGTAGTATGCCCAACAGGAATCGATATTAGAAACGGTACACAACTGGAATGTGTAAATTGTACTGCCTGTATTGATGCTTGCGATTCTATAATGGAAAATGTAAAACTACCAAAAGGATTAATACGTTATGCAAGCGAAGAAAATATAGGAAAAGGGAAAAAGTTTACTTTCTCTACACGTTTAAAAGGATACACAGTTGTGTTGGTAATTTTAATTGGTGTATTAATCGGGATGTTATTTTTACGTAATGATATAGAAGCAGACATTCTTCGATTACCGGGACAACTTTACGAACATAAAGGAGAAGATATTATTAGTAATGTATTTACCTACAAACTTGTAAATAAAACTACCAGAGAAATAAAAAATATTAACTTTAAGCTGTTATCTCATAAAGGAACCATTAAAGTAGTAGGTCACAACACGTTTGAAGTACCTAAAGAAGGTCTTGCAGAAGGCACTTTGTTTATAGAAATTCGTAAAAAAAATTTAAAAAAGGATAAAGAAAAACTTAGAATTGGGGTGTATAGTAACGACCAACTTATAGAAACCACATCCACTACTTTTTTAGCACCTAGAAAGTTTAATTAAATAAACCTATTATGAAAATAAATTGGGGAACCGGAATTGTAATTGCTATTGTAGCCTTTATATCATTTATACTTGTTATGGTTATTATGATGAGTACCGATAAAAAATTTAACCATGATTTGGTTACACCCGATTATTATCAAAAAGAACTCGCCTACCAAGAAGAAATTGATGCAGAAAAAAATGCCAATGCAATGACTTCAAGAATTAAAGCAGAACACACACCCGAAGGAATTGTTTTAACTTTTCCTGAAGAGATGCACAATACCAATATAGAAGGCACAGTGTTCCTATACAGACCATCTAACAAGAAGCTGGATTTTAGCTTACCTTTAGTTTTATCCAACGCACAAATGCTCATACCTGAAAATCGCTTGTTAGATGGTCGATGGAACATTACCGTAAGTTGGAAACAAAACGGTAAAAAATTTATGTTTAAGGATCAAATTTTCTATTAATTATGTTTTGGTCCGCCCTTGTATTTGGATTAATGGGTAGTTTTCATTGTATAGGAATGTGTGGTCCCATTGCTTTTATGCTTCCGGTCGATCGCAATAGTACATTAAAAAAAAATCTTCAAATAGGATTGTATCATCTGGGAAGAATTTTATCCTATAGTATTATTGGATTACTTTTCGGCTTTTTAGGCAAAGGTTTTTATCTGTTTGGTTTTCAACAACAATTGTCTATAATTATTGGTTTGCTAATGATATTAATAGCATTTATTCCGTATAAAACAGTTGCCAAATATAATTTATCAAAACCTTTATTTCATATAATGTCAAAAATTAAATCGGGCTTGGGAGTAGCATTAAAAAAGAAAACACCGGACACCTTTTTAACCATCGGTTTTTTAAACGGTTTTTTACCCTGCGGATTGGTTTATATGGCAGTTTTTGGAGCTTTATCAACCGGAAATTCTTGGCAAGGAGCTTTGTATATGATAATTTTCGGGCTGGGAACCATACCATTAATGACAACGGCAATTTATCTCGGTAATTTTTTAAAAGGTAAAGTTCGCAGTTATATTACCGGAGCAATACCTTATGTAGTAGCTTTAATGGGTTTGTTGTTTGTACTTCGAGGATTGGGACTGGGAATACCGTATCTTTCGCCCCCAAAAATGACACAACAAGTAGATGCTTCTTATAATTGCAACAAACCGGTTAACTAGTTGTTGAAAAGAGCTTTATGTCGGGTTTGTTTTGTTGTAACTTTAGATCAAAAGCCATACAAATATTTCTAACAAACGGTCTTCCTTTTTCGGTTACTTTTAAACGATGCGGATATAAAACAACCAACCCATCTTGTTGCATTTCTTCTAACCGAGATAACACAACCGAAATATCTTTAATGAAAGTTTCTTTGGTGTTCCAGAAAGTTTCCATTTTACACATAATATTTAGTATGTGCCTTCTAACAACCAAATCTTCTCGGTCTAAGATGTGTCCTTTGTATATAGGAAAAACACCGTCTTCAACTAATTTTTGATACTCTTCAAGCCCTTTTACATTCTGCCCGAAAGCATACCAACTATCACCCATTGCAGACACTCCCAAACCTATCATTAACTGTGTTTTAGAATAGGCGTAACCCATAAAATTACGATGTAAATTACCTGTTTTCATCGCTTGGTATAATAAATCGGTTGGCAAAGCAAAATTATCCATGCCAATCTCCACATAACCCAACTTTTGTAATAAAGATTTTCCGGTTTCGTATTGTTCTTTTTTTTCTTGGGGCGAAGGCAAATCTTCAAGTTTAAAACCACGTTGTTCGTTTCCTTTTACCCAAGGAACGTGTACATAACCGTAAAAAGCTATGCGGTCGGGGAGCAACTCTTTTGTTTTAGAAATGGTGTTTATAATATCTTGCGTAGTTTGAAACGGTAATCCGAAAACTAAATCATGTCCTACCGAGTTAAACCCTGATTCTCTAGCCCACCGTGTTACATTATTTACATTTTCAAAAGGTTGAATTCGATGAATGGCTTTTTGAACCCTTAGGTTATAATCTTGCACACCAAAACTCACCCGTTTAAAACCTAATTTAGAAAGCGTTTGCAAATGTTCTTTCGTTGTATTGTTGGGATGACCTTCAAAACTTAAAACTATATTTGGCGAAGAAGATGCGTGATGAAATAATTCTGCAATGAGTAGTTTTAAATTTTCAGAAGAAAAAAAAGTTGGTGTGCCGCCTCCCAAATGTATTTCTCTAATAATGGGTTTACCGGAAAATAAAGCAACATACATTTTCCATTCCTTAATAAGTGAAGATATATAAGGAATCTCTACATCATGTCGTTTTGTAATACGCTTATTATAACCACAAAAAGTGCAAAGATGCTCACAGAACGGAAGATGGATGTATAAACTAATGCCCTGACTAATATTACTTTCGTTGAAACTTTTAACCAATAATTTTTTCCATTTTAAAAGCGAAAAAGAATCATCATCCCAATAAGCAACCGTAGGGTAACCTGTATAGCGAGGTCCGGCAACATCGTATTTGGTTATTAAGTTAGTTTGTGTTTTCATCTTCTTCTAAGGGGATAAAAGTAGTACTTGTATATAAATTAAAAAATGATATTTATCAAGGTACTTTTTTTATATCTAAAAATGTGTAATTTTATGCCCTGAACAAACAAGGCTATTATGAACACAATATTAGGAATAGGCTCTCGTATTAATCATCCCGAATATGGAAAAGGAGTAGTAACCAATGTAACTGCATCGATGTATTGGGTTACTTTTATGGAAAACGGACTGGAAACCATCCCCGTTGACGATACTTTTGAAATAATTGAAGCTGTTGAAGATGAGGTAGATACCGTAAGTTTTTATGAAATAGAAAAAAGCCTTCGCGAAATCTTAAAAAAGTGGAGCGATGTAAGTGAAATAGTGCATCTTGCCGATAAGTGGCGTGGTGGAACGATGATACTAAAGCCAAAAGATGTTACGTTGTCTTCAAAAGAAATACCTATTAATACGTTTTTTCATAAAATAGTAATGCTCAGAGACAGACTACGGGTTATGGAGCAAAAAATAAATTCCAGTAAATTACTCGAAGACCAAGATAAAGTAGATTTACAACAGTACATTACCCGTTGTTACGGTAGTTTAACCACTTTTAATGTGCTGTTTAAAAATAAATCGCAACACTTTGTGGGAGATAGTAGCAAGAAAAAATAACCATTTGATTTGCACTTGTTTTTTTTTGTTCTTTTTTAGAAGCCGGCATCTTTGCCTATCTTATACCTGTTCTTAATGTAATAGCAAAAACAACTATTGAATAGCCCAATAAATCGTTTCTTTTTTCCTCTATTTTCGTTAAAAATACTCGTTATAACTCTGCTATAGCTGCGTTTTTTCCTTGATACAGAAAAATCATTCAATTTATTTTGGACTATAAAACAATTCCTTTTGGTATAAAATAGTCCAATTAGAGAACTTGAAATTGAACTATATTGAGTTCGTACTCGGTATTAAAGGTTATTAGCGGGTCAATTTTTTAAGATTTTTAATGGTTTCGGCAGGATTTTTAGAGCCAAACACAAAGCTACCTGCTACCAACACATCGGCTCCGCAATTAACTAATTTTTTGGCATTTTGGTCGGTTACGCCACCGTCTATTTCGATTAAAGTAAGTGCATTTTTTTGAAGGATAAGATTCTTTAAATTCACTACTTTAGAATACGTGTTTTCAATAAATTTTTGCCCTCCAAAACCGGGATTTACACTCATTACACAAACAAGGTCTATATCTTGAATGGTATCTTCAAGAAGTGCAATATTGGTGTGCGGGTTTATAGCAACTCCGGCTTTCATTCCTTCCGACTTAATAGCTTGAATCGTTCTGTGTAAATGCGTACAGGCTTCGTAGTGTACCGTCAGGTAATTTACACCTAAGCCGGCAAATGTTTTTATATATCTGTCCGGATTTACAATCATTAAATGGGTGTCTAACGGCTTGGTTGCATGTTTTGAAATGGCTTTAATTACAGGCATTCCAAATGAGATATTGGGTACAAAAACACCATCCATTATGTCTAAATGAAACCAATCTGCCGGACTTTGGTTTACCAAATCGATATCTTGTTTTAGGTTAGCAAAATCGGCTGCTAATATAGAAGGAGCAATGCGCACATCTTTCATGTAGTATGATTTTTAACAAAGGTAGAATAAAGTTTGGTATAAAAAAAACCTCCGGTAATCAGCCGAAGGTCATTCATCAATCCGCCTGTTTTGATAAAGAAGTTTTAACGCTTCTTAAAACAGGTCAAAAAAAGGTAAGAAGTTTACCCTAGGTAGGTTTTTAATATCTTACTCCTTGAAGTGTGTTTTAAGCGTCTAATGGCTTTTTCTTTGATTTGTCTCACACGTTCGCGTGTAAGATCAAAGGTTTCTCCGATTTCTTCAAGTGTCATAGGATGTTGATTGCCCAGTCCAAAATACAATCGTACTACGTCTGCTTCACGAGGTGTAAGTGTTTCCAAAGCTCGTTCAATTTCGGTACGAAGTGATTCGTGTAACAGGTTTTTGTCGGGGTTAGGCGACTCTCCACTACGAAGAACATCGTATAAATTTGAGTCTTCTCCTTCAACCAGTGGCGCATCCATAGATACATGGCGACCCGAGTTTTTCATCGATTCCTTAACATCGTTAATGGTCATATCCAACTCTTTTGCGATTTCTTCGGCAGAAGGTGGTCGCTCATGTGCTTGTTCTAAATAAGCAAACATCTTATTGATTTTATTTATGCTACCTATTTTGTTAAGTGGCAACCGAACGATACGTGATTGTTCGGCTAATGCCTGCAGGATAGATTGGCGTATCCACCATACGGCGTAGGATATAAATTTGAATCCTCTTGTTTCGTCAAAACGTTGTGCGGCTTTGATAAGTCCAAGATTTCCTTCGTTAATCAAATCGGGAAGTGTTAGCCCTTGGTTTTGGTATTGCTTTGCTACCGATACAACAAAACGTAAATTGGCTTTGGTAAGTTTTTCTAAAGCGCGTTGGTCTCCGGCTTTAATCTTCTGTGCCAATTCTACTTCTTCTTCTGCGGTTATTAAATCAACTTTTCCTATTTCTTGAAGATACTTGTCTAATGAAGCGGTTTCACGATTTGTAACCTGTTTGGTAATTTTGAGTTGTCTCATGTAAAGATGTGTGAATTTTTTGTTACTGTTTTCTTTTCGTATTTAGTTATACGTAAACGATTGGGTATTTGTTACAAAAAGTGTATAAAAAAATCCTGTAATTTTATAAACAGGATTTTTTTAGTGATTTTAATTGGTATGATTAACCATTCATAGAAATCAAAAACTCTTGGTTGTTTCTAGTTTGTTTAATTCTTTCATTAATAAATTCCATTGCTTCTATCGGGTTCATATCGGCAAGGTATTTACGAAGTACCCACATACGTTGTATGGTGTTTTCGTCTAGTAATAAATCGTCTCTACGTGTACTTGATGAGGTAAGGTCGATGGCTGGGAAAATTCTTCGGTTAGATATTTTTCTATCTAATTGGAGTTCCATATTCCCGGTTCCTTTAAATTCTTCAAAAATTACTTCATCCATTTTAGATCCGGTTTCGGTAAGAGCTGTTGCAATAATACTCAAGGAGCCTCCGCCTTCAATGTTACGTGCAGCTCCAAAGAAACGTTTGGGTTTGTGTAGGGCATTGGCATCTACACCACCGCTTAATATTTTTCCGCTAGCGGGTTGTACGGTGTTATAGGCACGAGCCAATCGGGTAATAGAATCGAGTAAAATAACAACGTCGTGTCCGCACTCTACTAAGCGTTTTGCTTTTTCTAAAACAATATTGGCAATACGCACGTGGTCTGTTGCTTCCTTATCAAATGTAGAGGCAACTACTTCTCCGCGTACATTGCGTTGCATATCGGTAACTTCTTCGGGGCGTTCGTCGATGAGTAAAATTATTTGATATACTTCGGGATGATTTGCGGCTATTGCGTTTGCAATATCTTTTAGCAACATGGTTTTCCCGGTTTTGGGTTGAGAAACTATCATTCCCCTTTGTCCTTTTCCTATGGGTGCAAATAAATCTATGATTCGGGTAGAAATTGTACTTCTTCTTTCGGCAATATTAAATTTTTCTTGCGGAAAGAGCGGAGTAAGATGCTCAAAAGAAACACGATCTCTAACAACATTGGGGTTTTGTCCGTTTATTTTACTAATCTTGATCAAAGGGAAGTATTTTTCACCTTCTTTTGGTGGTCTTACTTCTCCTAATACCGTATCTCCGGTTTTTAACCCGAAAAGTCTGATTTGTGATTGTGAAACATAAATATCGTCCGGAGAGGATAGGTAATTATAATCGCTAGATCGTAAAAAACCATATCCGTCTTGCATAATATCCAAAACTCCTTCACTTTCTATAATGCCCTCAAACTCATAATCGGGTTGGCGGTAACGGTTGCGTGTATCTTTGTTACCGTTTTTACCATTCTTTTGATTTTGGTGTTGTTGCTTCGGTTGTTGGGTATTATGGTTTTGCTGTTCGCTTTTAGTCTTTTGGTTTTTCTTTCTGTTTTGATTATCTACTTTCTGGTTTTGTGACGGGTTGTCTTTTTCTTCACTATTAGCTTCGGGAGTGGTTTTAATTTTTTCTTCAGAAGCATTGCCTTTAGGTTGGTTTTGATGCCTACCTTGATTTCTACGGCGTTGTTGTTTGCTTTGATTTTTTTGTTGAGTTGGCTCTTCTGTTTTTTTAACTTCTGTAGCCGAAGTATCTTTAGTAACCTCTTGTACAGCTTTGGGGTTGGCTGCTTGATAATCTAATATTTGATATACTAAGTCTAATTTTTTTAAATAACGATATTTTGGTACTCCTAGTGTTTTTGCCAATTCTTGCAATTCGGGCAATTTTTTCGCTTTTAATTCTGAAATTTCAAACATGTATTTTGATATATTTTAGTTTTTATTAATTGAATAAGAATGAAGAATAATTTTTTTCGAAAAATAATATTTTTGAAGAACAAATAGCTTTTGTGAGTAAAGCTATCGATTTGGTAGTGCAATAATACAACAAATATTTATTTTTTGAAGTTATTTTTTTAAAAAAGAAACTGTATTTTTGCATCTCTTAATTAAAATGAAGTAATGATTCAACGCATTCAAACAGTTTATTTGTTAGTTTCGGCACTGCTAATAACAGGGTTGTACTTTTGGTTTCCTGTTCAAGTTGGTAAGGATGCAGAGGTTCTTTTTGGTCCCGATCAGCCTCTAATTTTAGGGCTTATCATTGCCACTATTACACTTGCTGTTATTTCTATTTTTACTTTTAAAAAACGACAACATCAATTTGTGTTAAATCGTTTAAACATATTATTACATTTTGTATTACTGGGAGTTATCGTATATCGATCGCTAATTTTATCCGGAGAAATTTTGATTTCCGAGAAGGGTATTGGGGCGCTTCTTCCTCTTATTTCTATCGTTTTTTTAGTGCTTGCAAATAAAGCCATTAAGAAGGATGAAGACCTCGTAAAATCTGTAGATAGATTACGATAACCACACATCTTAGTATATGTAGTAAACCCCAAAAGGTTGCCTCTTTTGGGGTTTTTGATTAATAAAAACGGTATAAAAACTATCTTTTCATTTCGATAACTTCTAAGTTTTGAATGATTCCTTTATTAATGTCAAACCGAAGCATGGTACGCACTTTATGAAACCCTTGTTTTCCGACAGCACCGGGATTCATGTGTAGTAAACCCAGTTTTTTGTCATTCATTACTTTTAAAATATGTGAGTGACCA
>JALWKK010000089.1 GCA_027081505.1 Flavobacteriaceae bacterium
GGAAGATTCATAGAATTTTCCAATGCAAATAAAAGATAGAAAAATTCTATGAATTTTCCTATCTTTGTGCCATAAGGCAAAGTTAGCGAACTTTAAGCCCGCTACGACGCCATATATTAACCGTTACCTGCAAGCTACCAAAAAAAAAATCCTACTAAAAAAAGAAAATGCCCACCGCACAAATAGCACATTTGCAATTCGCACAAGCCAACGCACAAACCCAAAATTGCAAAAGAGCTATTTTTTGCCAACGCTAAAAGCAGAACATAGAAGTAAAGAAATTTATTAATGAATAAAAGGATATTAAAATAAATGGCAATAAAAAAATCAGAATTATACAGCAGTCTTTGGGCTGGCTGTGATGAACTTAGAGGCGGAATGGATGCAAGCCAGTACAAAGATTATGTGCTGGTTATGTTGTTTATAAAATACATCAGTGATAAGTGGGCAGGACAACCTTATGCACCAATTACAATTCCGGAAGGAGCAAGTTTTGCCGATATGGTAGAACTGAAAGGAAATAAGGATATTGGCGATTTAATCAACAAAAAAATTCTTGCACCAATAGCTGAGGCAAATCACTTGTCAGATTTCCCCGACTTTAATGATGTTACTAAATTGGGTAGCGGAAAAGAAATGGTTGACAGGCTTTCAAACCTGATTGCCATTTTTGAAAATCCTGCATTGGATTTTAGTAAGAATAAAGCCGAAGGCGATGATATTTTGGGCGATGCCTACGAATATTTGATGATGCACTTTGCAGCCGAAAGTGGAAAAAGCAAAGGACAATTTTACACGCCTGCCGAAGTAAGCCGGACAATGGCTAAAATTATTGGAATTAACGAAGCCGACACCAATTCAGACATTACAGTTTATGACCCTACTTGTGGTTCTGGTTCGCTACTTCTTAGAGTTGGTGCCGAAGCAAATAGAACGGTTACTCTATACGGACAAGAAAAAGAGGCAACAACAGCAGGTTTGGCTCGTATGAATATGATTTTGCACGATAACCCAACCGCTGAAATCAAACAAGGTAATACGCTTGCAAAACCACTATTCTTAAACGATAATGGAAACCTGAAAACTTTTGACTTTGTAGTTGCCAATCCGCCATTTAGCGATAAACGATGGAGCAACGGATTGACTTTACCTGACGACAAACCTTACAACCGTTTTGCTGATTATGGTGTGCCACCTGCAAAGAATGGCGATTATGCTTTTTTACTTCATATTATCCGCTCATTAAAAAGACACGGAAAAGGTGCAATTATTTTGCCTCACGGTGTTTTGTTTAGAGGAAATGCAGAAGCAGAAATCAGAGCAAACCTTATCAAAAAAGGATATATTAAAGGCATTATCGGATTACCTGCCAACTTATTTTACGGAACCGGTATTCCTGCGGCAATCATTGTAATTGATAAAGAGAACGCTCATAATCGTAAAGGTATTTTTATGATTGATGCAGGTAAAGGTTTTATGAAAGACGGTAATAAAAACCGTTTGCGTGAGCAGGATATTCGTAAAATTACCGATGTTTTTAACGGACAATTGGAAATTCCGGGATATAGCCGAATGGTTTCAGTTGCCGAAATTGAGCAAAACGAATACAACCTGAATATTCCAAGATACATCGACAGCCAAGAAACCGAAGATATACAAGATATTGAAGCTCACTTAAAAGGTGGTATTCCTGTTACGGATATTGATGCGCTGTCTCATTTTTGGGAAGTATTTCCTACGCTTAGAAAATCATTGTTTGAAAAATTGAACGATAAGTATTCAAAGCTGACAATAGACCATTCCGAAATAAAAGAAACTATATTTTCTCACGCTGAATTTATGGCTTTTATCGAAGAAATGGACACACTGTTTAATGAATGGAAAACAGACAACACCATATACCTAAAAGATTTAACTATTGGCAATAAACCCAAAGAAGTAATCGTAAAACTTGCCGAAGGCTTGCTTGCAAAATACGATGGAAAAGCATTGGTTGACAAATATGACATTTACCAACATTTAATGACCTACTGGAATGAAACAATGCAAGATGATTGTTATATCATTTCAGCCGATGGTTGGGTAGCCGAAACCTACCGAATTGTAGTAGAAAACAAGAAAAAGAAAATGGTAGATAAAGGTTGGACTTGCGACCTTGTACCAAAAGATTTGGTAATAAACCGGTATTTTCAGGCAGAAAAACAAGCTATTGCCGATTTAGAAACCGAGAAAGAAAGTATTGCAAATGAACTTACCGAACTTGAAGAAGAACACAACAGTGAAGATGGATATTTTGCAGAACTTGAAAAGGTAAACAAAGCCAATATTACCAAACGCATAAAAGAGCTAAAAGGCGAAACGGATGTAAAGGAAGAATTGGCAGTTTTAAAGCAATATCTCGATTTACTTACAAAGCAAACTGCCACAAACAAAAAAATAAAACAAACAGAAAAAGAATTAGACGAAAAACTTTACGCCAAATACCCAACTCTTACCGAAGACGAAGTAAAACAATTGGTAGTGGACGATAAATGGATGCACAGCATAGAAACTGCCATAAAAGGCGAGATTGACCACATTAGCCAACGCCTTACCAACCGAATAAAAGAATTAGCCGAACGCTACGAAAAACCTTTGCCCGAGCTTGACAAAGAAGTTAAAGATTTGGAAAGCAAAGTAAATGAACATCTTAAAAAAATGGGATTTCTATGGAAATAAAAAAGGGCTATAAAAATACAGAGATTGGGGTTATTCCCGAGAAGTGGGAAGTTAAGACTTTGGGGGAGGTT
>JALWKK010000090.1 GCA_027081505.1 Flavobacteriaceae bacterium
TTCTCGGGTTGCGACCCAATTGTTGCCCCCTTACATGTTACCGAAACGCAAGGAGAACCCAACCCCGTGATAGAAGAATATTTGATTAACTTTTTGTTGGAAAAAAATTTAAACTTTACACCAAATACGCAATATGCATATTCCAATATGGGCTATTTAGTGTTAAGCGAAATAATTGAAGAAATTTCGGGCTTATCTTATGAAGAATATATGCAACAAGAAATTTTTCATCCTTTGGGAATTTACGATATGCATATAGCCGAAAATCTTCAAGAAGATAAAAAAGAACGCGAAGGCGAATATGTAGGAAACGGTTTTACCACATTAGATATATACGGAAGCGGAAATACAGTGCCTTGGGAATATGGAGGTTTGGCAGTTGATGCAATGGACGGTCACGGTGGCTGGATAGCTACCGCAAGAGACTTGGTTCGGTTATTGGCTGCCGTAGACGGGTTTAACACAAAACCCGATATTTTACTTCCGGCAACCATAACCACAATGGTAGAACCTTCGGTTAACAATGCAAATTATGCAAAAGGTTGGGCTGTAAATCAATACAATAATTGGTGGCATAACGGAGCTATTGACGGTACAGCTTGCTATTTTGTACGCTCCAGCGGAGGATATAATTGGGCTATTATTTTAAATAAACGTGTTGTAGATGGTAATGCCAATGCCTTTTGGTTGGCTTTAGACAGCATGGGTTGGGACTGTATTGCCGGTACTGCTAACTTCCCTACTTGGGATTTAATGGATTCGCCTACCGTAAATGCTTCTAACCTAACAACGCAAGGCGATAATACAAGCACCATGGATGTTTCTTGGACCAACGGAAACGGAACAGCAAGAGTAGTGGTAATGAAAGATATTACCAATAACACCGCAAATTATAATTTTAGCAAATATCCGTTAGACGGAACCGATTATACGGCAAACAGTGCCTTTGGCTCCGGAGATAACGTAGGCGATAACACTTTTATTGTTTATAACGGAAGCGGAAACAATGTAACTGTTACCAACCTGGACCCCACCAAAACCTATGCCGTTAGAGTTTACGAATACACCAAAAACAGTAATAACGGGAACAATGCCTTATATCTTCTGGGAGGAGCTGCCGAAAAAGAAGCTACACTAGGATTTGAAGACAACAATCTTTCTAATGTAATACTAATTTACCCGACAATTACTTCTGATGTTTTAAACGTAGAAGTACTTAACAAACTTCAAAATATCGAATACATTATTTATGATTTACAAGGAAGAATGCTGGAAAAAGGAATATTTGAAAATAAAAATAACCGGATTAAAACCTCAGGTTTATCTAACGGTATGTATTTATTAATGGTAAAATCCGGAAACAAAATAAGTGTCCACAATTTTATTAAAAACTAATTTTTTTTCAAATAATGTTTTATGTTAAAAGCAATAACTTGTAAGAGGTTATTGCTTTTTTTAAACAATTAAAATTTGCTTTACATACATTTTTAAAAAGTCTGTTTAAGGTTTTTAACCTACAACGTGCCCAAAGCAATCTCTATCATTTGTTTAAAGGTGGTTTCGCGTTCTTTTGCGCTGGTGGCTTCGTGCGAAACCAATGAGTCGGAAATAGTTAAAATAGAAAGTGCTTGGACGTTATATTTTGCTGCGATGGTATAGATTCCGGCGGTTTCCATCTCTACACACAATACACCAAATTTTGCCCATTGTTTATATGCGTCTTTTTTATCTTCATAAAATTCGTCGGCAGATAGCACATTGCCGGCTTTAATAGGAATGTTGTTTTCTTTAGCAAAATTTGCAGCCTTCATAAACAACTCAAAACTTGCCGTTGGGGAATAATCGGCATTGATAAATCGGGAGTTGTTTATCCCCGAAGTAGAAGAAGCCGCCATAGCTAGTACAATATCTCGTAGGTGAATGTCGGGTTGGAACGATCCGGCAGAACCTACCCTAATAAGTTTTTTTGCTCCATATTCGGTGATTAATTCGTTACAATAAATTAACGCGGAAGGTATTCCCATTCCGGTTCCTTGCACCGATACCTTTTTGCCTTTATAAGTTCCGGTATAACCAAACATATTTCGAACGCGGTTATAACAAACGGCATTTTCTAAAAATGTTTCGGCTATCCATTTTGCTCTAAGCGGATCACCCGGTAATAAAACGGTTTGGGCAATATCGCCCTTTTTTGCTTCAATGTGTAAACTCATAGTTTTAAAAATTAAGGCTTGTAAAGTTACGGATTATTTCGATAATAAAACCATTATCCCTAATAGCCTATTATACTTACTCTATATGTTGTACCGGTTCTTGCTTTTTCATTAAGGGAATTAAACACATAAACAAAACTTGAAAATAAAAGGGTAACAAAAACATTCTATTTGGATATAGTAACAAAGGCGGAAACCGAAAAGCCAAAAAAGAGTAGGAAATTAAAACCAATTATGATGAAAACAAAACTATTATTCTTCGCACTGATACTTAGCTTTACGAGCTATGCTCAATTTCAGTTAAACTACGATGCTAATATGCAAAACCACTATCACGACTTAAACATCGAACCTGCAAAAGACGGCTCTTTTGATGTAGTGATGGCAGGCAATTTATTTGACGCTTCTATGTCTGCTTTTGTTCCCGTTGTACAACGTTTAAATGTTTCCGGAAGCACTATTTGGACACTAACTTTTGACGGGACACCACTGGGAAGAGCACGTATTTTTGATATTGAAACAATTTACGATATGGTTATAATAACCGGAAGTATAGATGTAAGCGGAACAAAAAGAGCCTTCGCCGCTAAAGTTGAATTGGCTACAGGGAATTTATTAGATACTAAATATTACGAAATTGTTTCACCAAATTTTAATTCTACGGCACTTCATATTTCTTACACAAACAAAGATATAGACGGAGACGGTGTCACGGAACCCGGTTTTATAATAGGAGGATTTTTCAGCAATTCGTATGCTGTAAACACCAGTGCTATGAATATCGGGTTTGTTATTAGAACCGATTTTGACTTAGAACCTTATTGGACTATTGAAATAGATAATACAGCCGGTAATAACACAGATTATAACATGGTAAACCACATTACAGAAACCAACGACGGATATTTTATTACGGGATCTTCTAACGAAAGCTCAACAAGTCAACAAGCTGTCTTAGCTCATAAAATAGATGATCAAGGTAATTTTGTTTGGGATGCGGGTTATGTTATGGGAAACTCGCGTGATGTTAGTGTAGATGCGTATTACGATACGGCAACAAACCAAATATACATGCTTTCTAACTATTCTGTCACCCATCAGTTTGGTGTAACCACAATCGATAATTCAACCGGAACTATCATTCCTGCACTTTCTTGGTATTATACTAATAATGAGTTAAATCACTACGGATTTACCATTATGGAATCTATTGCAAACCCGAATAACCTTATGATTGTAGGTTATGATAGAGATGAAAACTGGACAGATAGTAGCGGAAATTCCTATACCGGTCAAAGCAATGTATTTGTTTTAGAGTTTGAAAAGTCAACCGGAAATCAAGTAGGAGATAGCTATCAATACTTAGTGCCTCATCAAGAGCCTGTTGGTGATGAATACAACTTCTGGAATGGGCAAATGCCTCTTATTTATTATCCTGATATTGCAACCATTATCGATGTTCCAGGAGCTTTCGCCTCTTATTTTGAAGTGGGATATAGAACCCATAATGCATCTCCTTTCTCTCAAGCAAATCTTTTTAACACACTCGATGATAAAAGAAACTTTTGCGACAGAACAGAATTGTTTTTCACTCCCAACCCTTTAAACAAAACCGATGTGTCCGTATCTTCAGGGCTTACTCCTAACCAAGCTAATCCCTTTAATTTTACAACCACACCCATAAGTCCTGTTGCTTGGGATTGCGAAAGCGTACTTTCTATAGAAGATCAAGGTAGCATTCAAGAAAGTACTTTATACTCTAACCCTGCGCAAAATGTAATTTATACTACTGCTGTAAATGCTTCAAAATTTACAATTTACGATTCACTAGGCAGAAAAGTTTCTAACGGAATAATACAAGAAAATAAATCTATTTCTTTAGAAACTCTAAAAACCGGTTTGTATTTTATTACGGTTATCGATATCGAAAATAACTCACAAACTTTTAAAATCATTAAAGAGTAATTGAATAACTAACCTTTCTTTTCAATTAACCTAAGCCCTGATTTTTAAATAAAACAGGGCTTTAAAAAAAAGTTTAAAAAAAAGGGTAACAATTTTTAAACTGTGGGATGTAATTATAGAAAATATTAAATAAATTAAAACACAAAAAATATGAAAACACCATTTTTAACATTTGTAAATCGGAATAACAGTACGATAACAAACAACATTATTAAACTATTCATTTTTGTAGTTGTAGCAACCCTCTCATTATCATCTTGTACGAAAAAAGATGCCGATGAAAATCCTCAACAACAAGAAGAAGAACTGCCGGATGGGCAAGCCTTATCACAAAGGTTTTTGGAAAACCGTCAAGAAGAACTACAAACCTTTACCATCGACGGCTCTACCGGAGGAATTGTTACCGGCGAGCAAGGAACAAAAATTATTATCCCTGCCGGAGCATTGGGCTTAAACGGAAGCCCAGTGAGTGGAAACATAGATATTGAACTTATTGAAATTTACACCAAAGAGCAAATGCTCCTAAACAATATGCCTACCAACGGAGAGCGTCCTAACGGAGATGTGGAAATGCTAAAATCCGGTGGAGAATTTTTTATAAACGCTACACAAAACGGCAATCAATTAGAAATTTTATCTCCTATTCAACTTGCCAGCAAACCCATAGATTTTGGTGATGTAGATCCCGAAATGGCTCTTTTTAAAGGTGGAGAGAATATGGAAGGTAACGATAACTGGCAAGAGGACGAATTTACACAAGTAGGTATAGGAGAAGTGGAAGGAGCTGCCGGAGAATGGATGGCAAACTACTTAGTAGATTTAAGCTCATTTGGTTGGACAAATTTAGACCGTTGGTACAATTACAACGGAGAACTAACCACTCTAAATATAGATACACCCGAAGGCTATACCGGAGATACTTGCGAAGTGTACCTTAGTTACGACGGTGAAGCTTCCGGATTGGCAAGAATGGATGTTTACGACGAGCAAACTGGTATGTTTACCGAGCATTATGGAAAAATTCCGGTCGGACAAGAAGTTCACATCATCCTTGTTGCCGAAATAAATGGGGTTTTACATTATGCCATACAAGGCACTACCATAACGCAAAATCATATAGAAGTAATGCCGGTACCTCAACCCGGAACCGAAGCAGAACTCTTAGATAGTATCGCCAATCTTCCTTAAATCTTTGTTCCTTTTTTGAGTTTGGTTGTTTTGTTGTTTATCCCGAAGTATCTTAGTATGCTTCGGGATATTTTAAAATTACTATCTTTAGGGTGAAAATTTAGTATGATGAATTGTGTAAAATATCTTTTTATTTCAAGTTGGATTTTCCTCTTATTTGCTTGTTCTTCAACCGAAGCAGAATGTGATGAAGGCTTGTTACAACATCCAAATCCAGAACAAATTTTAAACGGAAATGAATATCGCCAAAGCCTTCAAGATTGCCGGTTACCAAAGGTGCAAACCTTTACTTTTTTGGCTTTTCAAGGAGTCGAAATCATTGGAAATCAAGGCACCATACTTCATGTCAACCCGTTAAGTTTTACAGACCAAAACGGAAATATCATCGACGGAGAAATAACACTTTCTCTACTTGAAATGTATAATCCCGGCGATATGATTGCTTGCCAACTTTCTACCAATGGCATAAATATGTCGGACAATACAGAACCCTTAATAAGTGAAGGCGTTTTTTATATAGAATTTTCTTATAACAATCAACCGGTTATTATTAGTAATCCTATTTTGCTTTTTGTTCCGTCACAAAACAGCACACTGTCGTTATTAAAATTTAATTCACCTTCTTGCCCCGATTTACTTTGCGAAGTGCTTTGGGAACAACAAACCGGAGTTGAAGTATTGGAAGAGCCGTATATCACATCGGCAGGAGTTGTTATTCCGGGATACCGTACCTTAGTACAGCTGCCTCAAGGATGGCATAGTATAGCAAGGTATCCAAGCACTCAAAACAAAACCGTTGTTTATAATAAAGCTCCTAACGGGTATAATAAGACAAATAGTCATGTGTTTGTTGTTTACAACTCCCCTTCATTAACCGTGGGAATGTTTCCCGATTTTAGTGAAACCAACAAAGTCTTTTATCAAAATAATCTTCCGGTAGAGCAAGATGCTTCCATCGTTTTTGTTTCAAAACAAGAAAACCGATTTGTTTTTGCTTCGCAAACCACAACTATTGCACCTAATATGGTAACAGCAACCTTAGATACTCAAAACTTTAATACGGAAGAAGAACTTATTAATGCAATAAACTAACTCTAAAAATGAAGAAGCTCACCATATTTTTTTCGGTTGTGTTATTGCTTTTAGCAAGCAAAATAATTTCTCAAACAACGGCAGTCGATACACTTAAAAGAGAAGCGCCCATTTTTTATAATGCCAACGGAAATCAAGTAACCTTTAAAGCGGAAATGCCACCGTTAAATCAAATTGCCGGAGCACCCAAAGCATTTTATACCTATTTCTGGGAATATGGCGACGGAACCTACAGCCAAAAAGAAAACCCAACCCATAATTACAAAAACACAGGTGAATATACCGTTAGACTCTGGGCTACCAATAATTACGACAACGGAAAACCACCCGAAAGCCGACCAAAAAAAGTGGTTGTTAATAAGGTTACCTTTGACGAAGCATCGGCAGACGATGCTAAAGCTCCGCTTGTAGGAGAAGACGATATTTATATAAAAACAAACCGAGACCCGCTACCCGAAGAGGAACTGGTTTTGGTAACCACTTACAAAAACTTGAAAAATTATGAAACCGGAGGGAAACTGTACTTGTTTTATAACGACCAAAAGTTTAAAGATGATAATTTTATTTTGGAAGATACACGTCTCTATAATGGCGAACAAATTGTTGATAATCAAGCAACTTTTGCATTTTCGGAAGAAAAGAACAACTCAAATAGTTATGTTGCTACTTCGGGTATAGGTTCAAAAACAGAATATTTTATTAGCGTTCAAGACAGCACAAAACGACTTGTCCTTCCGGCTACGCTTGAAGAATCAAAAAAATTATACCGAAACTACCAACTTATAGAGTTTGAAAACATGCAACCCGGAGAAGAACGCACCATTTTTAGAACTTTAAAAACCACTCCCGAGATGCTTAAAGACACCTCGGCAATAGTTACATTACGAACCATTTATGTGCCGGATAACAACTACGGAAACCACACCGTAAAAGACACCGAGCTGGAAATTGTTACTTCTCACGACCCTAACAAAATGGCAACCAACGGTTCGATTTTAAATTATCGTCTGGTACGCTTTAAACGCATCAAATTTAAAGTTCGGTTTCAAAACAACGGAGAAGGTCCTGCCAATACCATCAAACTGGATGTAGATACTCCCGAAATGTTTGATAAATCTACCCTTGAAATCATTGACACCTATCCAAAAGTGCCTATCTGTCCCAAAGGAAAGGAGGTTAATTATTCGTGTATTGATACAAGCTTCAGTAAGGACAAAATCATATTTACTTTTAAAAAGATTTACCTGCCCGGTTCCAACCAAAAAAATGTAGTTGAAAGAGATTCAACAAAAGGATTTGTAAAATACAGCATGAAATTCGGTAAGAATTTTCACAAGCAAAAAACCCGAAGTCGTACCGCCATATATTTCGATAAAAATCCGCCTATTTATACCAACTATGCCGTTACCCGATTTATTCCCGGAATATCCATTGGTGCCAAAGCTGGGTATATTTTTACGCCAAGTTTAAACAATCATCAAGAGTATATGGCTGGAATTACCATCTCACCGTTTAAATCATATAAAGGGTATTTACAAGCCGAGTTTTTTATCTCGGCCAACTCTTTTGACGAGCTTAAAAACTTCGAAACCACTAACATTAACGAGATAGGAATTGAAGAAATCACCCGCTTTACCGAAAAAAATAAAGAAAACGGTATCACAGCCTATTTGGTGCCGGCTTCCTACAGATACAACCTGAATAACTTTCTTGCTGTGGGAGGCGGATTGCAACTAAAAATGGATTTACAAAATAAATACTTAAAACAAACTTCGGGAGAGGCATACCTTACTATTCCCGGTGTAGGAGAAATACGGGACGAAACCGGTGACACCTATCAAGAAACCGAATGTAACAGCAGTTTTACCAATTTTCAAACCGGCGTTTTTGTAGGTCTCAATGTAGGTGGAGTAAGAATTGGTCCCAGTGTAGGCGTGCGATACGTTCAAAATTTTAATGCACCTACTTCGCAAATTCAAGTCTATGGCATTTGGAAGTTTTAATAAAGACCTGAAAGACCTAGTAGGTCTAAAATCCATTATACTATTATTTTTTTTAACCGGAATTTTTTCCGAAACCGCCGCACAACCTTCCGAAGCTGATTTGTGGTATCAAAAACTGGATTCTTTTCTTATAAAACCTACGCCAAATAAACTGGATGATTTTAAAAAAGAGATAGTCACTTTAAACGCAGCTTCAAAAGAAGCAAAACTAGCCCAAGTAATTACCTATTGTAACATTGGGTATTATGCACAAAAATACAACCGCTTGACCGAAGGCATAGCTTATTACGAAAAAGCAAAATCGGTTTTTTTTAACCAAAAACTTTCCGGTTATGATATCATTGAGTACTGCCTAAAACCCTTAGGAAATCTTTATACGCAAATCAATGCCTTATCGGAAGCCGAAAATACCATTAAACACTATCTTTTACTTGCTCAAAAGCAAGGAAGCAAACTCCAAGAAGCTTCGGCATTACTCAATTTGTCTATTGTATATAAAAGTCTGAGACGTTATGACAAAGCCATTACGTTATTAAAGCAAGCACAAGCCTTAACCCCGAACAATCTGCTTGTTTATCTTCAACTAGCCGAAAATTATATTAAAAAAGAAAATTTTTCTCGTGCCGAAATCTTACTAAAAAAAGCAGAAAGTCAATTCCCGAAATTTTCAAAAACCTATCTATTGCTGGCAGAAATAGCCGGTAAAAAAAAACATTATCAAAAAGCCGAAGCATTTTATAAAAAAGCAATCGCACTTCAACAACAAAATCCAAAAACTTCTCGAAGAGAACTTGCTAAAACGTACTTGTTATTGGCAAAATTGCAATTGAATAAAAATGATTTTTCTCGTGCAAGTGAGCATGTTACCAAAACTTATCAAACGATAATTCCTACATTTTCCAATCATCAACTTATCCCAGAAAAAAGTCAGTTATTTGCCGAAAACACTTTGTTGGATGCACTGGACGTTCAAGCTCGGTTGTTTACACTTCAAAACCAGCCGGATAAAGCTGTTTTAAGCTACGAACGAGCCAATGAAGTGTCGCATTTGTTAATCTCTCAAGCCACCTTACGTCAATCAAAAATAAATTCGCAAACCCAACGTAAAAACCGGTTTGAAAAAATGTTAAGACTCATTTATGAGCAATACCAAACCACAAAAAAAACAGAATGGCTACAAAAATCTGTTGCAATAGATGCCGAAAGCAAATCGTTTGTGGTAAATGAAAACCAACGCTTGTTGAACCGTTTAAAAAAACACCTGTCCGACAGTTTGGTCAAGCAATATTTTGAGATAAATACACGGTTAGAACAAATTAAAACCCGATTAGAAACCTTACAATCAACTCACTTTTCGCAACCCGACTCCCTGTTGAAATGGCAAAAAAATTATTCGGGTTTGCTTACGCTTCAACGGGAAATTTTCAGTCGATTGAAAGATACTTTTCCTAACATAATTTTAGAGAAAGAAACCGTTTCTTTAAAAACAATTCAAGAAATACTTCAACAATCCAACCAAACTGTGGTGAGTTATTTTTTTGGGACAAACCAAGTGTTTCAATGGATTATAGATAGAGAAAACGTTGTTTTTAATCGAATTATTTCTCAAAAAAAAGAACGGGACAGTTTGTTTGATTTATGCGTAAAAATGAATGCCTTTTTTACAAATGCTTCCGAGATAAACAACCATCCGCAAGCATTTTTTACAACGGCACACCAATTATTTACGCGGTTAAACCTTCCTGAGAAAGAAAAAATTACACTCATTCCCGACGGAATTTTATCCTTCATTCCGTTTGATGCGTTGGTAACCCATTCGGTTGAAACCTATAATTACGCTACGGTTCCTTTTTTAGTTAAACAAAGCGAAATTAGCTATCGTCTTTCGGTAAGCAATTTAGTTGAAGAAGAAAATTTACCTGTGGAAGCCACTACCATTCTGGGAGTTTTTCCGCAGTTTAAAAATTCAGATAAAGAATTAACCTACAGCATACAAGAAGCCGAGGTTATTGCATCTCGGTTTCAATCAAAATTATTAAAAAACAAAAACGCAACGACTCAAAAGTTTTTAAACTACGCCTCTAATTTTGATGTAATTCATCTTTCTACACACGCTCGCGGCGGAACATTTACCACACCACCGGTAATTGAATTTATTGACGGAGAGCTATCGGTAAACTCGTTATACGGCTTACAATTAAACACACATTTGGTGATTTTAAGTGCTTGTGAAACCGGCGTAGGAAAATTAATTAAAGGAGAAGGAGTTATAAATTTGGCAAGAGGATTTAATTATGCCGGAGTACAGCAAGTGTTGTTTACGTTATGGAATGTAAACGATTATGCAACGGCACAAATAATGCAAGGTTTTTATAAAAACCTTTCTGATAATATGCCTTCAACCCAAGCATTAACGCTTTCAAAAAGAGCTTACATTAAAGATAAAAATATTGAAAACAATAAAAAATCGCCTTTTTATTGGGCGAGCTTCGTGTATTACGGAAAACCGGTTTTGGTAAAAAGCAGAACGATACTTACTTGGCAGTGGGCGTTGCTTTTAAGTGTTTTATTCGGTGTTTTAATACTTCTTTGGCTTAAGCGTTTATATAACCGCAATCGATAAGGTCTTGTTTGTTTTTTATTGTTCTTACCAATAGTTTTTCAATAAATTCAAATACTATAATACCAATGGCAAAAAAGAGCCGGTTATTGGCAAATTTGAGCCACACTATCCTGTACTATACCGGTACATTTGCCTTAAAATTATTAAACCAAAAATTTATGAAAAGAGTTATCTTACTAAGTATCGTACTTCTATTTTCTTATACCTCATTTTCTCAAACCCAACTGGGCAATACTTTATGGGGAGAAATAAATGAAGGTTACGAATATCCGTATTCAGTACCCGTTTTTGGCAGATCTGCTTTGAATTTTGAAGGAAATCGCCTTGCTGTTTCCGAAACGAAACATAGAGTAAATGGTTTTGCTGTAGGTAGAGTAAAAGTTTTCGATATTATTAACGGAACTTGGCAACAGATAGGACAAGAATTATTAGGTGATACTACTACCGAAGCAAACTCTACGTTTGGCATCGATATATCTTTTAATGCTTCGGGTACAATTATGGCAATAGGAGCAATTGGAGGTAAAGTAAACGGCTATAC
>JALWKK010000091.1 GCA_027081505.1 Flavobacteriaceae bacterium
ACTGTTCTATTATTTAGAAAGACCGAAATACTTTTTTTCCAACCCGGAATTAATGCTTCATAATTTTTCAGGCGGATTTGTTTTTTACGGTTCGTTTATTACCATTATACCGGTTATAATTTGGGACTTAAAAAAACATAAAATTCCCATTCTGCCAATGTTGGATATTTTAGCCATAACTACTTTAATTGTTCACACTATAGGTAGATTAGGATGCTTTTTTGGAGGTTGTTGCTATGGCAAACCAACCGATGTAATTACAGGAGTAATATTTCCTAAAACAAACGACACACCGGTGCATCCAACACAATTATACGAGATAACCGCTTTGCTGATTATTATGGGAATTTTACTCTATATCAAGAAAAAACAACAGTTTAAAGGACAATTATTTATCCTTTATCTCATATTGTACGCTGTTGCCAGAAATATATTAGAACTTTTTAGAGGTGATGGCAGAGGATATATTATCGATGGTGTCTTTTCACACTCTCAATTTATAGGTGTCATAGTTATTTTAACAGCTGTGGTATTTTATTTTAAAATTAAAATTAAAACCATTAATACTTAAATTATGAAAACTATTTTAAAATCCCTTGTCACCATAACTTTGGTTAGTATTGCACTTATCACTTTAGGTCCTAATTGCGCACCGGAACCCGAATGCCAAAGCCAACCTTGGTATGCAGATAACGACGGCGACGGTTACGGAGACCCTGAAACTTTAGAAGTAAGTTGCGACCAACCGCAAAACTACGTTGCAGATAATACAGACTGCGACGATACAAACCCAAATATACATCCCGGAGCAGTAGAAATATGTAACGAAATTGATGATGATTGTGATGGAGAAATTGATGAAGATAATGTATGCGATCCGTTTCCTGATGATAACGGATATGTGTTTAACAATACTTTTTATGAAACTCCTAATGCATATATAGAATTTGATGAAGATCCCGGTCCAAACGAGTTTAATTTGTTTTTTACAAATGGATTTATGTATGATAATGCAAATCATTATGAAGGTAATACAGATGATTATTTATTTAGTTTGGATTTATCAAATTGGGTTTTTTACAATATAACCGAAGCATTAAACCCAAGCATTACAGATCCTGTTTACCCCACCATTGACACGGGCTTAACCTACACAGGTAATCCTTCAGATTCTGTAATATTACATAACGGTGCTATTGTTCCGTTTAATGTTCCGTTAATGATTAACGGGACCGAGTTTGGTTATGGGGATGATAATGACCCAAATCAAGTGGTGCATACCCCGGGTGTAAGCGGTCCTTTTATTACCATAAATAATTATAGTTTTGATGCAACCACACAAACAGGAACGATAGATGTAGACTACACTTTTTTAGATCAAAATGGAGCGACTATTTATGGTCATTATAATGGTAATATAGGTGTAATCTTTGATTAATTACTAACTTTGTTTTTTTAACCAAATAAACAAATTTTTATTATGAAGACTCCCCATATCATTCACTTTCTTTTTGTAATGATATGGGGTTTTTCATTTTCGCAGCAATTTTCACATACTACTTCTAAGGAAGGACTACCAAGCGACCACATTTACCGTATTACTCAAGACTACCAAGGTTTTATTTGGATATTAACCGATAAAGGGATTGTTAAATACAACGGACACCAATTTAAAACCTTTACTACTAAGGAAGGATTACCCACTAATGATATTTGGGATATTCGCATTACACCAAATAATAAAATTTGGTATTTCTCTAAAGCATCAACTTTAGGTTATATTTATAACGATACGGTTTATAACTTTTCATCAGAGGAAAAGGGTAAAATATTTTATCCCTTAGCAATTAATCAAAGTAAAAATACAGTTGATTTTTTAGATGCGGATAAATGCTATTTTTTAAATGATGATACTTGGGAAGCTAAAAAATTACATACCTTTTTAAATAAAGTTATACTGCCTGTAATTAATAATTCTATTCTGCGGTTAGAATATAATAAAAAAACCGATTCGCTTTTGGTAGTTAGTAAAAATAAAAATGTTCTAAAAAAAATATTTTTACCAAAACTACAAAAAACGAGTATTTACAAAGGGCAAATAAACGATAGTTTATACGGTTGGCTTTATTCTAAAAATGTTTTTTTATTAAACCTTAACGACTTAACGTTTCATACTGTTAATCTCCCCGAAACAAAAAAATATCCCCGTTATATTTATGCAAACCATACCATTCAATTTACCGCCGAAAATTTCCTTGCCGTACTGCAACCCGATTATACTTTAAAAGAAATTTCCATCCCAAAAGATATACCTACCCATTCATCTTTTCTTGATAAATCGGGAAATATTTGGTTAGCTACATTTTCTAAAGGAATTTACTTTTTATCTAAAAACAAACAGAATACAAAACAATTTTTTCCAACTAATAAAGTGGGTAGAATGAACTTTGCTAACAACAAACTTTTTGTTTCTGTTTTTAATAAAGGATTTTACCGATACAACCCTCAAAACAAACAATTTTTTAATCAAATTAAAGACAGCTCTTTTCTTTACAATATAGTTTATATAGATTCATTAAAAACCAATTTTTTTATTTCCGAAAACAAAATAGTTGCGCTCACGCCTAACGGTAAAAAAACAATAAATAATTATCCTAGCTTAATTACAAGAGACTTGGTTTATTATAAAGGTTTTCTCTACGGATTTACTCCTTTTGAGTTACAAAAAATAAACCCAAAGGGTTTTAAAATATTAGAGCGAATACCCCAAAATGGTATTAAAGATTTATTGGTTTATAAAAATAAATTGTTAGTGGGAATGTCTAACGGAATAAAAACAGTACAAAATAACAAATTGGTTTCTATTACAAATATTAAAAATCCGGTTTTAAAATTAATACAGCATAATAATCATTTAATTATTTGTACCGATGGTTTTGGCGCATATTATAGTAACTTAAAAACAACAAGCCTATTACCCCAATCCAAGTTCTTATCTGTGCAATCTGCTTTTGCAGAAAACAACGAACTGTATTTGGCAACAAATAAGGGCGTTTTACGATATGCTAAAGGAGACAATCAATATTTGTTTTTAAAAAAATATTGTACGTTAGACGGCTTACACACCAATCTTTGTAATGATGTTGCGGTGATTAATGATACGATTTTTGTTAGTTCTAATTCTGGTATTTCTGTAATTCATAGAAACAGTATTAGGAATAATTTGTTTTTAGATATTTATTTTAATAAAGTGTTGTATGACACGGTACAAGTGGGCAATAATAAAAAAATCAAATATAAAAACAACAGTACGATAAGTGCCAAAATAGCAACGATAGATTATTCTGAAAATGCTCCCTTTACATACGAATACAAATTAACTCCACTTCAAAAAAAATGGGTAAAAACCACTTCACCAACCATTGAGTTTTCAAATTTGCAGCCGGACACTTATACGTTGTTTATTAAAAAAGGAGCTATTAAAAAAAAGCGTGTGTTTACCATAAAACCGCTTTGGTGGCAAACGGTTTATTTTAAAGCATTGATGCTGTTTCTTTTTGCTTCATTGGTAGGGTTGTTATCTTGGTTGGTAAGTAAAAAGATTCAGATTTCAAAAAATAAAAAAATTATTCAAGAAAAACGCCTCTCCGAACTGCAATTAAAAGCACTTAGAAGCCAGATGAATCCGCATTTTGTTTTCAATTCCTTAGCGGCTATTCAATATTATATTAACGAAAACGATTTAGAAACTTCCGATAAGTATTTGGTTAAATTTTCAAAACTCATCAGGCGGTTTTTTGAACTTTCAAAAGAAGAAGAAATTAAATTAGTTGAAGAAATAAACCTACTAACCAATTATCTTGAAATTGAAAAATTACGCTTCCGAAATAAATTTACCTTTAAAATAACAATCGACCCTAAAATAAACGTTCAACAAGCAACCATTCCAACGATGTTGATACAACCCATTGTAGAAAATGCCGTTAATCACGGAATTTTTAATAAATTGGAAAACGGAAAAATACTTGTTGATTTTAAACAAATAACGAGTAACTCCTTTCAGGTTACCATCACAGATGATGGTGTAGGATATATAAATACAACAAAAGGAGAAACCGAAAAGTTAAAATCTTCGGGAGTATTGCAAAACCGAATTTATTATTTAAATCAGTCCGGCAAATGGTATATAAGCTATACTATATCTGAAGCATTTTTAAATACAAACAACAAAGGAACCAAAGTACAATTTATAATAACCAAAAAAGATGAAATCTTCAATATCCGCCATACTAATAGATGATGAATTTTCAGCCCTTAGGGGCTTACAACAAAAATTGCATAAAAATTTTCCGGAAATTGAAATTTTAAACACCTTTCAACTACCCGAAAAAGCAATTGAAGCGTTGCAACAAAAGCAACCCGATTTGGTTTTTTTAGACATTCAAATGCCCAGAATAACTGGTTTTGAACTGTTAACCAAACTTAAAAACATAGATTTTCAAATTATTTTTGTAACCGCCTACAATGAGTACGCTCTTGAGGCGTTAAAAGTTTCTGCTGTTGACTATGTGTTAAAACCGTTGGATGATGATGATTTAATAATAGCGGTTAACAAAGCACTAAAACTAATTGAAGAGAAACAAACCAATGCACACCAAGCTAATTTGGTAAAACTGCTTTCTAAAACCATATTAAACAACAATAAAATTGTAATACCCACAACTACAGGACTATCGTTTATAACACAAGAAGAAATTTTACACATAGAAGGATACGACGGATATACAAAATTTCATTTAAGCACTGGAGAAACGATAATTAGTTCATATAATTTGGGAAAATTTGAAAAAAAACTCAATCCGAATTTGTTTTTTAAATGCCATAAATCGCATATTATTCAAATAGCAAAAGTCAGAAATCTGGAAAACGAAGGGTATATTATTTTGGATAATAAACAACGTGTGCCTATATCAAAAACCAACAAAAAACTTTTCTTAGAATTCTTTAGCTAATTAAATTTATAAACATAACCAATACTAAGTTCGCTAAAATCCGCCTGCCCGAGATTGGCATTCAAATAAGCACCGATAAAAACATTGTGTTTGGGCGCTTTGTTGTTGTTAAAAAGATAATAAGCCATCCCTAAACGAGATGAAATTTGATTTTTTAATTTAAACATTTTGTTTAACTCACCTTCAATCCAAATCGCATTACCACTATCGGTTTGCCAATAAAATCCTTCTGCCAACCGCCATTGTACTTCATAAAACGGCTTGTAAAAGTTATATCCTAATGAAATACCAAAACCAACGTGACCCAGTAATAATTCGGCATCTGCAAAAGCACCGTATGACGATGCATATTTAAGCGGATTTTCTTGCATATAGGAATACTCTGAAACTACTAATTCACCATCATTTTTTATATAATCATGATACCCGCCATAAAGCCTGTAATACACACCTGCTCCAATTCGTAAAGTGTTGTTATAAACTTTTCCGCCGGAAAAAGAAATAGTATACACGGGCTTTCGGGAGTTTAAATATTCGGCAAGTGCATTTTGTCCTACTCCGGTTCTTAACCGTATAAACCAATAGGTACTTTTTAAAAAATTATTTTTGGATAAAAGAGGTGTTTTTTTTGTTTCTGTTGTGTAGTTTACTTCTCTGGAAAGACTCAATAAAATAGAATTCATTCCTTGATTGGGTAGCTTGGTATGACCGTTGGATTGATGAAAATATCCAAAGCCTACTCGCCAGTTGCTATTTTTGGTTTGTAAAAATTTATAATAAAAAAACAACCGGAAACTCCAGTTTAACCGAGTGCGATTGGCACGATTAACCACTTCTGGGTAGTTGTTGTAAATATAAGGTAAACTGTCGTATCGTTTTGTATAGTAGGCAGTTCCCATACCTACCAACATTTTTATTCGTCTTCTCTTTTTTTGCAAATTAAATTCTGTAAAAGGCAATACCGAAACCGAGTATCCCAATTCTTTCCCATTTCCGTAATCGGTAAGTGCAAAAGACAATCCGGTTTTAGGATAGCCTAATCTATAAGCCCATTCTTGGTTAGTATCTCGATTGGTTTTTCCAAAATTTAAAAATAAGGTTTTATGTAGATTGGTTTCCGGAAAGTTTGTGTTGGAGTCAAAAGTTTTTCCTACTAACAATTCGGTAGTAGTAAAATGTAAATGATAAGAAAGACTGTCTTTTTGTTGCGCAAAAAGAATTATGCAATGAAAAAATAGCCCTAAGCATAGAAATTTTCTCATACGTCTCGCAAGTAACAAAAAATTACAAACCTTTTAAAACAGAATCCAATTGTTTTGTATAAATTTTGGCACCTTTCGGGTTTAAATGACTTTGGTTTTTGTAATCAAAAACAGAATAATGTGTAGTATCTTCTTCCTTTTTAAATACATTTACATTTGAATATTTTTTTGAAACCAAATCCAATATACTATCCCTTCTGTATAAAATTTCCGGCACTCGTTCGGGTAAATAGGTTTTAAACATTGGAGCGGTAACAACAATTACTTGCAAGTTTTTATTTTGTAAATAATCCAATATCTTAAAAAATAAATGCGTGTTTTGTTTAAAAATAGTTTTATCGGGTTTTAAATTTATTTTAAATCTGTCTTTTTTAATCCGTTCTAAGTCATAGTTAAATTTTTTGAAATCACCATCAAAATTTAGTGTATCAAAACCAAAGGGGTTAAATCCTGTTTTTGTTTTTTTATAATAGTAATGATTGACTATTTTTTCTGAAAAAAATGGCGGATGCGCCAAGAAAATTAACCGGTCTTTAAACCAAGCCGGTCTCTCAAAATTATTAATATGATAATATTCCCAATAAATCCGGTTTTTCCAAAAATCTTTTCCGTTATGCGGAAGCTCAAAATGACTGTATGAAACTTCTAAAACTATTGTTTTTAAATTTTTTAAACGAGGTAGTAACTGTTTGATGATTTTAAAATCGGTGTCGTGATGTTGGTTTCCCGAAGCCATGTTCAATGTTGTTTTTGAAAGATATTCGGGGTTTACCGCATTTTTCATTTGCGAAGAGCCTAAAACCAACAGTTCTATTTCATCCGAATTCTTTTCAAGATACGTGCCGATTATTTTGTATTCCATCGGAAGCTTTCTGGTAAGATATTCGGTAATACCGTAAACCAAAATCACCGGAACAAAAAATAAAATAGTATGTATTACAAACCGTTTTAGCATGGTTTAAAATTGAAAATAAATAAAAGGTTCTTGCATTTCGGCATACCTAATAATAAAAAATATTGCCGTATAATAAATTGCCCAACGAACCAATCGAGGCACTTTTAATTCGATTTTTTGAAGCGGAAAATCCCATTTTTTAGTGAGTAATTCTATGGCAATCATCAAAAACAAATAACTTAGTTTCGGGAAACCTATAAGCGTTGAAAGGTGTACATCGGGCGCAAAAGTGAAGATTCGCCGAAGAATAAACAATGCTTCTTCTATGTTTTCAGACCTGAAAAAAATACTGGAAACGGTAAATATTAAAAAAATATACAGCGTCGAGAGTATTCGTGGCGATTTTTCAAAAAACCTACCCAAAGTATTGTTTTTTCCTTTTAGCGGGATGCGTTCCAGTATCATTGCCAATCCGTTTACCACTCCAAAAGCAATAAACGTCCAATTGGCACCGTGCCATAAACCCACTAAAGTCATCGTAATAAAAAGTGCAATGATACGAGAGACAGTTCCTCTTTTTTTAGAACTTTTCACTAACGGAATATACACATAATCGGTAAACCAGCGGGTGAGGGTAATATGCCATCGTTGCCAAAATTGCGTAATGTTTTTTGCCAGATAAGGAATGTTAAAGTTTTTACTTAAATTAAAACCAAACAATTTAGCCGTACCAATTGCAATATCGGTATATCCCGAAAAATCGCAATACAATTGAAAAGCAAACAATACACCTCCGTAAAAAAGGCTAATGGCACCGTATTGTTCGGGATTGTTAAAAATAAGTTGCACACCCAATGCTAATTTATCGGCAACCAATACTTTTTTAAACAAACCCCAAAGTACTTGTCGTAAACCTTCTTTAGATTGTTGAATAGAAAAACGCCTGTTGTTTTCAAATTGAGGCAATAGTTTCCCTGCCCGTTCTATGGGTCCGGCAATTAGTTGCGGAAAAAAACTCACAAAACCGAAAAAGTTTAACCAAGAGGATGAGGCTTTAATTTTCCCACGATACACATCTATAGTGTAACTCATGGTCTGAAACGTGTAAAAACTTAACCCCAACGGAATGGCAATGTTCCAAAAGTAATATCCGTTAGTGTATTTCAAACCAAATAGTTGCGTGAAATTTTCTATAAAAAAACCAAAATATTTGTAAGTGATAAGGACACCGAGATTCCAAAAAATACTAATTAATAGGAAACGTTTTTTTATCTGTTTGCTTTGAGATTTTTCAATTTGTTTTGCCGACCAAAAATCTACTAATGAGCTTAAAAAAAGCAACAAAAGAAATCGCCAATCCCATAATCCGTAGAAAAGATAGCTGGCTGACAATAAGATGATATTTTGAATTTTTCTATTCTTTGTACCCACAACCCAATAAAGAGCATAGACCACAACTAAGAAAAAACCAAAATCGAAAGTAGGAAACAGCACGGCAAATTTATTTTCGGTTTAAAAGTAGGAAAAAAGATGTTTTATTGTAGCGGTTTTTTTAATTCTTCTGCTTTTTGTGTTCCAATAAGATACTTTTTACCGGTTTTAAGAGTGATTAAAAAACCTTTGTTTCCCTTTATATTGTAAACCGTTCCGTATTTAAACGTATATCGCAAACCAAAACCACCTGTAAATAACGGATTGTATTTAATAACTTCAATAGTTTTAATAGCATCCCAGTTAAAATGTTTTTTGGAAAAAGGAGTTAAACTAACCGATATTCCTGTTGCGTCTATTTTGGTAATCAGCTTAATCGAATAAAAAAACCAAATAAATCCAAATACAAAAACTGAAAAAAGAACCAATCCCTCGTCACTCATTGGGTTATTCCCGAAAGGCTCACCTTTAATAAGTTGATAATAAATTCCGAATAGCGGAATACAAGCTAATCCTATCAAAAATAACCATATCCACCATTGAGTAAAGCGTTGTGTTTCGGTAAACGAAATAGTTTTAGCTTGCATTAGAAAAAAGTGTACCTAATCAAAATAACTAAAACTATCACCGTTTTTAATATTTAATAACGACTCGTAAATAAGTTTAATAACACTTTCTACATCGGTTTTATGAACCATTTCAACCGTTGTATGCATATACCGTAGCGGTAACGAAATTAATGCGCTTGCCACACCGCCGTTACTATAAGCAAATGCATCGGTATCGGTTCCGGTTGCACGAGAAAGCGCAGCACGTTGAAAATTTATTTTTTTCGCTTCGGCAGTATCAATAATCAAGTCGCGGAGTTTTTGTTGAACTGCTGGAGCATAAGCAATAACCGGACCCTTGCCTAATTCAATATGACCTTCTTTTTTCTTGTCTATCATAGGTGTAGTAGTGTCATGCGTAACATCGGTAACAATAGCCACGTCGGGCTTTATGCGTTCGGTAATCATTTGCGCACCGCGTAACCCAATTTCTTCTTGAACCGAGTTGGTGATGTACAGCCCAAACGGCAGTTTCTTTTTATTTTCGTGTAGCAAACGAGCTACTTCGGCAATCATAAAACCGCCCATTCGATTATCCAATGCCCGGCAAACAAATTTATCGTTGTTTAAAATATGAAATTCATCCGGATACGTAATGACACATCCCACATGAATATTCATTTTTTCAACCTCTTTTTTATCCTTAGCTCCTACATCTATAAAAATATTATCGGGTTTTGGCGCTTCTTCTTTTGCTCTGTTTCGGGTATGTATGGCAGGCCAGCCAAAAACACCTTTTACAATTCCCTTTTTAGTATGAATGTTAACTACTTTTGAAGGAGCAATCTGATGGTCGCTTCCACCGTTTCTTATTACATAAATCAATCCGTTATCACTAATGTAGTTTACATACCACGAAATTTCATCGGCATGACCTTCAATCACAACTTTATAATCTGCTTTCTTATTTATAACCGCAACCGCTGTACCATAAGTGTCGGTAATAAATTCATCCACATAGGGTTTTAAATAGTCCATCCAGATTTTTTGCCCGTCCCATTCATAACCGGTTGGAGCAGCATTGTTAAGATATCTTTCTAAAAACGAAATCGATTTTTTATTCAATATAGATTTTGCCATAATATAATAATGTATTGTATAGAGTTTGTTTAAGCGAATTCAAAAATAAATAATCTTAAGCAAACAGCACTACAACAAAATGTTTATTTTTGGAACGATTTTAGCGTACCGATTTGTAGGAAACAAAAAATAATGAAACACTTTTTATACATTTTATTTATAGTACCGGTTATAACTTGGGGGCAAGATACCTTACAGTCTTCTGTAAAACATAATGATAGCACCGAAACGTTTTATTATATTGTAAAAGGCGATACGATTGCCAGAGAAACTATCGAGTTAAACGAAGTGGTCTTACTTAATAAATTAAAGTTTAATTCAAAACAAGACAGAAGACGCTACCTCATCCTTCGTCGTAAAACCCGCAAAGTTTATCCTTACGCAAAATTAGCCGCCGAACGATTAACTATAATGACACAGCGACTTGCCACAATCAAATCAAAACGAAAAAGAAAAATCTACACCAAGCGTATTCAAAAATACATAGAAGGCGAATTTTCCGAAAAACTAAAGAAACTCACCCGAACCGAAGGTCAAATTTTGGTTAAGCTTATCCATCGTCAAACAGGACGTACGGCGTTTAACTTGGTAAAAGAACTTCGTAGCGGTTGGCGAGCTTTTTGGTATAACACTACAGCAAAGATGTTTAATATTTCACTTAAAGAAGCGTATAAACCTTTTGAGAATAAAGAAGATTACCTAATCGAAGACATTTTGGAGCGTTCTTTCCAAAATGATATTCTCGAACGTCAAGAACCAGCATATCCAATAAACTTCTTAGACCTTACTGCCCATTGGAATAAAAAAAATGTTAATAACTAATCTTGAAAATGTTTGTTTAATATTCTTTCAATTAGTAACTTGGCAATCCGTTTTTTTGAAAAGTTTTTATAGGGTTCCCCACAAACATTTTTTGTCTGTGGGTCGGGCTATCCGCACTACACGGTAGCTTGCTGCTATCCCTAACCCGAGAATTTGTGCCTATTCTTAATATAAACATAGTCTAAAACTATTTTATATTTCAGAATGGTTAATACCGTTTCAGAATGAAAATACTTCAATGAGAGAACTTAAAATTGAACTATATTGAATTTGTATTCGGTATTACAAGGAAATGACAAATGTTTTGCC
>JALWKK010000092.1 GCA_027081505.1 Flavobacteriaceae bacterium
ATTATTAATATCAGACAGTGTATTTGCCAGTTCTACACCGTTTTCAATATATTGATATTCGCCTATTAAGATATCATAATTAAAACCATAGCCACTATCAACATTGGTTTCTTTTTTTAAAATAATGGTTAAAGAGCTATTGGTAGTGGGGTCTTCCCAAAGCCAAGTGCCTTCAAATGTATTAAAAAGGTTATTGGTGTCTTTATAATAATCGCCTGAATTAAAAATGTATATAGGCTCAGAGCTATCTAAAGGCACCACGTTTTGTGCTTTACAAGCAATTAGTGCAAATAATGTAATAATTGTTATAATTTGTAAGTTTTTCATAGTTTTGGTTTTTAAGGACAGGGTTCTAAAGTTAAGTTATTTTTATCAACTCTGTTCCAGTTGGTAACAAAATTTTGATTATTGGTTGTTGCTTTAAATAAGCTGATATCAAGATTGAAATCATCAAACACTTGAAACATCTGTTCTATTAAATCTCCCTCGGTTTCGGTTTGTCCGGGTTGGGATACTAAATTTTCATAACGTTTAGCAAGTTTCTTTTGAAAATAAATGTTAGTTTCTGGGTTGCTTTTTATATCTTGTAATACGGTAACGGCTTGCGGATTATCAAATTTTAAGGCATAGGCATCACCACCGTGTGTAAGCATAAAGGTATAAGTATTATAAAAATTGTTTCCTTCTCCTGTAAAATTGCTCGCCATTGTGGCTAAAAAAAGTATATCTGCACCGGAGAACATACCAAAGGGATTACATCCGGGTCCACTTTCTGGATGAGTATGTGCTGCAGCAAAAGTTGCTAAGTCCGCAGTTATGTCAACAGCTGAGCAGTCTTCTTGAGAAGAAAAAACATCAGAAGGCACATCATCACCGGTTGAAGGATTTTTTCTAATTGTAAAAGCTTCTTCTTTTCCTGCCGTAGAAGTAAGTAATTGTTTAAGTTTTTGGTTAACATTACTGTTATCAATCGTAACATTTTTTAAATCGTTACAAGGTACTATCAAACTCAAATCAATATTTATCCCGGTTTCATTATTTTCATTAGTCGGGTCGTTGGGGTCGGGTAGGCAGTTGCCATTGGCATCGCAACCAAATTGGCAAGGGTCGCCGTTGGGCTCAAAACATTCTTCTATCGGGTCAATAGGAGGGCAAGGATGGCGTAAGGGGTTGCGGTCTTGAGAACAATCAATAACTGTAACCGCAACAGCACACTCTATACACTCACCACATTGTGGCGGACAAGGCACTACAACCAACTCAACATATATATCACAAATTACTACACCGGTAGTTCCGCTACCGCCACCGCCAGGTCCGTTTCCGCCGGGACCGCTTCCCGTACTTCCTGTTCCCGTCCCTGTCCCTGTTCCTGTCCCTGTTCCTGTTCCCGTTCCTGCTCCTCCGCCACCGCCACCGCTATTACCGGGACCTCCACCTGTGTTGTTGTCACAAGGATGTCTGTCCTCAGATGTTACCGCCACTCCGGCACTAAACGTGGTCTTGTGTACATAAACGCCTTCTGAGGTGTATAATACGATGTCGCCGGTATAATTGCCCATATTCATCTGTCCGGTTTGGGTCGAAATCCACTCTGTATCGGGTCGTATTTTCATAATATAACTATACACCCCAGTAGCGGTTTCTTTAACCACTAAATTTAGAAACGATAGTTCACCGTCGGTTCGGTTTTGGTCATAGCAAAGGTGTAGTTAGACAGGTTATACGGGTTGGTTACCTGCAAAATGTTTGCCGTTTGTACTTGTCCTACGGTTAAATCGGGTTCGCGAGTTCCGGGTGTTCCTTTTAATTGGTAGGTAAGCCGTCCGTTTGTTTGCTCATTAACAAATTGCATAATCTCGGGTATGTCGGCTGCATTTACACGTCGAGAAGTCGATAAGGATTCGTTGCTAATTAGAGCTTCATCTTCAACCTCAAGAGCATCTTCTTTACAGCTAAAAGTACCCATAAAAACTCCAAGTAGTAAAAAAGTTAAAAACGGTTTTAATCTTAATTTTTTAATCATTGTTTGGTGATTTAAAACTATTCGATTTTTTTGTTTTACCAAAAACTTAATGGTATCAAATTAAAACCAAATAGCGGTTACTAAAATTTTTATAATTGTTTACTGCGTAAACACACAGCTTTTACAGCCAAACTGTAAAATTAAAAAGGGGAGTTGATGACAAATAAATATAAAAAATACATATTCGGTTATATATAGCCGAAAATATTTTAAGATAAATGAAATTTTTATGGCTTGAAAAAACAAGCACATAACCAATTTTTAAAAAAATTTGGCTCACATCTTACGAGTCTTATACCTATTCTTAATATAAAATAGCTCAAAACTATTTTATATTTTAGAATGGTTAATGCCGTTACAGAATGAAAATAGTTCAATGAGAGAACTTGAAATTGAACTATATTGAATTCGTATTCGGTATTAGAAAAAAACATGGAATATCGAGAATACAGCTTGCCTTTGAACTTCAGTTCGGTCTAAGGATTTAATAAAAAAGTGCTAATTGAGTTGATTTTTCAGTTTCAAACTTGATACTTGGCTTCTTTTCTTGGAAAGAATATGCGATAAGGCCGGCAATAAGA
>JALWKK010000093.1 GCA_027081505.1 Flavobacteriaceae bacterium
AAATAAAAAAAAAAAAAATCTTACTTTGTTATTTTAACCATTTTTTAAACGAAAGTTCATTGTAAAGCACCTTTCCTATTTCTGAAATAGCAATACGCTCCTGTTTCATTGTATCTCTATACCTAATGGTAACTGTTTGGTCTTCTTTGGTTTGGTGATCGACCGTGATACAAAAAGGGGTTCCTACTGCATCTTGACGGCGATACCTTCTTCCTACGGCATCTTTTTCGTCGTATTGTACGTTGTAGTCGTATTTTAGGTCGTCTATGATGCTTTGAGCAATTTCGGGCAAACCGTCTTTTTTAACCAAAGGTAGCACGGCTGCTTTTACCGGTGCTAATATTGCCGGAAGTTTTAAAACAACCCTGCTGCTTCCGTCCTCTAAAGTTTCTTCTTTTAACGAATTGCTAAACACGGCAAGAAACATTCTGTCAAGACCAATAGAGGTTTCTACTACATACGGAACGTAATTTTTGTTTAATTCAGGGTCAAAAAACTGAAGCTTTTTACCCGAAAATTCTTCGTGAGCTTTTAAATCAAAATCGGTACGGGAATGAATTCCTTCCAGTTCTTTAAACCCAAACGGAAAATTAAACTCAATATCGGCTGCGGCATTGGCATAATGTGCTAATTTTTCGTGATCGTGAAAACGGTAATTTTCTTTTCCAAGTCCTAATGAAAGATGCCAATTAAGACGTGTTTCTTTCCAATATTCGTACCATTTCATTTCTTCTCCCGGACGAACAAAAAACTGCATTTCCATTTGTTCAAACTCACGCATTCTAAAAATAAATTGACGTGCAACTATCTCATTTCTAAAAGCTTTTCCGGTTTGTGCAATCCCAAAAGGAATTTTCATTCTCCCTGTTTTTTGCACATTTAAAAAGTTTACAAATATTCCTTGTGCTGTTTCGGGACGCAGGTACAAATCTGTTGCACTATCTGCCGAAGCTCCTAATTTGGTACCAAACATCAGGTTAAACTGTTTGACATCCGTCCAGTTTTTTGAACCGGTTTCGGGGTCGGCAATACCCAGTTCTTCAATTAAGGTTTTTACATCGGCAAGGTCATCTGCATCAAGAGACTTTGCCATACGCTCTAAAATCTGTTTTTGTTGTGCTTTGTATTTAACCACTCTGGGGTTGGTTTCAACAAATTGTTTTTCGTCAAAACTATCACCAAATCGTTTTTTTGCTTTGGCTATTTCTTTTTGAGCCTTTTTGTTTAGTTTTTCGCAATAGTCTTCAATAAGCACGTCGGCACGATATCGCTTTTTAGAATCTTTATTATCGATGAGCGGGTCGTTAAAGGCATCAACGTGTCCTGAAGCCTTCCAAGTAGTGGGATGCATTAAGATAGCCGCATCAATTCCTACAATATTTTGGTGCATATATACCATACTTCGCCACCAATAATCGCGTATGTTATTTTTGAGTTCTACACCGTTTTGTGCATAATCGTAAACGGCACTAAGACCGTCGTATATTTCGCTGGACGCAAAGATAAATCCGTACTCTTTTGCGTGTCCTATTACTTTTTTAAATTTGTCTTCGTTTGCCATAGCGCAAAAATATAAAAACCCAAAGGATAAGTGTATAAGGATTTGTTTTTTTAATTCAAATTAGGACAAATTTTATAAATAGCCAAAGTTTCGCTCCTAATATACAAGTAATCCGACACCGGTAGCAAACTCTAAAAATAATGTGTATTACACAGTTTTAAGCAATCAAAAAAACAGATTGGATAAACAGTCAAGTCCTTTTTATTAAACAAAAAATCTCATTAACCCGTATTAAAAATTTGGTATAAACTAACCAAAAAAAACGTATCTTCACTCAACCAAAATAACACTTGGCTCAATTGTTGTTTTGTTTAACAAAAAACTATCGTACGTTGCCTTATCTTTTTAAAACGACACAAAATGAAACACCTAACAACCTTACTAATGATACTCCTTTTTGCTAATTTTTCAACGGCGCAACATAATTCGTATTCCTCTCTTTGGAAACAAGTAGAAGCATTGGAAATAAAGGGACTGCCGAAATCGGCTTTAAAAATTGTTAGCCAAATTGAAACAAAAGCAAAAAAAGACAATAACGTACCCCAACAAATAAAAGTAATGCTTTTTAAAAGCAAATTTGCTTTACTTTTAGAAGAAAATGCACAACTAAAAATTATTTACGATTTTAAAACCGAAATAGAACAATCTTCTTTTCCGAAAAAAAACATCTTAGAAAGCATTCTTGCCAAACTTTATTGGGATTATTTTCAACAAAATCGTTGGAAAATTTACAACCGAACCAAAACGGCTACCAAGGTGGATGCAGAAGATTTTAGAACGTGGGATTTACAAACCCTCTTTAGTGAAATTCAACTTCATTACGCCAACTCTTTACAAAACGCCTTAGAAGCACAAAACACGCCTTTAGAAAAATTTAGCGCACTCTTATTAGAACAACCCGAATCTAAAAAATACCGTCCTACGCTGTACGATTTTTTGGCACATCAAGCTCTATATTTTTATACTACATCCGAAACTTCCATCACAAAACCCGCTTACAAATTCACTCTCGATAAACCCGACTATTTATCGCCCGCAAATAAATTTATCGCTACGCAAATCACTTCAAAAGATAGTACTTCCTTGCAACTTTTGGCACTTAAAACCTATCAAAACCTAATAAAAGTGCATTCAAAAGACAAGCAACCCGATGCACTTACCCAAGTAAATATTGAACGCTTACTTTTTGTGTATCAAAATTATGTTTCGGAAAACAAAGAAGAATTGCTCTTACAAACGCTTCAAACCGAAAAAAACACCGTTCTTAACAACGAAGCCCGAACTTTATACGATTATGAAATTGCTTCGATATTAAACAACCAAGCCGGAAAATACCAAGCTAAAAATCCCGATACGCATCAATTTCAATGGAAAAATAAAGAAGCGCTTGCTCTTTGCAATCAAGCCATAAGGGATTTTCCTAACAGTTTGGGCGCAAAAAAATGTGCAGTTTTAAAAAATGATATTCTTCAAAAATCGGTAACACTGTCCGTAGAAGAATATGTGCCGATTGACAGTCCTTCTCGTATTTTAGTAAAGTATAAAAACTTTCAAAATTTAGACTTTACTGTTTATCAAATTTCGGAAAAGCAACTTAAAAAACTCAATAAACTTTACGATAAAAAAGAAAAACAACGATTTATTACTCAACTTCCTAATGTTACTTCTTGGAGTAATACTCTTAAAAACGAAAAAGATTATCAAACCCACACTACCGAAATGGTTTTACCCGGATTAAAAAACGGCAGATATATTGTTTATGCTTCTGATGCTGAAAATAAAACCTATGCTTATTCCACTATTCAAGTAACCGATTTTGCTTTGGTAAAAACACAAACCGCCAACAAAACCACTTATCAAATCATCAACCGCAACAACGGTAAGCCCATTGAAAATGCAAGCGTGGTAATGACCTACAATACAAGAGGCTCTAACAGTAAAAAAACAAAAACGTTTACTTCAAATTCTAAAGGCGGTTTTTCTTTAGAAAACGTAGATTATTTTAACAACATTAATTTTACCATATCACACAACCAACAAACTGCTCGGTTTGGTACCTATTACATCTATAATTATTATCGTAATTTCGAAAAAAAATCACCTGTTGTTACACCTTTTACCTTTACCGACCGAAGCATCTATCGTCCCGGACAAACCGTTTATTTTAAAACAATTGTATTAAAACAAGAAAACAACCGCTCGCAAGTAATTGCCAATACACCGGTTTATGCCACCTTATACGATGCAAATCGGCAAGAAATAGGCGAATTAGACTTAAAAACCAACGAATTCGGTTCGGTAGCAGGCGAATTTATTTTACCTAATAACGGATTAACCGGTCAATTTTCGATTAAAATAGATTCAGATGAAATCGATTTTGATACCTACGGAGAAGTTTATTTCTCGGTAGAAGAATACAAACGTCCCAAATTTGAAGCTTCTTTTAAACCCGTTACCGAAACCTTTAGAATAAACGACACCGTAAGCGTAAAAGGAGAAGCCCTTGCTTATTCGGGTACTAAAATTACCGATGCAAAAGTGGTCTATCGCGTAAAACGAAATGTACAATATCCGCGCTGGTATTATTGGTATCGTCCTTGGTTTAACAGCGAGCCGCAAGAAATTACGCATGGTGAAATGGAAACAGACGAAAACGGTGCGTTTACCATCCGATTTAAAGCCATTCCAGATGCAAGTGTCGATAAAAAAAATCTTCCGGTATTTACCTATGAAATTACTGCCGATATAACCGACCTAAACGGCGAAACCCGAAGCACAACCACTATGGTAAAAGTAGGCTACCATACCTTGTTAGCTACAATACAAGCTCCCGAAAAAATAAACAAAACCGAAAAAGAACACTTGTTGCAACTCACCACGCAAAACCTAAATGGTGAGTTTGTTCCGACTTCGGGAACGGTAAAAATTTATAAATTAACCGCTCCGGAGCGTGTTCTTAGAAAAAGACCTTGGGAAGCTCCCGATTACCAAAATATTTCGGAAGAAGAATTTAAAAAATTATTTCCTCACGATGCGTATAACAATGAAGAAAATATGCTAAAATGGAAAAAAGGAACCCTTGTTTTTTCAACTCCTTTTAACACAAAAGATAGTAAAGAAATAGCACTAAAAAATTTAAAAAAATGGCAATCGGGTTGGTATCTTATTGAACTGAAAACACAAGATGAATTCGGGCAAGAAGTAACCGACAAACAACACACTTTTTTGTTTAGCCCGAAAGACAAAACCGTAGCCGACAACCAACTCTTTACGGTTTCAACCAATAAAAAAACCTATGCTCCCGGCGAAAATGCTATTATAACTTTAGGAACTGCCGCACAGCAACTCTGGGTTACCGTTTATGTAGAAAAAGAGCATCGTATTGTAGAAAAGTACATTATGGAGCTTTCTAACAACAAAAAAAGCATTACCATTCCGGTAAAAAAAGAGGATTTTGGAGGATTTGTTATTAGATACAGTTATAGTTATTACAACCATTATTATGCTACAAGTACGAGTATTGTTGTACCATATCCTAAAACGCAATTACAAATAGAAACCCAAACCTTTAGAGATAAATTACAACCCGGAGCGGAAGAAACTTGGTCGTTTACCGTAAAAGGACCCAAAGGCGAAAAAGTAAGTGCCGAATTGTTGGCAAGTATGTACGATGCTTCGTTAGACCAATTTAAACCGCATAACTGGAGTTTTATTCCAATTTTACAACCCAATTATTACTCACAAATCAATCCTACAAGCAATACCTTTGGAGTTAAAAATTTTACGGTTTACCGAAATCAAATCCTCTTGCCAAAGTATCCGCAACAAGGATTTGACAAATTGAATTGGTTTGGACTTTATTTTGGGAATCAATACGGCAGAATAGACAGAATCTTGAGAGGTAAAGCTAGTGGTGTTGCCATTTCAATGGTATCAAATGATGAAGAACCTGAAGAAGAAATAGTAGCTGCTGAAATTACAGAAAAAAAATCTAAAAAATTAATTAAAGAGGAAGCTTTAAAGAAGGGCGAAAAGTTAAAAAAAGATATTTCATTCAAGGATATAATAATTAGAAAAAACCTACAAGAAACCGCTTTTTTCTTTCCGCAACTTAAAACCGACAAAGACGGAAATGTGCAATTTAGTTTCACTTCTCCCGAAGCCTTAACCCGTTGGAAACTACAACTTTTGGCTCACACAAAAAATCTGGAAAGTACGGTAGCACAATTTACCGCCGTTACCCAAAAAAAATTAATGGTAACACCTAATCTGCCAAGATTTTTCAGGCAAGGCGATACCATTACCATACAAAGTAAAATTAGTAATATCTCTAAAGAAGACCTATTTGGCGAAGCAAAAATCATCTTTTTAGATGCGCTTACCAACAAGGATATTACGCAAAAAATACTACTGGGAGCCAATTTTGAAGTTTTTAAAGAAGGTGTAAGTATTTTTCCGTTTACGCTTCCGGCGGAAAAAAATACTTCGGTGAGTTGGAAGGTTTTTATTTCGGAAAATTACGGTGCCATTACTTGTAAAATAATTGCCAAAGCAGGTAATTTTAGCGATGGCGAACAACGCACACTTCCGGTACTTAGCAATCGTATGTTGGTTACCGAAACACTCCCGATGTGGCTGCGCAGTAACCAAACCAAAACCTTTACACTTAACAAACTGCGTGATAATACCTCTACCAAATTAAAAAACCACAAACTCACATTAGAAGTAACTTCCAATCCGGCTTGGTATGCCGTGCAAGCATTGCCGTACTTAATGGAATATCCGTATGAGTGTAACGAGCAAACTTTTTCAAGATATTATGCCAACGCCTTGGCTTCGCATATAGCCAATAGCAATCCGCGAATTCAAGAAGTATTTAATCAATGGAAAAATACCGATGCCTTACTTAGTAATTTAGAAAAAAATCAAGAGTTAAAGTCGTTACTCATTCAAGAAACACCATGGTTGCGCGATGCACAAAGTGAAACCGAACAAAAAAAACGCATTGCATTGCTTTTTGATTTGAATAAAATGAAAAACGAGCTGGAAAACGCTTCACGTAAACTATTACAAAATCAGTTTTCAAACGGTGCTTGGGCTTGGTTTAAAGGAGGTAACGAAAATCGTTTTATTACCCAACATATCATTACCGGATTCGGGCATTTAAAGCAACTTCAAGTTCTTCAATTAGAAAAGAATAACAGTTCAGAAATACAACAAGCTATAAAAAAGGCGATAAAATACTTAGACAATCAATTTGTAAAAGAATACAACGATTTAAAAAAGTACAACCCGAAAATAGATTACAGCAAAGACCATTTAAGTTACAGCCAACTGCATTATTTGTATATGCGCAGCTTCTTTCCGGAAGTTAAGAAAAGCAAAGAAGTAGAACGCATTACGCAATACTATCTTTCGCAAATACAAAAATATTGGCTATCTAGAAGCCTTTATTCCAAAGGATTAATGACCTTGATAACCCACCGAATTGGCAATGATAAAACCGCATCTTCCATTCTAAATTCTTTAAAAGAAAACAGCATTACCTCTGAAGAATTGGGAATGTATTGGAAAGAAAACACCGCAAGTTGGTATTGGTATCAAGCACCTATAGAAACGCAAGCCTTGCTGATTGAAGCTTTTTCGGAAGCGGGAACGGTCTTTCAGAGCGACTCGAAAAATCTCGAAGACATAGATAACTTAAAAATTTGGTTGTTAAAAAACAAGCAAACCAATCGTTGGAAAACCACCAAAGCTACCACCGAAGCGGTTTATGCCCTCTTATTACAAGGAAGCGATTGGCTTAGTGTTACCGATATGGTAGATGTGGTTATTGGCAATCAAAAAATTGCTCCCGAGAAATTGGAAGCAACCAAAATTGAAGCCGGAACCGGATATTTTAAAACTTCGTGGAACAAAGGTGAAATAACACCCCAAATGGCTTCGGTTACCCTTACTAAAAAAGGAAAGGGTATTGCTTGGGGTGCTTTGTATTGGCAATATTTTGAAGATTTAGATAAAATTACATCGGCAAAAACACCGCTTCAATTAAGCAAAAAACTTTTTATTAAGAAAAACACCGATACCGGAGAAGCGCTTACCGAAATCACAAAAGACACCCAAGTAAAAGTAGGCGATTTGGTACGGGTACGAATTGAGTTAAAAGTAGATCGCCCTATGGAGTTTATTCATCTAAAAGATATGCGAGCTTCGGGTTTTGAGCCTGTAAACGTTCTTTCTCGATACAAATGGCAAGACGGTTTGGGCTATTACGAAAGCACAAAAGATGCAGCAACAAACTTTTTCTTTGATTATTTACCCAAAGGCGTGTATGTTTTTGAATACGACGTGAGAGCCAACAACGCCGGAAACTTTAGTAACGGAATAAGCACCATACAAAGTATGTACGCACCCGAATTTAGCAGTCATAGTAAAGGAGTAAGGGTAACTATAAAATAGTATGTTTTTCTGCAAGTTTTTTATTTTTATTTCGACTTATCTCAAAATAACCAATAAAAAACAACTATATGAATGCTAAACTTTTTTTAATTGTCAGAATTATATTAGGGCTTATGCTTATTACTTTTGGGCTTAATAAATTTTTTGCCTGCAACGGGAATGAATGATTTTTGTTAGTTCTTTTAACTAACTGCTACTTTGTTTCATCTCTACAACATTTATACAATATTACCCTCGTTTCTGCAAGTATTAAAAGTTGTGTATTATGTTTTTTGTTGAGAAGAAAGTCATACCTATTCTTAATGGTTAATGCCGTTACAGAGTAAAAACAGTTCAATGAGAGAACCTGAAATTGAACTATATTGTTCGTGTTCGATACTATAAATATGCTTTAAAGTCTTCAACATCTTTAATATCTTCATAGCGGTCAATATCATTTTTTTTAGGAAGCAGTACTACGTTTTCATTTTGTATATCTTTTAACGTATCTTGCAAAACCGTTTGGGTTCCCCATTTTTTATTTTCAAAGACAGAGTTATTAATTTCTTTCATTCCAAATAAATAATACCCACCATCCTTAGCAGGACCTAATACAAAGTTATTGCCTTTGAGTTGTATAAATGCATCTTCAATATCTTGTTGGGTAATTTCATACATATCGGTTCCTACGATGAGAACTTTCTCGTATCCCATTGAAAATAACTCTTGAAATGCATTTTTCATACGCATGCCTAAATCGTTTCCTTTTTGTAGTTTTTTTCTAAAAACAGAACTGTCCCAATCATCATTAACCGGAATATTTTCTGAATAAAAAACATACTTATCGGCTGTGATATTTTGAGTGATTTTAATAGTATGTGTAATAAGAAGCTTGTATATTTTTAATGCTTTTTCATCTCCAATGGTTGCCGCCAAACGCGTTTTTACTTTACCAAGTTCAGGATTTCGAGTGAAGATGATTATGGCTTTTTTGGAAGTAGGAAAATGGGAAACAGATTTTGCCTTTTCGTTTTTGTCGTTTGCTGTGTTTTGAGAAAACAATCCCATAGTTAAATTGGTTTTATTTTAATTTTTCAGAATTACATAAGATTACCTTGACAACTACTTCCGGCTCCGGCAGTGCAGCCGTAGCAATGTTGAGAAACAACAATATTCCGGTTTTGAAGTATTTTTTCATTATAATCTGAAATATGTTGAATGGGATTTGCAACCTTCAAGTCAAGCATTTGGTTAAAATCACAATCAAACAAATAACCGTTCCAACTTACCGAGATGGTATTGGTACACATTACATTTGCAACTGTCGAAGGGTTAAATGCTTCTACCAATTGATACATATAATCTTCATAATTACCGGAAGCAATAAGGTAGTCTAAAAATCTTGAAACAGGAAGATTGGTAATGGCAAAAAGTTGATGAAAATAAATTCCGAAATCTTTTATCAGTGTAATTTTAAATTTTTTTTCCATTTCGGTTTGATTTACCGGAAGAAAAGCACCGCTTGGATTGTACACCAAATCCAATTTTAGGTTACTGTCCGGCATTCCGTATCCTACTGCATTAAGTACTTGCAGAGCTTTAATAGTTTTATCAAATATTCCGTCACCTCTTTGCTTATCGGTTTTTTCTCGTGTCCAGTGAGGCATAGACGACACAATATGAATGTTGTGTTTTTTTAAAAACTCCGGTAAGTCGTAATATTTTTTATTGGCACGTAAAATGGTAAGGTTAGATCGAACGATAAAATCTTTAATTCCCAATTTTGAAGCTTCTTCTACAAACCACCTAAAATTTGGGTTCATTTCGGGAGCTCCGCCTGTTAGATCTATGGTATGTGCTTTCGAATTTTTAATGGCTTTCAAGCATTGTTTCATAGTTTCCCTGCTCATTATTTCCTTTCGGTCGGGGCCGGCATCTACGTGACAATGTGCGCAAACTTGATTGCACATATACCCCAGGTTTATCTGAAAAATTTCGATTTGTTTCGGGCGAAGTGGAAAACAACCTGCTATTTTAATTTTTTCTGAAAAATACGGCAATTCACCTTTACTAAATATTCCGTTGGAAAGTATTTCCAACTGGCGTTTTGCGCTTGCCAATTCTTTTTGTTGTTTTTTTAAGGAAATTGTTGCCATAATTTAAAAAAAATAAATGTTGTCAATAAATATAATATAGTGTTTATTTACATACTTAATTTTTTATATTTATTCATCATTTGTACGCCATGAACGAGTGTTGCGCCGCTTTCTATTGCTGCGCCTACATGCACGGCTTCCATCATTTCTTCTTTGGTAATACCGCGTTGCAGTCCGTCTTTGGTGTAAGCATCAATACAATACGGACATTTTACCACGTGTGAAACTGCTAATGCAATGAGTGATTTTTCGCGGGCTGTAAGTGAGCCTTCTTCAAAAACTTTTCCGTAGTAATCAAAAAACTTGGCGCCTAATTCTTTGTTCCATTCGGTTATTTTTCCAAATTTTCTTAAATCCTTCGGGTTGTAATAGGTATTATCTGCCATAAGAAACATTTTTTATTGGTAAATATAAGTAAGAAGTCTGTTTTTTTAGACCTAACTCTTCACAAAATACATAATAATTTTTCAAAAAAAGAATTGATTTTATTTTTGATTTGCTACTTTGTATTATGGCAATATATCCAATTTCAAGTAAAATGGATGAAATAATGAAAAAAATTGTTTTTTTCGGACTAAATACGTACTACTATTTATAAAAAAAATAGCAACGTGTTTATAACTAACACGTTGCTATTACTCTTTGTGACCTCGGCAGGATTCAAACCTGCAACCTTCTGAGCCGTAATCAGATGCGCTATTCAGTTGCGCCACGAGGCCGTATATTATGCTTTCTCCACCTTCGCCCTGCTGATGTTTTTAAATATTTCTCTCTTTTTCTTGCTTCTTGTCTTGTCGAGTAC
>JALWKK010000094.1 GCA_027081505.1 Flavobacteriaceae bacterium
TTATAGCTACGGTTATAACTGTGTTTTTTGCCTTGATACAGAAAAAAATATTCTAATTTATTTTGGACTAAAATACAATTCCTTTTGGTATTACAGTTAAAATTATTCAATAAATAAAACAAATTCGGAAAAACACTGTTAAAAAATTTTTATTTCTATTTTGCTTTACTATATTTGTTTATTAATTTGTAAAATTTAAAACATTTATTATGAAAAAAATTACTTTATTGTTAGTTGCAATCGCTTTTACTTTTGCTTTTAATTCTAACGCGCAGGTAACCCTATCGCAAAACACTGACGAAGTTTTTGTTTCTGGTGGTGTATCTTGTGGTGGTGGAGATAATCAATGGTACAGAGAATATGTTTTACCTGATGAAGGTGTTACATTTTCTCAAGTAGTCCTTTTAGGTGCTGAATTTGGTATTGAAGCAATTGCAGGTCCTGAAGAATTAACTATTAACGTATATGAAGGTGCTGGCGGATTTCCTTCCGGTTTTCCCGGTTCTTTAACGCTACTTGACTCAGTTACAACTACTGTTGATGTTGGAGATATTGGAACTAAACTTACTGTTGATTTCCCTAATGGGGTTGTTGTTGACGGTTCTTCAGTAGTAGTTGTTGAGGTTGTCCAACCTACAGTTTCAGGAAATTCTTTATTTCTAGGTGTGACTGCAGAAGAAACCAAAGTTTCTTGGATTGCTTCTACACAATGTGGTTTGACAACTCCTGCCACTATGGATGACGTTGGATTTCCTGATGCACATCATTTAATTAACCTTGTAGTAGATGAGTTTTTATCTGTAGATGATAACCTAGCCGAAATTTCTTCTGTTTACCCTAACCCAATGACAGACGTATTAAACGTAAAAGTTCCCGGTAATGTAGAAATTTTAAATGCTACATTATTTGATATTTTAGGGAAAGATACCGGAGCAAAAATGGTTAACGGTACTATGAATACTGCCAACCTTACTGCAGGTATCTATATGCTTAAAGTAGAAACTTCTGCCGGTACACTTACTCAAAAAGTAATCAAGCAATAAGTTAAAAACATCTCGTATTTTAATCCCGACTTGTAAAGGTCGGGATTTTTTTTTGGAGTAAAATATCATAGCGTTTTTTTCGTTTTAGGGTTAAATCCCTAACCATGTACAGATATTTTGTTATTCTAAGCGTAACTATTTTTACCATTTCTTGCGATAATCAAGAAGAAAATACTACGCTAGAAAATTCTTCTGCCAAAGCCATTTACAACCAAGCGTATCAAGAAAATTACGAAGCAGATAGCGTTAATCTTATATTAAACGAAGCAGCTAATGCTTATGTTTTAATAGACCCTTTTGAAAATAATGTCTGGCAAGAGGTAAGTGCAATTAAAGCAAACGGAAACGAAGTAGGTGCTTATATTAGTATTGGTACCGGAGAGAATTGGCGAGCCGATTTTCAAGAAATGCAGCCTTACTTGGTTACAAGTCCTTGGGGACAATGGCCTAGTGAGTTTTTTGTTAATGAGGTGACTACCGGAATCTTAGCTATTATGAAAGCTCGCATCGACAAAATTGCAGATTGGGGGTGCGATTGGGTAGAATTTGATAATATGGACTGGATTTACGACGATGACCTAAGAACAACTTATGGTTTTCAAGTAACGCAAGAAGAAGGAATAGCTTATTATCAAGAACTTTGCGATTACGTACACCAAAAAGGAATGAAATGTATGGCAAAAAACACCGTTGAAAACGCCTCCGGTTTTGATGGCGTTTTATACGAATCGTATCACGATAATAAAAACTGGTGGGACCAATCCGGTGCGCAAAACTTTCTTGATGCCGGAAAATTGGTGATTGTAAACCATTATAATGAAATCAATTGCGGGCAGGTGTACACTGAATACAAAGGTATTTATGACGATAATCTTTCGTTTATTTGCGAAGATGCCAACCTACAACGATATGTACATTTTAATCAGTAATCCTATTTGTAGAATGTAATTAAAGAACACTAATTTTGTAATTTGGTCTAATTAATCTCTATCAAAAGAAATAATTCTCTACATTTTACTTTGTAAACTGTGTTCTCTGAAATATCCCGACCTAGCGTCGGGATAAGCGATTCTCTACATTTTACTTCATAAAATGTGTTCTCTGCTTACATATTGCGTCTGTACTGCCCTCCTACTTCAAATAAAGCTCCTGTAATCTGACCCAAGGAACATTTTTTGGTAACTTCCATTAAACCTTCAAAAATATTCTCATTGTTTACGGCTCTTTGTTGGATATCTTTCAGTAATTCTGAAGATTTTTCTTTATTCATTTTGTGAAGATTTTTAATTACTTTAATCTGATATTGCTTCTCTTCTTCGGTTGCACGTATAACCTCACCCGGAATTACAGTGGGTGAACCTTTGCTGCTTAAAAAAGTGTTTACACCTATGATTGGAAACTCACCGTTATGCTTTAATGTTTCGTAATACAAACTTTCTTCTTGTATTTTACTGCGTTGGTACATGGTTTCCATAGCACCTAAAACGCCTCCTCTTTCGGTAAGTCTGTCAAATTCTTTTAAAACGGCTTCTTCTACCAGTTCGGTTAATTCTTCTATAATAAATGCACCTTGAATGGGGTTTTCATTCTTAGCCAACCCCAGCTCTTTATTAATAATTAATTGTATTGCCATAGCGCGCCGTACACTCTCTTCGGTAGGTGTGGTTATAGCTTCGTCATAGGCATTGGTATGCAAAGAGTTACAATTATCATAAATAGCATATAAGGCTTGCAAGGTGGTTCTAATATCATTAAAATCTATTTCTTGTGCGTGCAAGGAGCGACCCGATGTTTGTATGTGATATTTTAACATTTGTGCTCTGGGATTTGCTCCGTATTTATGCTTTAATGCTTTTGCCCAGATTTTACGTGCTACACGACCAATTACCGAATATTCCGGATCAATACCATTACTGAAAAAGAAGGATAAATTGGGTCCGAATTTATTAATATCCATTCCTCTGGAAAGGTAATACTCCACATAAGTAAATCCGTTTGCAAGGGTAAAAGCAAGCTGTGTAATGGGATTGGCACCTGCTTCGGCAATATGATAACCCGATATAGAAACCGAATAAAAATTACGCACGCCGTTTTCTATAAAATATTCTTGCACGTCGCCCATCAATCGCAAGGCAAACTCGGTTGAGAAGATGCAGGTGTTTTGAGCTTGGTCTTCTTTTAAAATATCGGCTTGTACCGTACCTCGTACTTGTGTTAAGGTTTCTTTTTTTATTTTTTCATACACCTCTTTAGGCAATACTTCATCTCCTGTTACTCCAAGCAACATAAGACCTAAGCCATTATTTCCTTCGGGAATATCGCCTTGATAAGCCGGTCGTTCTATATTTAGTTTCTTATATTTTGCTTCAATCTTTTTTTCAACTTCTTTTTCCAGCCCATGTTCTTTAATATACTTTTCACAATTTTGATCGATAGCTGCATTCATAAAAAAACCTAACATCATAGGAGCCGGACCATTAATAGTCATACTCACCGAAGTCATTGGGTGGCTTAAATCAAATCCGGAATAGAGTTTTTTAGCATCGTCTAAGCAACAAATTGATACACCGGCATTTCCTATTTTTCCGTAAATATCGGGTCGTAAATCAGGATCGTTTCCGTAAAGGGTAACACTATCAAATGCCGTAGAAAGCCGTTTGGCAGGCATTCCCAAGCTTACATAATGAAATCGTCTATTGGTACGCTCCGGTCCGCCTTCACCTGCAAACATACGAGTTGGGTCTTCACCGGTACGTTTAAAAGGGTACAGCCCTGAAGTATATGGAAATTCACCGGGTACATTTTCTTGCAAAACCCAACGAAGAATGTCGCCCCAAGCTTCATATTTAGGCAAAGCAACTTTTGGTATTTGTAAATGGGATAATGATTCGGTGTGAGTTTGTATTTTTAGTTCTTTATCTCTTACTTTAAAACTATAAATGGGTTGTTTGTATTTTGTTACTTTTTCTTGCCACCCGAGTATTACTTCCCAATTATAGGGGTCTAAATCCATTTTTACACGATCAAATTCTTTAATTAAGAGCTTGATGAAGTCTGTATTTTGGGCAGTTGAAATTGACAAAATTTCCGTATCATTTAATCCGGATTTGGTTAGATGCGTTGGTTTTGTTTCAGACCCGATTACGGAGCAAATGGTTTTATAAATTCCGTAAAGCTTTTGTGCTACTTCTACTTGTTTATCAACTTTGGCATCATAGCTTCTGTTGTTTTCAGAAATTTCAGACAAATAGCGAACTCTTGCCGGAGGAATTACAAATATTTTTTCGGAAGACTCATCTTTAGCCTGAAACGAAGTATGTAACGGTGATTGCGTTTTTTCGGAAAGTTTTTCCATTACTTTTACATACAAAGTATTCATTCCCGGGTCATTAAATTGTGAAGCGATGGTTCCAAAAACAGGAAGTTGCTCTTGCGGTGTATCCCACAATTGGTGATTACGCATATATTGCTTTTTAACATCACGCAGGGCATCCAGTGCACCGCGTTTGTCAAATTTATTGATGGCAACCAAGTCGGCAAAATCGAGCATATCGATTTTTTCAAGTTGGGTGGCTGCACCAAATTCGGGTGTCATTACATAAAGCGAAACATCACTATGTTCCAGAATTTCGGTATCGCTTTGTCCAATTCCTGAAGTTTCCAGAATAATTAAATCATACTCGGCAGCTTTTAGTACCTCAATCGCTTCGGCTACATATTTAGACAATGCCAAATTACTCTGCCGAGTTGCTAACGAACGCATATACACACGCTTATTGTTAATAGCATTCATCCTTATACGGTCACCAAGTAAAGCACCGCCCGTTTTACGTTTGGAAGGATCTACAGAAATAATTCCGATAGTTTTTTTGGGAAAATCGATTAAAAACCTGCGTACCAACTCATCTACTAGCGACGATTTTCCTGCACCGCCCGTACCTGTAATACCCAATACAGGTGTTTTTGAATTTTTATTTTTAATATGAATTTTGTCGAGTGTTGCTTTTGCTACTTCGGGGAAATTTTCGGCTGATGAAATTACTCTGGCAATTTTACCCGAATCTTTTTCTGGTAACGCTTCAACTTTAACGGTTAATTTATCACCGATGGGAAAGTCCGATTTTTGTACCAAATCATTAATCATACCTTGCAAGCCCATTTCACGACCATCGTCCGGTGAGTAGATTCGCGTTATACCATATTTCTGTAATTCTTCTATTTCGGAAGGAAGAATAACACCGCCACCGCCACCAAATATCTTAATATGTCCGGCATTTTTCTCTTGTAATAAGTCGTACATATATCTAAAATACTCATTATGCCCGCCTTGATACGAAGTCATTGCAATAGCATTAGCATCTTCTTGTATTGCCGTGTTTACTACTTCTTCTACGCTACGGTCATGACCGAGATGAATAACCTCTACTCCTGTAGATTGTATAATACGACGCATAATGTTAATAGAGGCATCGTGTCCGTCAAACAGTGAAGCGGCTGTTACAATCCGTACTTTATTTTTGGGCTTATAAGGTGTGATTTTTTGCATAATGCTATTGCTAAAATAAATGATGACAAAGTTACAAAATCAAAAAATAAGAATTTAAAATAGATACGATTTATATCGAAATTCAATAGTAGGTTTTATATATGTTTTAATCTGCCACGTTTTAAAGATCTTCACAGAATGTTTTTTTAAGAGATAATGTGTATCTTTGAAAAAAGTAAAATTTATTCTATGAGATTTATCAAGTTATTCCTATTATCGATTATTTTAACCTTATTTTCTTGTGGCGAGTTGCAAAATGTGGTTAACTCGCTTCCCGGTGGCAACGGCACTAATGCAATAAATATAGCAGGAGGTTTACGACAAGCACTGGACTTTGGGATAAACAAGCAGGTGACAAAGCTTACCCAAAGAGACGGTTTTTATAAAAATAAATTGGTAAAAATTCTATTGCCTCAAGAGCTTCAAAAAGTAGATAGAACATTACGCGATATCGGGTTAGGAAAACTTGCAGACGAGGGTTTAAAAGTACTTAATCGCGCTGCAGAAGATGCGGTTAAAGAGGCTACTCCCATTTTTGTAGATGCTGTTAAAGGCATTACTTTTACCGATGCCAAAAATATCCTTCTGGGTGGCGATAATGCTGCTACAATGTACTTACAAAATAAAACCAACCAAGCTTTGTACACCAAATTTAATCCGGTGATTAAAAATTCGTTTAATAAAGTAGGTGCCGATAAAATATGGGAAACTATCATTAACAAATATAACACCATACCATTTGTAAATAAGGTAAATCCGGACCTTACCGATTATGTGACAAACCAAGCTTTAAAAGGCGTTTACACCATGATTGCTGTTGAAGAAAAGAACATTAGAACTAAAATTTCTTCGCGTACTACCAATTTATTAAAACAGGTTTTTGCATTGCAGGATTAATAAATAGTTTTAAAATACTCAAAAGCTTTTATTAATCTAGAGCCATACCAACTAAAAAATTCGCCGTTAACCAATACTACTTTCCTTTTGGTAATTTGGGCGAGTTCTTCAACATCTTTTTGTTTAAACGGATAGGGTTCTGTTGAAAGTAAAATTACTTCGGCTTCTTGCAATTGTTTAATAGTGGTTTCAGGATAACGAGAAGTAGGCAGAGAAATGATGTTTTCAAACCGGTTTAAGCTAAGTAATTCATTGATAAATGTATTTTTTCCGGCAAGGATATAAGGATTTTTCCAAATAAGATAGGCTGCTTTTTTAACCGGTCTTTTGTTTACATCCTTTAAAAATTTATCTTCTTCTGCTTGGATTGTTGAAATGATTTGCCATGCCTTTTTCTCTTTATTAAACAGTTGTCCCAATTGTTTAATCATTTCAAGGTTATCATCAATGGTAAAAATATTACTCACCCATACCGGTGCTATTTTTTCCAACTCAATAACCATCTCTTTGGTATTCTCTTCTTTGTTGCAAATAATGATATCGGGACGAAGCTGAATTATTTTAGCATAGTTTACCTTTTTGGTTCCTCCTACAATTGTTTTGGTTTCTCGTAAAAAACTAGGATGAACACAAAACTTGGTAATTCCTACCAAAGCATTTTCCAACCCTAAATCAACCAAGAGTTCGGTTTGAGAAGGTACTAAAGAAACAATTCTTTTTGGCGCGCTTTTTAAAACTATCTTTCGGCTAAGTTGGTCGGTTAGTTCCATCTAAAATAGTTTTCATTTGAAGCTGTAATTTTTCTGCTTTCTCAGCCGCTGCATTAGCAAAATCTTTTCCGCTTGAAGCATAAATAATTCCGCGGGACGAATTTATTAGAAGTCCTATATTCTCAGTCAATCCGTATTTACATACCGCTTCCAAACTTCCACCTTGAGCACCAACACCCGGAACCAATAAAAAACTTTCCGGTACAATCTGCCTTATTTCTTTAAAATATTCGGCTTTGGTGGCACCTGCAACATACATTAAATTTTTACTGTTTTTCCATTGTTTTGAGGTTTCCAAAACTTTTTTATAAAGCGCTTTATCTCCTGCCTTTTCGGTTTGAAAATCGTAAGCGCCTTCATTTGATGTTAATGCTAACAATATGGTGTGTTTTTCTTTAAAAGCCAAAAACGGTTCGACCGAATCTTTACCCATATAAGGAGATACCGTAATACTATCAAAGCCCAAATCGTTAAAAAAAGTTTTGGCATACATTTGCGATGTATTACCAATATCACCTCGCTTAGCATCGGCTATAGTGAAAATTTCGGGGTGATTTTTATTTAGGTAATCAATAGTTTTTTTTAATGCTTGCCAACCATTTATTCCGTGGGCTTCATAAAAAGCAAGGTTGGGTTTATACGCTACAGTAAAAGGATGAGTAGCTTCAATAATGGCTTTATTAAATTCAAAAATAGGATCTACTTCTTTCAATAAATACGTTGGTATTTTCTGCAAATCTACATCTAAACCTACGCATAAAAAGGATTGTTTTTTATGTATTTCGGAAATTAATTTTTCAGTATTCATGAGTTTTATTCTTTTCCGTCAACATAATCTTGTAAATACGCAAAACGTTTTGTAAGTTTTCCGTTGGAAGTAGTTACACGAGCTCGTTCTAATATTCCGTCTTTGTCTCCATTAAAAAAAGCTGGAATTACATGTTTTATAAACATTTTTCCGAAACCTTCACTTGCATCTTTGGGTAATTCGCACGGAAGATTATCTACTGCCATTACAGTAATGGCTCCGGGAGCATCAAAAGCAACTTCGGTTTCTGATATTGGATTATAACCGTAAAACGGGTCTGCGATGGTAGAGGGTCTTATGGTTGAAGCAACAGGACCATCGATATCGCAAGATATATCGGCTACCAAATTGATATTAAAATCGGGATGTTTTGCATCCTCCCGAGTAAACAGATAAGGAGCGCCATCGGCATAAAAATGTCCGGCTATAAACATATCGGTTACTTTTGCAAAACGCATAAAATTGCTTTCGTATTCTTCGGGATGATTATAAAAATCGTATCTATCCCAATGTTTTCCGTCTTTTCGTTTGTTGTAATTATGTATTCCTATTTTACAATATACCGGCACTTCATACGTATTGTGTAAATATTTTTCAACAGTAACTTGCTTAATTTTTAAGTGATCTAGTATTTCTTTAGCACCATGTGCTACTTTTCCGTTTCCGGTTAGGAGTATTTTAATAGCAGGTAGTTTAATTTTATCTAATTCGGCTTTTACTTCTTGCAAATCGTGTAAATGTTCTACTTTTGGAAGATTAAAAAGTTTATCTCTTAATCCCAATGCTCTAAAACCGTTGTAGGCGCCTACTAATCCGGCATACCTTCCAAATCCTATAAGTCTGTGTCCTTTTTCATTAACGATGGTTTCGTGGTCGTACAATTCAATCTTTTTATCTAAAATAGCTTGTAATAATTTTCGGTTATAAGGTTGCTTTTTTATGGTATGGCTAAAAAAGAAATATTTTTTATTCGGAATTAATGCTCCAATGGGGACCTCTTTAACACCCAACATTACATCACAAGCTGTAACATCATTAGTAACCTTAAAACCGGCTTTTATATATTCATCGTCTTTAAAAAACCGAATGTCGCTACTTTCAACAATAAGTTTAGCGTTTTGAAATTTTTCGATGACTTCTTGGCAGGCTCTTGGCGAAAAAACTACTCTTCTGTCCGGCGGAGTTTTACGTTCTTTAATTAAAGCGAAGTGTATTGGCATTTGGTACACATTTTGAAAGATTAGCAATTGTTGCAAAGATACATTTTAATATTATATCTTTGCGAGCTAGTTTTTGTAAAAAATAGAGTTCTTTGAAACGTAATTTTTGTTAAAAACCGGGGCCGACTGGTTTTGACAGCGAGGTAAATTACAATGTAAGCATACCGAGCGCTGAAATACAGCTCGTAAATCTCATAATTCACACTTTTAAACGGCGATAATAACTTCGCTCTTGCTGCATAATCTGAAGTATAGTAGGATTAGCCTAGTCCCGCAAGGCGGGAAAGCAAGAAGTCTCTCAATTACCTTGGTTTACGGTGATTGAACCGGAGGCTTCGTAAAAGTAAACCTAGTTCTTATAGTGCTTTGATATAAGGGCGAAACTCAAATTAAAGCTAAGCCGTAATTAGGTCGTCTTCAATCAGGTTACGGACTAAAATTAATTGAAGACTAAGTATGTAGAAAGCATTGTGATTACTTGTTTGGACGAGGGTTCGAATCCCTCCGGCTCCACTTCCTATACCAAAAGGAATTTAGTTCAAAATAAATTGGAATATTTTTTTCTGTATCAAAAGAAAAACACAGTTATAGCCTTAGCTATAACGAGAATTCTTAACGAGGAAAGAAGAAACTGGTAGAAGAAACGATTTGTTGGACTAATATATAGTTGTTTTTGGTATTAAAGCCACTTGTGTGGCTTTTTTGTTTGCCTGCGGGATTCGTTTCCGGTGTGGCAAGTTGATAGTTCTTTTTAAATGTCCGCAGGACATTTACTTGTCGTCATCTTATAAAAAAGGCTGTCGGTTTCAGGTAGTTTTCAATTAATATTCACGCCTTATACAGAATACGAATTCAATTTAATTCAATTAATTGTGGTAGTTATGTGTAACTTTGGCATTAACAACGCTAAAATATAAACCGATTTTGACTATTTTAGGTTAAGGACCGGTTTATTTTTCTACCGGCAAATTATTTGCTTGCCAAGCTTCTATTCCACCATCCATATCATGAACCTCTTCAAATCCCATTTCGGAAAGAATTTTAGTTGCATTTCCGCTTCTATAACCCGAACGACAATATACATACACCGGTTTAGACTTGTCTAAGCTATTCACTTTAGAATTAAAAGCATCACAGGTAACACATATATTCACAGCTCCTTTTAAATGCCCTTCGTTAAACTCTTCCGGTGTTCTAACATCAACTAATTGAACTTTTTTAGACTGAATGACATCATAAAACTCTTTTGGTGTGTTTAAATAGGTTTTTGCTTGTTTAGCAACTTCGTTCTGAGTAAGCGTAACAGTTTGATTGTCGCGTTCTTTTATTGTTGGCGTATTTTTACAGGATTGTAAAGTTAGCGTTAAACCAAATGTTAAAAATAGTAGTAGTGTTTTCATGGTCAAGTCTGTTATAAAAGACAAAGGTAAAGTATTTTAATAAAAAAATCCCCTTCCGTTGAAAAAAGAAAGGGGATTTACTCTTTGGTTGGTTGTTTAAATTAACTTAAAGTAGTTACTCTTTGATTAATCGTTTTACAACACTTGCGTTGTTACTTGATATTTGTACCAT
>JALWKK010000095.1 GCA_027081505.1 Flavobacteriaceae bacterium
GGTTTTTGGAAACTGCTCCAATAATATTTTTAAAAAAACAGTAATCGGAATAGACATAATAAGTCCGGGAATTCCCCAAATAAATCCCCAAAGCATTAGCATAATAAGAATAGTTATGATATTTATTGAGAAAGATTTTCCCATAAAAATCGGTTCTAAAATTCCGCCAAACAACACTTGAACCAAGGTGATAGAAAGAATAAAAAAGAATAAAGTACTGCTTGGGTCTAACTCGACAAAAGCAAAAACGGTTAGTAAAATTACTGAAATAAAAGAACCTACCATTTGAATAAAATTAATTAAGAAGGCAAATAATCCCCAAAAAATGGGAAAGCTAACGTCAAAAAAATAACAGGCTAAACCAATTCCAATTCCTGTAAACAAACTCACGAAAAATTTTACTTTTATAAAGGTAATAAGCTCGTTCTCAACTTTCATAAATACTTTAATCGAAGCGTGTTTTTGCTTAAGGATAGTGCTGTTTAATACCTTTTGAAAATTTACAGATTCGGCTAACCACAAAATGGTAAAAAACATCGTCATTAAAATCATTGAAATAGTGTTTTTTAAGAAATCGAGAGTTGACCCAAAATTTTTAATCAAATTATTGTCCTTAAAATATTGTGCAATTGCCGTTTCTTTTCGGGATTCTTCGATATGAAAAATTTGTTCAAAACGCATTACTAATTTACTAATTTTAACTTCGGCTTTTTCAAGGAAACTATTTTTAGAAACGAGTATTTCTTTACTTGAGAGTTGTATAAGTTCGCTTGCAACAAATAAAGCTCCGAAAATTATTAGTACAACCAATAAAATACTTAGTGCTTTAGGTATTTTTCTTTTACTCATCCATCGCATTAATGGTAGAAAAAGTAATGCGATAAACATTGAGAACACTAACGGAATAAATATAAATGATAATAGTTTTAACAAATAAAAAACCAACGGAATAACGATAATTAATAAAAGCGTATTGGTTGTTTTAATATTATTCATAAGAAACGAGCAATGGTTATGTAAAATTGTTTTGGCAAATAAAACGCTTGCCTACAAATGTATTACTCTGGTTTCTTTTTTTTTCTAAAATCGGTGTTAAAAATAACAGCAAATTGTAGGTACCATTTTCCTGTATTTGAAACTTGTTGATGAAGCATACCGGTTTGTAACGAGGTGCTTTTGTTTATTTGGTAACCCAACGCTCCATAAAGTCTGTTTCGGTCAAAGAAAGAGCTTTTGTCGTTAATAAATATTTCATCATACAGTCCTATAAACCAAGTTTTTTCTTCTATTTTGGGTTTATTTAATGGGATGAACAGCATTATCCTATACCTAAATCTATTTTTATATTCTTGATTTACCCACCGTTGTTCTGTACGGTAACGGTGTTCAAATTTTACTCTTCCTAAATGGTTGATAAGGATAAATTGTTGCCAAATACGATGTTCTTCACTTTCAGGTGCTTTAGGGATAGATTCATAGACATATGAAGGGATGTATGCATAACCTGCTGTTACAAATGCTTTTTCAGAAAAATGATAGTTTAATCCTGTACGAAGTAACCATTGTTCGGTATTGTTAGGGAAGGTTGTATGGTTTCTAAATTGTACTTCGGAATGAATACTTAGTTTGTTGCTTATTTTATTGGTTCCGAAGTACATTATCCAATTACCAATGTTATCTTGGGCATTGATAGTAATTGGTAAAAGGATAAATGTACAGAAGAGAATTTTTTTCATAATTAGGTTACCTGTTGGCTTCTTCAAAAAAGTCTACAGCTCCTGTAGAAACATCGTATATACCGCCTACTATTATAATCTCCCCGTTTTTTTCCATTTCGGACAGGATGGGGCTTTCGTTTCTAATTTGTTCAATAGAAAGGTTTACGTTTAATGTAGCTACTTCTTCTATTTGCATTTCGTTTAGTTCTTCTTGGTTTTTTGCAACTAAATCTACAGCAGGTTTTATTTTGTGTAGTAATGGGGTAATATTGCCCAGTTCAACATGTTTGCAAGCAGATGTAACGGCACCGCATTTAGAGTGTCCCAGTACGACTACTATTTTGGATCCGGCAACTTTACACGCGTATTCCATAGATCCTAATACATCTTCATTAATTATGTTTCCGGCTACACGAGAGCTAAAAACATCGCCGATGCCTTGGTCGAAAACCAACTCCACCGGAACTCGAGAGTCAATACAACTGTGTATTACTGCAAATGGATATTGCCCTTTGCTGGTTTCTATAACTTGTTCTTTTAAATTGCGTTGTGCTTTTAAATTTTCTGTAAATCTTTTGTTGCCGTTTACTAAGATGGTAAAGGCATCTTGGGGTGAAATTTGGCTTTGTAGCTCTTTAGTTAATGTTTTCATCTGTATAAAATATTTAATAAAGCGAAAGATGGAATGCCCTTTTTAATCATCTTCGCTGGGTTTGTAAAATCATTAATGGGCATTTCATAATAAAATTTTAATTAAATTATTTTTTGTTGTTATTTCCGTTTGCCAATTTAAATCTTGGTGAGGGTTGTTCTTGTTTATCACTGTAAAGATCTATTACTTCTACTTCAATATTTCGGTTTTCTGCACTTATAATAAAATCTTCAATTATTTCTACAACATCGTGATGAATGAATTTTGTGTTTGTTGCATCTATTGTGACATGTGTGTCGTTAGGAATTTGATCTAATGCTTTTAATATAGAGGCTTTATTTAGGAAAGTTACATCTTCGGAAAGTACAATTTTAATGTTGTCTTTTCCTTTTAAGTTTTCTTTCTGCATTTTAAAAGGTACTTTAAAGTTGTTTCTTAATATGATGAATATGGCTACAATCATTCCCATAAAAATTCCCATTAGTAAATCGGTAAAAACAATACCTAAAATGGTAACTACAAATGGTATAAATTGGCCTAAGCCTTCGCGGTACATTTTTTTAAATAATGCGGGTTTGGCCAGCTTATATCCTACAACAAGCAAGACAGCAGCCAAAACGCCAAGTGGAATCATGTTTAGTACTTTAGGTATTACAATGATACTTGTAAGCAATAAAAAGCCGTGAATAATAGTCGATGCTTTTGTTTTTCCTCCTGATTGAATGTTTGCTGAACTTCGTACAATAACCTGTGTTAGCGGAAGTCCTCCGGCAAATCCGGAAATTAAATTTCCAACACCTTGCGCTTTTAATTCTCTATTTGTAGGGGTTACTCGTTTTAAGGGATCCAATTTGTCTGTTGCTTCAACGCAGAGAAGTGTTTCTAAACTTGCTACTACCGCAATTACTATGGCTGTTATATATACATCTTTATTTGATAATGCCGAAAAATCCGGACGGGTAAAGTTTCCTATAAAGTTATCAAAACTCTCCGGAATAGGTACTTTTACCATATGTTCTGCACTTACGGCAAGGTTTGGAATTGTGGCAAAAACAATTACTAATATTATTCCTACGATAACGGCTACCAGCGGTCCTTGAATAATTTTTGTAAATGAGAATCTTTTAAAAAATGGAGTTTCCCAAAGTATTAGTATTAATAATGACAGTAAAGAAATGATCAAGACGCCGGGGCTTATATTGCTTAACATATGTATTAATTCGTCAAAGGTATTATGCCCATCGACTTGCTGAAATCTAAAATCTCCTTCGGGATCTTTGTCGTAACCAAAAACGTGAGGAATTTGTTTTAAAAATATTATTACCCCTATTCCTGCCAACATACCGTGAATTACTGAAGATGGGAAAAAATAAGCAATGATTCCGGCTCGTGCAAATCCCATAACAATTTGAAGAATACCGGCAATCATTACCGAAACCAAAAATATTTCAAAACCTCCCAGATCCGATATAGCATTTAAAACGATTACTGCTAATCCGGCTGCGGGACCACTTACGCCTAAAGGAGAGCCGCTTAATGCTCCAACAACAATACCTCCTACTATTCCGGCTATTAAACCTGAAAACAGCGGAGCTCCGGAGGCTAAAGCAATACCTAAACATAACGGTAATGCCACTAAAAACACTACAATACTTGCCGGGATATCATGTTTTAAATTTTTTAGGGGATGTAATTTTTTTGCACTCATCTTGGTTTTTTTTATTTGTTTTTTCTTAAATCTTACAGACTGCAAATATAATAGTATTACTATCGTTTTCGCAAGTAAAACAACAAAATTTTACAGGGATATTGTCAATAAATTGATAGTCAGTTTGTTAAAATACTTGTTGTAGCTTATATGTTAAGTTGATTTACCATTTTTTGATACTACCTATTCAGGGTTTACCAGAGGTAATAAAATGAAACCGAACTAAATATAATACCGAATACGAATTTAACCCGAAAAATTCGTGGAATTTTTAAACGACTATGTACTGCCAACAAATTTGTGCGTTTTGAAAGCACCCAAATTTGGGGCATTTCTAAGTCGGGGTTTCCCGCATTTTCCCCTTTATCTATAGCATATTCATATAATTCACTCAGTTTTTATATGAATAATGCGGGTTATTATAATTTAATTTCAAGTTCTCTCATTAAACTATTTTCATTCTGTAACGGCATTAACCAATCCAAAATATAAAATAGTTTTGGACTATTTTATATTAAGAATAGGTATGATTTATAAGGTGCAGTTAAATTAAATTCGGGAGTCTAACAGTAAATACATTTTGTAGTATTATTAGGTTAGGTGCTAATTTTCAAATTTTTACTAATCCAATTAATACAATCATCAAACGAGTTAAAAATTTGATCTTCATTAACCAAATCAGGAATGATATTAATTTTTTCCAACAAATATCTAGGTTGTTTGAGAATATTCACCAGAAGTATTTTTTTGTTTTGTTGTGCTAACTCTATCAGCGCATCTTCAAGCGCGTATAATCCGGACTGATCAATATATTGCATACGTCCCATTCTTATAATAACAACAGATGCTTCATCAGGGATTTGCTTTATTAATTGTTGAAAATCACTTGTTGAGCCGAAAAACAAGGGGCCTTTAATGTGTTTAATAAAAATTTTTCGTTTTAATTCATCGGGTAAATTTGCTTCATCTTCCCAAGCTTCTTCTTCGATTAAAGATTTTACATCTGAATGTTTTGTTGTTAAATCGCCAATTTTTTTCATAAACATTAAAGAGGCTATTATTAAACCTACACCAACTGCATAAACCAAATTCCAAACAGACGAAAGTACCAAAACGATAAGCATAATAGCTACTTCTGTTCGGGGTAAGTAAGGAATGGATTTTAATCCTTTATAATCCATTACGCCTATACCTACGGTTATTAAAATACCTGCTAGTACTGCGGCCGGTATTTTTGATGCAACAGGACCAAATGCTAACAAAATAAGGAGCAGTAGAACACTGGCAATCATGCCGGAAAGTTTTGTTTTTCCTCCGGCATTAATGTTTACTACGGTTCTTATTGTTGCTCCGGCACCCGGTATTCCTCCGAAAATGGCACCTATGCTATTTCCTATTCCTTGTCCTATGAGTTCTTTATTGGGTTTGTGTCTGGTTTTGGTCATGTTGTCTGCCACTACAGAGGTTAATAAGGAGTCTATTGCTCCGAGAAGTGCTAATGTAACCGCCGTGAAAATAAAAGGAGAGATGTTTCCAAAACTAAAGTCGGTAAAGATGGATAGGTTTGGTACGGGTAGTCCGCTGGGTATCTCTTCAATGGGTCTATAATTTAGCTTAAACACAACGGCTATTAAAGACATTACCAGTAAAGCTACTAGTGTGCTGGGGATTTTAGTGGTAATTTTTTTAAAACCATAAATTATAAAAATAGTTCCCAGAGCCAGTAATAGCTCTAACCAATTAATATTTTGTAAAGCTCTCGGGAGTACTTTAATTGCGCCTATAACTCCGGATGCTTCTTTTCCGGCAAGAGTTTTTGATTCTTTAAGGATTTTTTCTTGAGTTATGTGTTTTGCTTTGTTAATGGTTTCTTTAAAATCTTCGATATCTAAAATATCTTCACCTACTTCTTTTTTTAGTATATTACTTAAAATTATTTCTTTGGCTTGTGGTTTAAATTGATTTACGTATGCCATATCTTCTTTAGGGTAATATCCGATAGAAGGAAGTATTTGTGTAACTAAAATAATAATGCCAATGGCTGTCATAAAACCGGAAACTACAGGATAAGGTATATATTTTATATATTTTCCCAGCCCTATAAAACCAAAAGCTATTTGCATTATTCCGGCTAACAAAAAAACGGTTAATATTGCCGGTAATGCTTTTGAAACATCTCCTTCAAATGTTGCGATAATTCCGGTTATAACCAGCATACTCACAGCGGTCATAGGTGCTGTTGGTCCTGAAATTTGAGTATTTGTTCCGCCAAATAGTGCTGCAAAGAAACCAACAAAAATAGCACCATATAATCCGGCACTAGGACCTAATCCGGAACTTACACCAAATGCTAAAGCTAAAGGTAAGGCTACAATTCCTGCAGTAATACCTCCAAATAAATCGTTCTTAAAGTATTTGAAGTTGAATAAGTTTTTCATAGTGGTTTGTTATGACTATTTTAAAAAATTAAAAACTAATTGTTTGTAAAAAGAAGTAATAGAACTTTTATCACTAACATCGGTTAACGAAGAGATGTGTTCAGAAAAGTATTTTTGTTGGTGAGAACCTTCAATTACAGTAGATATTAACATTCTGGGATACTTAAAATCAGGTTTTATTTCTAGCACCATACCGCTTACACGTTGTACTACTTTTTCATATGCCTTAAAGCAACCCCTGCTATTTTCTTCATCTACTTTATTGGTATGAAATACTTTTATAGATTCTGAAAAAATAATTTCACTTAACAAGACTTCATTTATATAGCTAAAATTATTATCAACTAATACGGGTTTGGTAAGTAGGTCGATTGCTATTTCTAATCTTTTTTCGGCAGAGGACACATTGGTGGTTGCTAGAACTAATCGATACTCCATCCAAGACCAATACCAACTGGTTAAGTAAACAAGTAAATTATGTTTGCTTTTAAAATACCTGTAAATAGAGCTTTCCGGTGATTGTATGGCGTTGCCTAATTTTTTAAAAGTAAAATCTTCAAACCCCATTTGGCTTATCATCTCTATACTTTTAGAGAGGATGGTTTTGCCAAGATTTGAAGAATCAGGGTTTTTTGAATATAATTCGGGACTTACTTCTATTTTTATTTCAAGAGAATCCATAAAATTCGATTAACGCTTGTAAATATAATAGTAATACTATTGTAATCGCAAGCGAAACAACTTTTTTTTCAATAATTTTATAAACATCTATAAATCAAACCTCTGCGCAAAAAAAGATAGTTGTAGTTTGATAAATATTTTATAAGTCGCTTTATTTTTCAATTTTAAAAGCTAACAAAATTTTAGATTAAGTAATCTTTTCATAACATTAAGTTAACATTGGAATTGTTTTTTTGTTGCGACAAAAACTAATAACGATTTTTTATAATGAAAAAATATCTTTTTCTTGTAGTATTAACTGTGGGTATGTCTGTTAATTCACAAGATATTGTTAAGACTAAGTTTGGTAAAGGACTAATTAATGTTATTGCAAAAGACAGCTCTTTTAGTTTAAAGTTTGATACCAGATTTCAATTTCTCTCAACAAACCGGTGGGATAACAATGGTTCAAATTACGGTAAGCCATTATCCGATATTTTGATAAGAAGAGCAAGATTAAAGTTTGGTGGTTTTGCTTATACTCCAAAGCTTAAATATAAAATTGAGCTTGGTTTAAGCAACAGAGATGTTTCGGGAGCTTCTGTTTATACTTCCAATGCTCCGCGTTATATTTTGGATGCAGTAGTCAAATGGAATTTTTACAAAAATTTCGTGCTATGGGCTGGACAAACTAAGTTACCCGGTAACAGAGAGCGTGTTATATCGTCTGCAAACCTTCAAATGGTAGATCGATCGTTGCTAAATAAAAAATTTAATATCGACCGAGATGTGGGTTTTCAAATTTGGCATCATTTTAAAATTAATGATAAATTTTTGGTTAGAGAAGTATTTGCTTTTTCGCAAGGAGAAGGCAGAAATGTTACTTCCGGAAATTTGGGAGGGCATCAATACACCGGACGAATAGAAATGCTGCCGTTTGGTAATTTTTCCGGCAAAGGGGATTATAGCGGTGGAGATTTAAAGCGAGAAAGCACACCTAAGTTTTCATTGGGTATTACTTATGATTATAACAATAATGCTGTTAAAACCCGAAGCAATATGGGAAATTATATGGAAAATGATGAAGGATTTTATCAAACAAACATTACTACCTTTTTTATTGATGCTATGTTTAAGTACAAAGGGTTTTCTTTTATGGGCGAATTTGCTTCAAGAGAAGCAGAGGATCCGCTGGCAAAAAACTCAGACGGAACATTAACAGGAGATGTTGTTGAGGTAGGGAAATCGTTAAATCTGCAATCGGGGTATAATTTTAAAAATAATTGGGAAATTTCGGGGCGTTTTACAACAATCGATTGGGATAAAGCCATAATACTAAAAGATGTAACCAACCAATATACCTTAGGAATTTCTAAATATATTGTAGGACATAAATTAAAGGTTCAAAGTGATATTAGTTATACTACGGAAGGAGGAAATGCTTCCGGAATTTTATACAGATTACAATTTGAAATTCAATTTTAAAAACATAACGATTTCGTAACAAACAATTAAAAAACAAAACTTAAGTTTGTTTTAGTAAAAAATGAATTAAACTATGGATAATATTTATATTTTAATGATTGTTGCTTTAGCAATTTTGGCTATAGCCGATTTAGTTGTAGGAGTTAGTAACGATGCCGTAAACTTCTTAAATTCTGCTTTTGGCACAAAAGCAATTTCTTTTAAAACTATATTGGTAGTTGCAAGCATCGGTGTAGCAGTTGGAGCACTCACTTCCAGCGGAATGATGGAAGTTGCTAGAAAAGGTATTTTTAATCCGGGCGAATTTTATTTTAACGAAATTATGATAATTTTTATGGCGGTGATGATTACCGATATTCTACTGTTAGACTTTTTCAATACGTTAGGAATGCCTACATCGACAACTGTTTCGATTGTGTTTGAATTACTTGGAGCAGCCGTTGCAATGTCACTCATTAAAATAAGCGCTTCAAACGGAAGTCTTTTTGATTTAACAAACTATATAAATACAGAAAAAGCTTCATTAATTATCTTTGGGATTTTGTTATCTGTAATTGTGGCGTTCTCGGTAGGCGCTATTATTCAGTACATATCCAGATCATTACTGTCTTTTAGATTTGAAGAAAAACCCAAATGGGTAGCAGCCCTTTTTGGAGGTATTGCCGCAACTGCCATTACGTATTTTATTCTTTTAAAAGGATTAAAAGGAGCCGGGTTTGTGCCTGGTGATTTTAAAAATTGGGTGATGGCAAATACACTTACTATTGTTGGGGTGAGTTTTGTTTTTTGGATATTATTTTCGAGTTTGCTTACTTACGTATTTAAGGTTAACGTCTATAAATTTATTATTATAATAGGTACATTTGCTATTGCATTGGCTTTTGCAGGAAATGATTTGGTTAATTTTATAGGCGTACCCATAGGCGCCTGGCAAGCCTACCAAAACTGGCAAGTATCCGGAGTTGCGGCAGATACATTCCGAATGACGGCAATGGCAAGTAAACAACACGCACCTACTTTATTATTATTGCTTGCCGGAGTTATTATGATAATCACATTATGGACATCAAAAAAAGCACGAGCAGTTTTAAAAACATCTATCGATTTATCCAGCCAAGACGACGTGAAAGAACGCTTTGAACCCAACTGGTTATCTCGGTCAATTGTGAGAGGATCTATACTTATTTCTAAATATATCGCAACAATTATACCTTTTAGTTTGCAAGAAAGAATCGATAAACAATTCTTAATGCCGGCGACCATACAGACCAAAACCATTAACAACGAGAAACCTGCTTTTGATATGGTACGAGCGGCTGTTAATCTTATGGTGGCTAGTATACTAATTTCTATTGCAACATCATATAAATTGCCACTATCAACAACCTATGTTACCTTCATGGTAGCAATGGGTACCTCACTGGCAGATAGAGCTTGGGGAAGCGAAAGTGCTGTATATCGAGTTGCAGGAGTTTTAAATGTAATAGGAGGTTGGTTTTTTACTGCTTTAAGTGCTTTTACAGCAGCCGGTATTATCGCTTATTTAATTTATTTGGGAGGTGCAGCTATGATTGCCGTATTGCTCTTGTTAGTCATTTTAATAGTAATAAGAAATTATATTAAGCATAAAAACAAGGGAAAATCCATAGACCCTTCTGCTCTTAAAAAAACAGAAAGCAAGACCGTACAAGGCATTATTCAGGAAAGTGCAACCCATATTTCGACTGTGGTTTCCAGAACCAATAAAATATATACCAATATGCTTAAAGGTCTTGCTAAGCAAGATTTAAAAAGCCTTAAAAAAAGTAGAAAAGGAGTCGAAAAATTAAACAGCGAAATTGATGAATTAAGAGATGATATATTTTATTTTATTAAAAATCTAGATGAAACCAGTGTGCGAGGGAGTAATTTTTATATTATTATTTTAAGCTACCTTCAAGATATGGCACAATCATTAGATTTTCTATCTAAAGCCAGTTATAAACACATTAATAATAATCATAAAAAATTACGTTTTAGTCAAATTAAAGACCTGCAAGAAATAGACCAATCATTGAGTGAGTTATTAAATGATATTGAAATTATATTTAAAAACAGAGAATTTGAAAAAATAGGAAATGTTTTGGTGCGTAAACAAAAAGCCTTCGATTATTTGGCAATGAAAATTGATAAACAAATTAATCGTACACGTACCGAAGAGTCTAGCCCTAAAAACACCACGCTTTATTTTAGCTTGTTAATGGAAACCAAAGATTTAATTACTGCTATTATGAATTTAATGGAAGAGTATTATAATAGTTACAAGAAGAAGTAATCTGTGTTTTTTCTTTTGCCTTTTTTTAAACTGTCTTATTTTTGGGGGATGTTACATTTCTTCTGATATATATATCCTGTTTAGTTGGGAGTTAAATAAGGAAAAATAGCAGCAATTTGACTATCAAAAGCCACATTTAGGGGTAAATCAAAGTTACTTTCTTAGAAGGAGTACATTATTTTTTTTGACTTTCCATTGTGCGCTTAAGCTTATAATAAGCTCTTTTTGCGGCGCGTTCTTCGGCTTTCTTTTTTGAAGTGGCTCGGGCTTTAGCTACGGTTTGGTTTTCTAATTGAAGCTTAACGGCAAAATATTTCAGGCTTTCGTTTCCGGTGTCTTCGTAGACATGAAACTTAAATTCCCGTTTGTTTTTCTGACACCATTCAATAAAAAGACTTTTGTAACTAATTATTTTTCCTTCTAATTTTTGAATGTCCACATAAGGTTTAATTACTCTTTTCTGAATAAATTTTTCACAATAAGAAAAGCCTCTATCCAGATAAATGGCACCAACCAATGCTTCAAAAAGATTTCCGTGAATGTTTTGCCCAAATTGGTTTGACGGCACCGAAGTTCGTACAAATTTTATTAAATTCAAGTCTCTTCCCAACTCGTTAAGGTGTTCTCTACTCACCACTTTCGAGCGCATTTTGGTGAGGTATCCTTCGTCTCCGGTAGGCACTTTTTTAAATAAATGTGCCGCAATTACCATTCCTAGAACGGCATCGCCGAGAAATTCTAACCGTTCGTAACTAATGGTGTTTCCTTCACTGGTTTTTTTATTAAGCGATCGGTGGGTAAAGGCTTTTTGGTAAAAGGATAAATTTTTTGGTGAAAAGGTTATAATTTTTTTAACAGCAGTATAAAACTCTCCGCCTTTTTCAGTTTTGGAGGAAAATATGTTTTTTAATAATGCCATTAACAGGTTTTATTCCGGCTTGTGTTTTTTAAACAATATACAAGCATTGTGTCCACCAAACCCAAAAGTATTACTCATCGCATAGTTGATTTCACATTTTTGGGCTTTGTTAAGCGTTAAGTTTAAGGTAGGGTCTATGGTTTCATCTACCGTACTGTGGTTAATGGTAGGAGGTACCAAACTGTGTTGTATTGCCAAGATAGAAGCAATGGCTTCTACTGCTCCGGCGGCACCCAAAAGGTGACCGGTCATCGACTTTGTAGAATTTATGCAAATATCTTTTGTATGGGAGCCAAAAACCTTAATAATGGCTTTTAGCTCGGCTACGTCTCCCAGAGGAGTTGCCGTACCGTGTGTGTTGATGTGGTCAATTTTATCGGGAGAAATTTTTGCGTCTTCCAGACAATTTATCATAACTCTTTCAACACCTATACCTTCCGGATGTGGAGCGGTCATGTGATAGGCATCGCTTGACATTCCGCCACCTATAACTTCGGCATAAATTTTTGCGTCTCTTTTTTTGGCGTGTTCGTATTCTTCCAAAATAAGCGCACCCGACCCTTCGCCCAGGACAAAGCCGTCACGTGTAGCATCGAAAGGTCTCGAAGCGGTTTCGGGACTCTCGTTACGTGTAGATAATGCGTGCATAGCATTAAAACCGCCCATGCCTGCCTTGGTAACTGCAGCCTCACTACCTCCGGTTACAATAATATCGCATTTTCCTAACCGAATGTAATTAAAAGCATCTATAATTGCGTTTGCCGCAGAGGCACAAGCAGAAACTGTTGCGTAATTAGGACCCATAAAACCGTATTTGATAGAAATATTACCGGGAGCAATATCGGCTATCATTTTAGGAATAAAGAAGGGGTTGAAACGAGGTGTTCCATCCCCTTCTGCAAAATTTATTACTTCGTTCTGAAAAGTTTCCAGCCCACCAATACCGGCTCCCCAAATAACACCAACTCTAAATTTATCTATAGTTTCAAGATTTAATTTGGAGTCTTCTATTGCTTCTTGCGAAGATACTAAAGCATACTGGGCAAAACGGTCAAGCTTTCGGGCTTCTTTTCGGTTAAAATAATCCAGCGGATTAAAATTTTTAATCTCACAAGCGAATTTTGTTTTGAACTTTTCGGTATCAAAATAGGTAATAGGAGCGCAACCGCTTTTCCCGGTTTTTAATCCTTCCCAATACTCCGGAATATTGTTACCTATGGGTGTTAATGCACCCAGTCCTGTTACAACAACTCGCTTAAGTTCCATAAAGAAGTATTTTTATTTAGCTTCTTCAATATAAGAGATTGCTTGACCTACCGTAGCAATGTTTTCGGCTTGGTCGTCCGGAATTTGAATATCAAATTCTTTTTCAAATTCCATAATAAGCTCTACTGTGTCCAAGGAGTCTGCTCCCAAGTCGTTTGTGAAGCTGGCTTCGTTTACAACTTCGTTTTCGTCAACTCCTAATTTGTCTACGATAATAGCTTTTACTCTTGATGCAATGTCTGACATAATTATTGTTTTTTAATTTAATTATAAGTGGCAAAAATAAAATTTTTTAATTTAAAACACTATTTTAAGTTTAAAATGTGCCTTTAAACTGATTTTTTTTGGTGAAGTTACTCCATTTTGCCTTACTTTTATTGTTTATTATTTTTAACTTCTCGAACAAATTTACAAATTTTATCAGATTCATCGTTGTTTTTGATTCATTTAATTGGTTTTTATTCTCAAACGAGAAATCTTTTTTATTAAAAACTTTGTTCAAAATATTGCCTTACAAGAAGGATGCCAAGATTTTTTTAATTCATTCTTATTAATATTATCTTATTTGTATTTTATATCTTGCGAGCGAATAGCTGTAAACAAAACGAATTACTTCTATGAAACGTATCGTTATTTTTGCATCCGGGAGTGGGACAAATGCTCAAAATATAGCTGAATATTTTAATAGTAGCCCAAAAGCTAGGGTGTCGATAATCCTTTCTAATAACAAAAACGCTTACGTATTAGTTAGGGCTAAGAAACTAAATATTCCCACTGTATGTTTTACCAAAGAAGAATTACAAGGTTCTAATAAAGTTTTGGGAATTTTACAGAATGAAAATCCGGATATTATTGTGTTAGCCGGATTTTTATTAAAGTTTCCGGAAAATATTATACGGCAATTTCCTGACAAAATTATTAACATTCATCCGGCTCTTCTTCCTAAATATGGGGGAAAAGGAATGTATGGTATGCGTGTGCATCAAGCTGTAATTGATAATCAAGAAAAAGAAACAGGCATTACTATTCATTATGTAAATAAAGATTATGATAAGGGAGCGATTATTTTTCAGAAAAGTATCCTTGTTTCAAAAAAGGACACTCCCGAAAGTATTGCTCAAAAAGTACATGCGCTTGAGTACGACCATTTTCCCAAAGTAATTGAAAAACTTTTAATGTCGGAAAAAGGATAAAGGAGTTTGTTATTTTTGTTACAAAGCAATTTTTATTTTTATAGTAGTTTTGCTTCACTAAAAACAATTCGGGTATGATTTTAAAAATTATTAAAAACCGGCGATCGGTCTATCCGCCACAATACAACGATACTCCGATAACCAGAGAAGATATTTATGATATTTTGGAAGCGGCAAACTATGCCCCAACGCATAAAAGAACTCAACCTTGGCGTTTTAAGATTATGCACAGCGAAACTTCTAAAAAAGCTTTTGGCGAAGCCCTTTCTGAAGCATATAAAGCATTTGCGCCTAAGTTTTCAAAAATTCAGTTTAAAAAAATAAAAGAAAAGCCCGTAAAGTCGGGTGCTGTAATAGCCGTTTGTATGAAACGCGACGAAAATGTAGCCTTGTGGGAAGAGCAAGCGGCAGTTGCTATGGCGGTACAAAATATGTGGTTACTTACTACCGAAAAAGGTATCGGAGCTTACTGGGGGACACCACCTTTTGCCAACAAACTAAACAATTTTTTTAAGTTGGAAGAAACCGAAGTATGTTTGGGTTTTTTCTTTATGGGACATACGGACGAATTTCCGGAAGATTGGAACCGAAGACCTGTTGAAAAACTAACACAATGGCTTTAATTAAAACCATACACCCTTATATTCCCAAACTTTAATGATAAAGAGGATTAAATAAATTAGTGTTGCCATTAATTTCATAAAGGTTGATGCCAAAAAGCCGATGAATGAACCGAAAGCTGCCTTAAAAGCTTGATTGCCATCTTTTTTAGCAATTAATAATTCTCCCATTAACGCTCCTACAAATGGACCGATAATAATACCAAAAGGAACGGGAGCCAAAAACCCGACAACTAAACCTAAGACGGCACCCCACACACCCGCTTTACTACCTCCAAACTTTTTTGTGCCTATTGCAGGTACGATATAATCCATCACATAAATAAAAACGGCAATCACTAATGTAATTCCTAAAAACCACCAATCCGGCTTAATAGAAGGAGATAAATAAAGCATCAATAATCCTAACCAACTTATAGGTGTTCCGGGTAAAACCGGTAAAATACTTCCTACAATGCCCAAAAGCATCAATAAAAAACCGAGAATAAGAAAAAATATATCCATAATTTCACACTATCTGTCTGTAAAATTAAAAAAAGTTACAAATTTTTAACTAAAAAATTAGTTTAAACTAAAAATTTAGTTATATTTGAATTCTCTTAAAAAAGATTAAAACATTTTTTAAGAAAATATTCCAAATTTATTTTAAATCTGTGAAGTCTAATAAACAAAACATAAATAAATGAAACAACTTACCAAAGCCGAAGAAGATATTATGCTTCAATTATGGGAACTTGAAGAAGCAAATGTGAGTGCTATTATTGAAGAATTGCCTCACCCCAAACCTGCATACAATACTGTATCGACTATTGTTAGAATACTTGAAAGCAAAGGCTTCGTAGGATACAAAAAGCAAGGAAGAGGACATATTTATTTTCCGTTGGTAAGCAAAGAAGATTATAGTTATCAATCGTTGCAAAAACTAAAAGACGGTTATTTTAAAGGTTCTTTTAAAAGTATGGTGTCCTTTTTTGTAAACAGAAACGATATGACTATTAAGGAGTTGGAAGCAGTTTTAAAAGAAATTAATACCGAAAAACCATGATGCACTACAGTATTAAAATAGTTATCTTCCAGTTTGTCCTTTTATTGGGATACAAAATTTTTTTTAGAAAAGAGACCGTTTTTACTTTTAACAGAATTTATTTGTTGCTTGCTCCGGTAGTCGGCTTGGTGCTTCCATTTATTAAAATTCCGGCTTTACAAGTTAATTCCGCTTCATTGACCTCCTATTTGCTTCCCGAAGTGTGGATAGGAAATTCGCCAGTTTTAGTTGCCGAAACAGCAGATACAAGCTCGATCTATTTGTGGTTAACCGGAATTTGGATTGCCGGAAGCCTTTTGAGTTTCGCCTTGTTTGTTATAAAATATAAAAGAATAATGAGGCTTAAAAAGAGTGGTCGTTTTCAAAAAATTGACACGCATCCCGTTATTGTTTTGCCAGACAGTAAAGATTCTTTTACTTTTTTAAACACCCTATTTATTGGCGGTGCGCTTTCGCAACCCGAAAAGCACATTATTATGCAACACGAGTTGGTACACAAGCAACAAAAACACGGTTTGGATTTGTTGTACTTTGAAATGCTTCGGGTGTTTTTTTGGTTTAATCCGTTGATATATCTTTTTCAAAAAGAGCTAAAAATGCTTCATGAGTATATTGCAGATCATTATGTAATTAAACAAGCCGGCAAAAAAGAATATTACCAAAATTTACTTTCGCAAGTATTTTATACTTCCGAAATTTCATTCATCAATACATTTTTCAATTATTCATTAATCCGCCTGCCTTTTGGTTTTACAATCGCGATGATTAACACCGCTAAAAGTCAGGTCAAAAACAGAATCGTTATGTTACAAAAATCAAATCAAAAACCCAACAAGTTAAAGTATTTACTAATTTTCCCCATACTGGGAATGATGCTTTTTTATGCCTCTTGTACACAAGAAAGTAAACCGGAAACCGACAGTGTGTCGGACAAGATTGCCGAATTAAAAACGGCTTTAGAAAACCAAACCGTTTCTGAAGAAGAAAAGAAACAACTTACGGAGTTGCTAAAAAATCTAAACTCGCCAACGCCTCCTTTTCCACCTACACCTTTTAATAAAAACGAAGTTCCTTTTTCTGCTATCGACAAAGCACCGGTTTATCCCGGTTGCTCGGGAAGTAACGAAGAGTTAAAACGTTGTTTTTCAGAAAAGCTCAGTGCCTTTGTTAATGAAAACTTTGATATTTCTCTTGCTAAGCGATTGAATGTAACCGGAAAACAGCGTATTACGGTAATTTTTAAAATAGATAAAGAAGGAAACATAACAAACGCAAAAGCACGCGCACCACATCCTGATTTGGCGGCACATGCCGTTTCAATCGTCGAATCGTTACCCAAACTGAAACCGGGCGAAAATGCCGGAAAAAAAGTAGGTGTACTGTATGCTTTGCCAATACTTTTTGATGTTAAAGAATAAATTATTAATAATAGCACTGCTTATTTCTATCCTGTCTGAGGCGCAAGTTGTAGTTTCAGACAGGGTTAGTAGTAACAGGCAACTCAAAAAGGCAGACAGTCTTTTTGCCTTAGGCACTTATTCTCAAGCCATTTCTCTTTACAAAAATCTTCCCGAAAACGCCACTGTTTTATATAAACTTGCTATGTGTTATGAATCTTCGGGGAATAATAAAGAGGCTTTAAAATACTATAAGGCAGCATTAAAAATCTCAAAAAATTCACTTTCAACGGCTTATCGATACGGAAAATTATTGATAAAATCCGCTCAATATAAAAAAGCAGACAGTCTGTTTTTAGAACTGGTAAATAAGCAACCAAAAAACGCCAATTACGTTTATCATTTGGCTTTGGCAAAAGAAAAACAAAAAGATACGGTGGCATTATCGCTCTATAAAAGAGCCTATTTGTTAGATACTACTATGATACATTCGGCTTATAAAACCGCGGTGTTACTGATTCAAAAAAAACAATTTAATCAAGCTGAAAAATACATAAATACCGGACTTTATAACGATAGTTTAAGCACACGGTTTTTAGCCCTAAAGGCTACCTTATTATATTACAACAAAAAGTATCACAAGGCAAAAGAGATTTATAAAAAACTGATTGCTTTAGGAAAAAACAATGAAATTGTGTATGCAAATTTAGCCAAGACTTACATGAAAGTTTCGGATTATGAAAATGCCATCGAGCAGTATCTTATTTTGGTTAAAAATCATGATAGCGAAAACCCGAATTACCATCACAATCTGGGAATTTGTTATCGTGCCTTGCATTATTACGATAAAGCCGAAGAAGCATTTAATACTTCTGTTGCACTTAACACTCCTTTTTTGGAAAATGATTATATGCGTCTTGCCGATTTATATAATGCTCAAAAACAATACAAAAAGCAATTGGAAATTTATAAAAAATTGCTGATGTTGAACCCCGAAAACGAGGAAGCTACTTACCGTCAATCCGTAGCGGCAGACAATTTTTTTAAAGATAAGAAAACGGTGTTGCAATATTATAACGGCTATCTAAAAAAACATTCTGAAAATGGAAAGTATAGCCGTTTGGTAAAACAAAGAATACGTGATATAAAAAAAGAGTTGCATTTTTTGGATACCGAGAAAAACTAATTTTTTATTCGCCTAAGTTTCACTACTTTTGGTTTATGAAAAAAATAGTATTTTTAAGTTTCTGGTTGGTGTTAGCCGCATCTCTTTCTACTGTTGCGGCACAAGAAATAAATTGGCTAAAGATTCAAGATTTAGAAGCTGCTCAAAAACAAGCACATAGAAAAGTGTTAATCGATATTTATACCGATTGGTGTGGTTGGTGTAAACGTCTGGATGCTACTACCTTTAAAGACCCGAAAATTGTTGATTACCTCAACAAAAATTATTATTGTGTAAAACTGAACGGAGAGGACAAAAATACCATAACCTATCGAGGTGTAGAATTTAAATTTGTGCCTACCGGAAGACGCGGTTACCACCAACTTTCGTCCGGATTTCAAAAAGGACGACACAGCTATCCAACCTTAACCATATTAGATGAAAATCTGGACATTTTACAGATTTTTAGAGGATATAAAAAAGCCGAAGATTTATTGCCTATTCTTGTTTTTCTTTCTGAAGAAATATATAAAGAAAAAGAGTGGGACACGTTTATAACCGAGTTTAAAAATTCTAATTAAATGATTGTGTGGAAGTATTCTCATTCCATAGCAACAATAGCATTTCTTTTTTTGCTTCAATCGTGTTCGTATTTTGAAACAAAAAAAATACCGTCGGAAACCTTTTTAGAAGAAGAGTTAAAAACCATTAACTGGAACGAAGTAGATACGTATCCCGTTTTTAAAAGGTGTGAAAATCTTTCGGAAAAGGAAAAGTTAAAATCGTGTTTTGTACAAACATTAACCACTACCATTTACCGGATTATTGCTTCCGAAAAAAATCCTGTTAATACAACGATTAATGACACGATTAAAGTACATTTTACCGTTTCAAAAAAAGCAAAATTAGAAATCAACCAACTGGAAATAGATAGTCTAACGAAAGCACAACTACCAAAAATTGAGCGATTAATTTACCAAAGTATCGATTCGCTCCAACCCATTGCGCCGGCGTATAAACGTGGAGTTCCGGTAAATACCGGTTTTGAATTACCTATTGTTATTGTTACAAATTAAATTTATATCCTATTGTGAAATCTATGGGAAATTCGCCATTACTATCAACTCCCAAACCTACAATATCATTGTAACCAAAAGTAAGAAAACCGTTGCCCAGTGCGTAATCTATACCCAAACCAAAAAGTGCCACCGCTTGAAAATCACTTCCTGTTTTTTTAATTGTTGAAACCGAATCGTCCGGATTAACAATATTTATTGTAGCCGAAGATGCCGTAAATGTGGCAAAACGTGTATTGATATAGGCGTCTAATTTTTCTTTTTTTATAAATTTAAACCGGTAGTTTAATGATAATTGCGATGCGTTATATTGGTAATCGCCACTTTCAAAACTCTGCCGAAATTGCAACACCATACTGTGTCGTTTTAGTTTAACGTTTTCGATTAGTTCTAGCTCTGCTCCGAGAAGAGGAAGAATTTGGTTAGTAGGATTGGAAGTAAAAACGGCATTAGAAACACCTGCAAAGGCACCTAACCTTAGTTCTAATTGGGAAGAAACCGGCTGTGAATCGCCTGTTTGTAAATGGTTATAGTTACTAACAAACTGAGACAAACTCGATAGCGTTAATTTTACCTTATCTGTAGATAAATTACTTCCCGAAGCAAGCAAACGCAAAGTTTCTTTGTATTCTTCATTATAAGCTCCGTCGGATTTTGTGTTGGTTAACGGGTAATAGGTATCACCTTTTTTTATAAAATACAGATAATTTCCGTCTTGTGTTGTCCATAAAAGTGTTAAGGCACCTTGATTTTGCGTTTTTAAAGAATAGGTCTTTCCGTTAATGGTGTGTTGTTCTTGTGCAGAAATAACAGAAAAAGCAGATACAATCCATAATAAAATTGAGAATAGGATGAATTTGAGTTTCATAACAGTAAGTAGATTTAGAGTTGGCTAAAGATAAAAAATATTTTTTAGATTTTTAAAACATTAAGAAGTTAAGGAAAGTCAAGAAAACATAAAACTTAATGAAACGCCTTAATGGAACTTAATGTCTTAATGGTTCATTTTTATTTTAAAACATTAAGAAGTTAAGGAAAGTCAAGAAAACATAAAACTTAATGAAACGCCTTAATGGAACTTAATGTCTTAATGGTTCATTTTTATTTTAAAACATTAAGAAGTTAAGGAAAGTCAAGAAAACATAAAACTTAATGAAACGCCTTAATGGAACTTAATGTCTTAATGGTTCATTTTTTTTAAAGCATTAAGAAGTTAAGTAAAGTTAAGAAAACATAAACCTTAATGAAACACCTTAATGGAGCTTAATGTCTTAATGGTTCAAAATGCCTTAATGGTATTATTTCCCAAGTAAAGTTTAGTCAAGAGGATAAAAAAAATTCCTAAAAAAGAGTGATATTTGACATAAAAATAGTTATGAAAAAAGTATTGCTAATAGATAATTATGATTCATTCACATATAACTTGGTGCATTATATCGAAGCGGTGGGTGAATATCATGTCGATGTGTTTAGAAATGATGAAATAGAGCTTGAAGAAGTTGCATCGTACAATACTATTATTCTTTCTCCCGGACCGGGATTACCTAAGGATTCCGGTATTTTACTACCACTCATTAAACAATATGCGCCTACCAAAAAAATATTAGGTGTTTGTCTGGGTATGCAAGCAATTTTTGAAGCTTATGGAGGCTCGCTCACCAATTTGTCTTGTGTGTTTCATGGAGTTGCAACACCGGTATCTATCCTTCAACCCGAAGACCCTCTCTTTTTTAATCTACCCAAATCTTTTAAAGTAGGAAGATATCATAGTTGGGTGGTAGACCCTAAAAAACTTCCAAAAGATTTTTACATAACTTCTACCGATGAAGAAGGAAATATTATGTCTATTTCACATAAAACCCATCGCGTTTACGGCGTTCAATTTCATCCCGAATCTGTTTTAACACAATACGGAAAAAAAATTATCACCAATTTTTTGACCTGTTAATAGTTAAATTTTAAGAATACGTCCTTCCTTTCCAAACATACTTTTTCTCCAAACTTTTAAAAATTATATAGACTATAATAAAGGGGTAAATAACAAACGAACCAAAGTACGACAAACCGGAAGGTTTCATCCTTAAAAACAAACAACTTTTCTGTATGTAAACATAATCTATAAATAACTTAACAACTATAAAACAAAGAAAAAACCAACTAAAATTAGGTTTTAAAAAACAATATATAATACCGGCAGGAACATAAAAATTAACAAAAAAAAGTAAGATTCCCAACCATTTTGCAAAACTATTTTTTTGCGCAGACGTTTTAGAAGCCCAGCGCACTCGTTGATTAATTAAAGCCGCCCAAGTTAAAACCGGTTTTGTTGTAACCACCGTGTCTATAGATTTTACATAAGACACCTGCTTAGGGTATTTCTTTTTTATTTTTTCCAACAAAAAAATATCATCGCCACTTGCTATATGCTCATTTCCCATAAAACCGTTTACCGTAGTAAAGGCTTCTTTTTTATAACCCAGATTAGCTCCGTTACATAAAATAGGTTTTTGCAATCCGAAAGCTCCAACGGTTGTGGTTTGTAAACTGCAAGTATCCCATTGTTGAAAAGCATTAAGAAAGTTTTCATTTTTATTAAATCGTACGCCTCCCGAAATAAAAACGGGCTGGTGTTCAACAATAAAATCATTGTAGGCTATGAGCCAATTTTTTGGTAAGGTACAATCGGCATCGGTGGTAAGTATCCAATCGTGTTTTGCATTTTTTATACCTAATGTAATAGCATCTTTTTTAGGTGAACCGGAAGTTCTTTTGTTTTTTAAAACGGAAAATTTAAAGGAAGGTTTATAGTCTTCAATAATGTTTGCCGAAAGATCTTGGCTATCATCGTCTATAAAAATAACTTCAAATAACGCACTATGATAATTAATATTAGAAAGAGAGTTTAACAAATCCGGAAGGTTTTCGGCTTCATTTCTAAACGGAATAATTATACTAAAAGCAATCTTGGGTTTATTCGATTTTAGACCATATTGAGAAACTTTATTATATCCGGTCAACAGCCATACCAAAGCAGAAACATAACTTACCAATAATATAACTCCAATTAGCGTCATTTTTTTAAAGGTTGGTAGGTAAACATAAAATAACTTCCTATCATTGCCGGAAGCACAAAATTAAAAAACCACATAGTTAATACAGCAACAGCTACTTCGGTTTCCGGAATTCCGGCTAAACCAAACAAAAAAATTGCCACACCGCCTCTTATTACAACGTCTAATATAAAAAAAGACGGAATAACAGACACCAATAAGTAGGTGGTAAAAATAATAGGTATTGCTTCCAATAAAGAAATTGGAACATCATAAAACCGTAATACAATATAAAACATACAGCTAAAAATAATGTACCTTACAAACGAATAACCAATGGTCTTTATCCATATTGCTTTAGAAAAAGAGTTAACTTTATTAAAAATTACTTTTACAGAGAGTCCTTTAAAAATGAGTTGCTTTTTTCTAAAAACAAATGAAAAAATTATGAGAAGAAATAAAATTAAAAAAAACCAAAACAGGTGATTTTTATTAATGATAAGTATGAATTTTTGACTCATAATTATCACCCCTATAAGTCCAAAAAACACTGTTACCACCATTTGTGAGATGCCGGAAAAAAAGGTTAACAACAACACTTCTTTTCTTTTTTTATGCTTAAAAAAAAATGCTTTAGCTCCGTATTCGCCAATTCGATTGGGTGTGGCAAGTGATACCGTAAGAGCATAAAGGCTTTGTTTGGCAGCTTCAGAAAAAGAAATGGGCTTTACTGTTTGTACGAGTGTTTTCCATTTTAAAATTTCAAAAAACCAATTTAAAGAGGTAAAAAACAACAAAACAATCAACCAAATAATGATTTGATAACAGGGTTTGTTAATTAAAAACAGCGCATGTTTAAATGAAACCGAACTACCTACAATTTTATGATAAACAAACCAACCGGTAGCACATAAAATAATAATTTTTACTACTACCCACAAATATTGTCTAACTTTGTCCGGTGTTTTTTTCATAAAAAGCGAAAATAACGAACTTAAGGCGGAAGGCATTATGAATACCGAAAAAATTATTTTAGGAATTGATCCGGGAACAACTATTATGGGTTTTGGACTTATTAAAGTAGTGAGAAAAAAAATGGAATTCTTATTGCTTAATGAGCTTCAATTATCAAAATACGATGATCATTATGTGCGATTAAAATACATTTTTGAGCGAACCCTTCAACTTATCGATTCACATCATCCCGACGAAATTGCCGTCGAATCGCCTTTTTTCGGTAAAAACGTACAATCTATGTTAAAGTTAGGTCGTGCACAAGGCGTTGCAATGGCTGCGGGTTTGTCGCGTCAAATACCAATCACCGAATATTCGCCAAAAAAAATTAAAATGGCAATAACCGGAAACGGAAACGCCAGCAAAGAACAAGTTGCTAAAATGTTGCAGAGCTTATTAGACTTAAAAACCCTTCCGAAAAATTTAGATAGTACCGATGGACTTGCCGCTGCAGTTTGTCATTTTTACAATAGCGGTAAAATTTCAACGGGAAAAAATTACACGGGATGGAGTGCATTTGTAAAACAAAATGAAGGAAGAATAGAGAAAAAATAGCTATTAATATCCTACATTAAACTGCCCGAATGTAACTTCATGATTCTCGGTAGTAAACGAAAAAGTACCTTTAATTAATTTAAACGAAGTATCATTTTCTACCACAACTGTAACGCCGCTTGTTGCTGTTTCGGAAAAATTCCCATCCGAAAGTGTTGCCGTAATTCCGTTTGAAGGAATTGAGTAGGTTCCTTCTAGTATATCATTGGGCAATGTTAATGTAATGGTGTAGGTTGCTCCTGCTGCAACAATAGCAATGTTGTTACCTGTGTCTGTAGCACTTACTGTTATCGGAGAAAAGGAAACACCATCTATTTTCCCGATTACAGTACCTGCATTTACAGGAATAGAAGGATCTACCCCAAAACCATAAGGAACCTCATAAAACAATCCTTGAGAAACCGTAAGCGTGTCTATTCCGGGTAAAATAAGTGTAAGATTAAAATTTCCCGTTAAGTTTTTAAAACTGGTGTCCCAAGAGGTTACGGTAATGGCACCTTCTCCGTCAGGAATGGTAGAATATACATTTCCGTTTTCATCTTCGTAAGAAGCCCAATTATCTGAACCTCCCCCAACCGGATACTCATTTGCTTGAGGATTTGTTATATGTAAGGTAAACTTTTGGTCGTTCGAAGTTCCTATTATTGTATAGCTGTTGTCTTGATGTTTGGTAGCAATAGTCGCATCGGCTTTATAAAAGTAGTCATCGATATTGGCTTGCAAAGATGCGGTATTCGTTTCAACATTTTCACAAGAATAAAATATAGAAATAAAAAGAAACAAAATGGGGAAAATCTTTCTCATAATTATAAAATCACAAATAGGTTGGCGACAAATGTAAAAAAAAATACCAAACTATTGAACATTAGTTCAAAAATATAGTATCTTTGCCAGCTCAAAAATTATAAACATGAGGTCGGGTACCTCAAAAATTAATTAAATTATGCCTGTTAGAATTAGATTACAAAGACACGGAAAAAAAGGAAAACCATTTTATTGGATTGTAGCAGCCGATGCCCGTGCAAAAAGAGACGGAAAATTTCTTGAAAAATTAGGAACCTACAACCCAAACGTAAACCCTGCCGAAATTAACATAAATGTAGATGGCGCAGTAAGGTGGTTGGAAAATGGCGCACAACCTTCAGACACTGCTCGGGCTATCCTTTCTTACAAAGGAGTATTGCTTAAAAAACACTTAAAAGGCGGTGTTAAAAAAGGTGCGTTAACCGAAGAACAAGCCGAAGAAAAATTTCAAGCTTGGGTTGCCGAAAAAGAAAAAGCTGTTGAAATGAAACGCTCCAAACTTGCAGATGCTAAGGCAGCTATCGAGGCAAAAGCATTAGAAGCCGAAAAAGCAATTAATAATGCACGTGTCGCCGAAGCAACTACCGAAGAAGCAGTCGAAGAAACTACCGAAGCCAAAGCTGAAGAAGCAACTAAAGAAGAAGAATAAAAATAAAATCACCATGCAAAAGGAGAATTGTTTCTACTTGGGCAAAGTGGTGAAAAAATATAGTTTTAAAGGGGAACTGCTTATCAAATTGGATACAGACGACCCTGAAATTTACGAAAAAATGGAATCGGTTTTTGTTGAAATAAACAAGAACTTGATTCCGTTTTTTATTGAAAAAAGTGTTCTTCATAAATCTACACTGCTTCGTGTTAAGTTTGAAGATGTTTCTACAGATGAGGATGCAGATACCCTATTGGGATCCCATTTATACCTTCCGTTGGAATTATTACCCAAACTAACCGGAAATCAATTTTATTACCACGAAATTATCGGGTTTACCGTAATCGATTCCCGTTTTGGAGAAGTGGGAACCATTTCCGGAGTAAACGATAGTACTGCTCAAGCCCTTTTTGAAATTGATAACAACGGAACACAAGTATTAATTCCTGTTTTAGATGATTTTATAAAAGAAGTAGATAGAAAAAATAAAACCATCCTGTTAGATACTCCCGAAGGATTAATAGAGTTATATCTATAAATTCCATTTCCAGGATTATGGGAAAACCTTTTCAATTTAAACAATTTACCGTTAAGCAAGATCGTTGCGCTATGAAGATTGGCACCGATGGAGTTTTACTCGGTGCTTGGACATCCTTAAAAGACAAACCCGATACCATTTTAGATATTGGAGCCGGAACCGGTGTAATAGCACTTCAAATGGCACAACGAAGCCAAGCCCAACTCATTGATGCGATTGAGATTGATGACGATGCCTATGAGCAATGTGTAGAAAATTTTGAAAACGCTCCTTGGAACGATAGATTATTCTGTTACCATGCGTCTCTCATTGAGTTTGCACAAGAATGGGATGAAGCATCTTATGACCTTATTGTTTCTAATCCGCCATTTTATTCTGATGCATACAAGCCTGAAAATCAGGCTCGAAAAACGGCTCGTTTTCAAGAGGCACTACCATTCAATCATTTGTTGTATAGCGTTGCAAAGTTGTTGGATAAAGAAGGAAGCTATAGCACAATTATCCCTTATGCCGAAGAAGAAAAATTTATACAAATTGCCTCTTCATATCAATTGTATATAAACCGAAAATGCCACGTAAAAGGAAACCCTAAATCGCCGGTTAAACGTTCGTTACTTCAATTTTCTTTTCAAGGAAAGATACCCGAAACCGAAAGACTAACGATAGAAATAGAAAGGCATAAATACACCGATGAATATAAAAAGTTAGTTGCCGATTTTTACTTAAAAATGTAGGACAATCCCATTTCGATTTTTACATTTGTAATCTAAATTAAATTTTATGAAACCCGACTTATTTGAAGCTCCCGATTATTATAATGTAGATGAGCTACTCACCGAAGAACATAAATTAGTGCGCGATGCTGCCCGAGAATGGGTAAAACGAGAAGTTTCTCCCATTATTGAAGAATATGCACAACGCGCCGAATTTCCAAAACAAATTGTAAAAGGATTGGCTGAAATAGGTGCTTTTGGTCCTTACATACCCGTAGAATACGGTGGTGCAGGTCTTGACCAAATTTCCTATGGTTTAATCATGCAAGAAATTGAACGCGGCGATAGCGGAGTACGTAGTACGGCAAGTGTACAATCTTCATTGGTTATGTATCCCATCTGGAAATACGGTAACGAAGAACAACGTAAAAAATACTTACCCAAATTAGCCCGCGGCGAATACATAGGATGTTTTGGTCTTACCGAACCCGATTATGGTTCTAACCCCGCCGGAATGGTTACCAATTTTAAAGACATGGGCGACCATTATTTACTTAATGGAGCCAAAATGTGGATAAGCAATGCTCCTTTTGCCGATGTGGCAGTGGTTTGGGCCAAAAACGAAGAAGGTAGAATTTGGGGATTAATCGTAGAGCGTGGAATGGAAGGTTTCTCTACTCCCGAAACACACAACAAATGGTCGTTGCGAGCATCTGCAACAGGCGAATTAATATTTGATAATGTAAAAGTCCCTAAAGAGAATCTTTTACCTAATAAATCGGGACTTGGAGCTCCTTTGGGTTGCTTGGATTCTGCACGATACGGTATTGCTTGGGGAGCCATTGGAGCTGCAATGGATTGTTACGACACGGCTTTGCGTTACAGTAAAGAGCGTATTCAGTTCGGAAAACCTATTGGTGGTTTTCAGCTTCAACAAAAGAAACTTGCCGAAATGATTACCGAAATAACCAAAGCTCAGTTATTAACTTGGCGTTTGGGAGTGCTAAGAAATGAAGGTAAAGCTACCTCTGCTCAAATATCTATGGCAAAAAGAAATAATGTAGAAATGGCATTAAATATTGCCCACCAAGCCCGTCAAATGCTTGGAGGTATGGGAATCACCGGAGAATATCCTATTATGCGACACGCTATGAACCTGGAAAGTGTTATTACTTACGAAGGCACACACGATATTCATTTGCTAATAACAGGATTAGATATTACCGGACTCAATGCTTTTAAATAAAGGATAAGTAATCTTAATAAACTAAAAAAACCTTTGACATTAGTTTTTGTCAAAGGTTTTTTTGAAAATAAATTTGAATTGAATTTTAGAACCAAGGTTTTTTTCCTACTTGATACGTTTGGTAGAACTCATCATCGGTTTTTGTAAGATAGATAATACCTTCAATGAAGCCTACAATACTAGCTGCTCCACAAGTTACAAAGGTAATAACCAATTGTATAAGTCCTTCTTTGTTATAACCAAGATAAAACTTATGGATTCCAAATCCACCTAATAATATCCCTAAAATTCCGGCCAGAACTTTTTTATTTTCGCCGCTGTTGGTTACTTCGTTCCAACCTTCTTTTATTTCATTAACCGTGTTTTTTGCTTCTTCTTTAAGATTTTCTATGGTTTCTTTTGGGTCGTTGTTGTTGTTTTCGTCACTCATAATTGTAATAATTTTATATGTTGATACTGTAAAATTAGTGAAAATTATAAAAATGCACTCTATTGGTTCCCTAAGTTCATTTTTTTTTCCTTCGGGGTCTAAAATCCATGAAAATTTACCGTAATCAAACTCTACCGTTTTCTTTAGTAATTTTTTAAAAAAAGCATTCGTATTCGGGTAACTCGTTTTTTTATGACTTGAAATTTTTAATAATTTTTGCTACTATTACTTGTGCTAATTTTTGTTTGCTTTCGACCGTCCAACCGGCAACATGCGGTGTTAATAAAACATTATTAAATTGTAGTAATTCTGAAAATTCTTCGGGTAGTCTCGAAGAAAAAAGCGATTCAAACGAGCTTTTTTCGTATTCCATTACATCTAATCCGGCTCCTAATATTTTTCCGTTTTTAAGGGCTTCTACCAGATCTTTTGTTACTACACTTTTTCCTCTGGCGGTGTTAAACAACCAAAAGGGTTTTTTAAAACAACTAATAAACGCCTTGTTTACCATTTGGTGCGTAAGTGGTGTCCAAGGGGTGTGTAAACTTAGCACATCTGTTTGTGCTTGCAACTCGTGTAACGATACTTGTTTTGCATTTTTGTCGCCTATATTTTCCTTTATATCATAGCAAATTACTTTCGTATCAAATCCTTGTAGTTTTTTAGCGAATGCTTTTCCCATATTACCGTAGCCTATTATTCCTACGGTTTTACCATCGAGTTCTATTCCTCTGTTATCTTCCCGTTTCCAAAGCCCTTGTCTAACTTCCTTATCGGCTTTATTGAGTTTGTTAAACAAAGAAAGTATCATTCCCAATGTGTGTTCGCCTACGGCATTACGGTTTCCTTCGGGAGCAGAAATTAAGTAAATTCCTTTTTGTTTTGCATAGTCTGTATCAATGCTTTCCAGCCCGGCGCCTACACGAGCAATAAACTTAAGGTTTTTGGCTTTATTAATAAAGGATTTATCTATTTTAAACCTGCTTCGAATAACAATGCCATCATACTTTGAAATGATTTTCTCGATTTCTGATTTGGAAGCGGTGTAATTTTCATCATTTAAAAACCCGGCTTCCGCTAATTGTTGAAGCATAATAGGATGGTTTTTATCGAGATGAAGGATTTTCATAAAAGAATATTTTTTATTCTAAAACTTACAATTACTCATTTTTTCTAAATCTTTTTTTATTATTTCCATATGATTTGTAAATCCTCTCACATCAATAAAACTCACGATACTATAATCTTTAGGATTAATTCCTATTTTATAATAAAGTGCGATTGCTATAGGATGAGGTCCTTTTCCTGTTATTATTCCTTCAATAAATGGGAACCCTATTAAAACATCTTCATTGTTTAAAACCGCTTCGGCAATTCTTTTGGCAGATACTAATTTAAGACTGCCTTTTGTATAAAATTGCTGAGGATTATCTATAATTTTATTATGTATAACAGCTTTTTGAATTAATAACTCTTTCCCACTAGATGCCGAACAATTTTTAATAGCTTCTTTGATGGCAAAATTTTTAAATTTGGTAACTTTATTATTTTCAATTATTGAGTTTATGTGCCTTTGAACCATGTTTATAGAAACAAGAATGTTTTCAGGGCTAAATATTCTATCTACATTTTTTTCTTCAAGTAGCTCATCTATATATTTTTCTTTTTTATCATTACTTTTTCCATATTCAAAATTATAATTAGTATTAAAAAAAAAGTTTTGATAAACAGCTTTAAGATAGGTTCCGGTTGACATTTTTTTATTTGAAGCATTTGTATAAATAATCGTAGGAAACGTAACTTCATTACCTCTGGTATGCGATTTAAAATCTAATTTAGAATATCTGCCAAGAACAAAATCTAATAGGGCATAATCATCTAATTTTTTTTCTTTGTAGAGTTTGTCAAATTCAATTTCAGACATAAAAATAATCTCTTTGTTAAATTTCCAATTCTCGGGAGTAATCACCTCCTTTATCATTTTGTTATAGTAATCGATAAACTCATATTGTTCTTCTAATTCTTCAATTAAACTATTTTTCTTTTTTTCTTTTTTAGTCTTTTCAATCTCTTTTTTTAAGTTTACTATTCTTTTAGCTTCTTTATCATACAATTTTACTATTACTTTTTCTTTATTGATTAGGTTTTTAAAAGCAGAGACCTTTCTGGCCATTTTTTGGGCTTGGGAATTTGGAATAATAAAAAGAAGTAATAGCGTTGTTAAAATAATTTTTCTCATTTTTATGGTTTTTATGTCACTAATTTTTTAAACAGAAAACAAATTACGGATTTCTTCGGTAATTTTGGTAGGTTTTTTACTTTTTGTATGTAACAAACACCAAATAGTTTGGGCTTCTACCAGTAGTTTGTTGGTTTTAGCATTACTAATTTGGTAGTTGCGAAAACTTTTAACCCCTTCGCATTTTTGCACCCAAGTTTTTAGAGTTAGTTTCTGTCGTAAAAATGCAGGAGATTTATAAGAAATGGTGTGTTCTAAGACAACCCAAACATATTTTTGTCGTTGTTCGGGAGTAGTTTTGCTAATCCAATGCGCTTTAGCGGCATCGAGACACCATTGCAAATAGATTAGGTTATTTACATGACCTAAATCGTCAATATGTTCGGATTGCACGGATATTTTTTTAATAAAGGTATTGTTTTTCAAAACCCTAAAATTAATTGTGAAATAGTAAAGAAAATAAATACTCCTATAATATCGTTGCTTGTGGTAATAAAAGGTCCTGTTGCGATAGCCGGGTCTATTCCTTTTTTATCAAGATAAATGGGAACAAATGTACCTATAAGTGAAGCTACAATAATTACGGATAACATAGAAATAGCAATGGCAAAACATACTTGAATGGAGTAGCCTAATAGTACTCCGTAGGTTAATACAATTATTCCCAAAGCAATACCGTTAAGCAAGTTAAGCCCAACTTCTTTGGCGAGTCTTTTTAACACGCTACCTTTAACAATTCCGTTTGCCAAGCCTTGTACAATGATGGCACTGGATTGAACCCCAACATTTCCGGCAACTGCGGCAATTAACGGAACAAAGAAAAATAATTCGGGATGTGCTAATAAGGCACCGCCTTTACCAAAATCTTTTAATATATAGACGCTAAAGAAACTACCCAGCAGTCCGAGAAACAGCCAGGGTAAGCGGGCTTTAATCAAATCCCAAACGCTATCATCTGCTTCTACGTCGTCTGTAATACCTGCGGCCAATTGATAATCTTTTTCGGCTTCTTCTTTTATATAATCTACTATATCGTCTATTGTGATACGCCCAACCAAGACGCTGTTTTCATCTACTACGGGAATGGCTCCCAAATCGTATTTTTGCATTATACGAGCTACTTCTTCAATATCTGTATAAACGGTTACATAATCTACTTTTGGGATGTAAATGTCTTTTATTTTGGCTTTTTCGTCGGCTGTTAAAAGGTCTTTAAGTGAGAGTCTTCCCAGAAGTTTTCCTTCTTTATCTACTACATAAACCGAGTGTACGCGTGTAACATTTTTTGCTTGTCTTCGCATTTCTCTTACGCATCCGGCAACCGTCCAGGTGTCTTTTACTTTTACCAGTTCTTTTGCCATAAAACTACCTGCAGAATCTTCGGGATAGTTAAGTAGTTCGACAATATCCTCTGCGTGGTCTTTGTCTTCAATTTTCTTAATTACCTCTTTTTGAATATGTTCATCGAGTTCGGCTACTACATCGGCAGCATCATCGGTGTCCATCTCTTCAATTTCTTTGGCAATTTCTTTGGGCGAAAGTTGTTCTAAAATCTTTTCCCGGACATCTTCATCTACTTCCATTAGTGCTTCGGAAGTAATATCGCTTTCCAGTAATTTTATTAAATACGTCGCATCGTCGGGTTTTAACTCTTCTAGTATTTCGGCTATATCGGCGAAGTGAAGATCGTGCAAAAGAGTTTTTATCCCTTTTCCGTCTTTTTTGGAAATGAGTTCTTCAACCTGTTGTAAAAAATCTTTTGTTAATTGAAACTGCATTGGTTTTCAATTTTTTTGGTCAAATTAATAAACTGTTCGACCGATAGCTGTTCGGGACGAAGCCCAAAGATACTATCTTCTTTTAACTTATCGGGAAGATTTAAAGTTTTTAAACTATTTCTAAGTGTTTTTCGTCGTTGACCAAAAGCGGTTTTTACTACCTCAAAAAATAATTTTTCATCACACGGAAGAGAAAAATTCTCTTTTCTTTGTAGCCTGATAACTCCGCTATCTACTTTTGGAGGTGGATTAAAAACCGTTGGCGGTACGGTAAAAAGGTATTCTGCCTTGTAAAACGCTTGGGTTAAAACCGATAAAATACCGTAGGTTTTTCTTCCTTCTTTTTGGCAAATGCGTTGAGCGACTTCTTTCTGAAACATTCCGGTAAACTCGGGGATTCGATGGCGATTTTCTAGTGTTTTAAAAACAATTTGTGTAGAAATGTTATACGGAAAATTGCCGGTTATGGCAAAAGGTTGGTTGGGAAAAATCAAATCCAAATTGTATTTTAAAAAATCGGCAGGAATGATTTGAAGTAAGGAGGGGCTATAATGTTTTTCTAAATAGACAACCGATTCGTTATCGATTTCCATTACTGAAACACGTAAGTCTTTTTCTAAAATAAATTGAGTAAGCACACCCGTTCCGGGACCTATTTCCAGAACATTTTTATAGGAACTTAAGGTTAGGGTGTTTGCTATTTTTCGGGCAATATTTTTGTCTTTTAAAAAATGTTGACCAAGGTGTTTTTTTGGTTTTACAGAATGGAATTCTGACATAATTTCTTATTTACTGTCTATAAAAATACAACAAAAGCCTTACAAATTATTATTTTTAATCTGTAAGGCTTAAAAAAGTGATTTATAAATAAGTTTTAAAGTTCCAGAGCTTTTTTAATATCACCGTTCATTAATAATTCTACCGGATTTTCAAGAGCTTCTTTTACAGCTACAAGAAACCCAACAGATTCGCGCCCGTCGATAATTCGGTGGTCATAAGACAAGGCAACATACATAACGGGTTTAATTTCAACTTTTCCGTTTATTGCCACAGGACGTTCTACAATATTGTGCATTCCGAGAATACCGCTTTGTGGTGGATTGATAATAGGAGTGGAGAGCATACTACCAAAAACGCCTCCGTTAGAAATGGTAAAGGTTCCGCCGGTCATTTCATCTACCGTAATTTGTCCTTCTCTTGCACGTACTGCCAAACGCTTTACTTCGCTTTCTACACCTCTAAAACTTAGATTTTCTGCGTTTCTAATTACCGGCACCATTAATCCTTTGGGACCGGAAACGGCAATAGAAATATCTTTAAAGTCGTAGGTTATTTTATAATCTCCGTCTATCATCGAGTTTACATCCGGGTATAAATCTAATGCTCTTACTACTGCAAGAGTAAAAAACGACATAAAACCGAGGCTAACACCGTGTTTTTCTTTAAAGGTTTCTTTATATTGTTTTCTAATGTCAAAAATGGGTTGCATATTTACCTCGTTAAACGTGGTAAGCATAGCTGTTTGGTTTTTTGCGGCTACTAATCGTTCGGCTACTTTACGTCGTAGCATAGATAGTTTTTTTCGAGTAGAAGTGCGTTTTCCTGTTCCCGGAGTTCCCATAGAAGGTGTTGCATTAAGCGCATCTGCTTTAGTGATTCTACCGTCTTTACCGGTTCCTATTATTTGAGAAACGTCCAATTTTTTTTCTTCAATAATTTTTCGTGCGGCAGGGGAAGGGGTTCCGGTTGCAAAATTTTGTTTTTCCTGTTCTTGTTTGGGTGCTTCTTTTTTTGGTTTTTCAGAATCGGGTTTGGTTGTTTCTTTTGTTGAAACACTTTCGGGTTTTTTTGCTTCGGTGTCGATAAGACAAACCACGTCACCCACGGCAACCACGTCGCCTTCTTCTGCTTTAAGTGTGATAACACCGCTTTCTTCAGCCGGTAATTCAAGTGTAGCTTTATCGCTATCTACTTCGGCAATGGGTTGGTCTTTTTCTACCCAATCGCCATCTTCTACCAGCCATTGTGCTATTTCTACTTCGGTGATGGACTCTCCCGGTGAGGGAATTTTCATTTCTAAAGCCATATCGTTATATTTTCTTTTCTTAGGTTTATGTTGGTGTATTAAATACACTTTCTATTACTTTGTTGTGTCTTCTTTTTGAGCGTAATGCGCTTCCGGATGCGGGAGCAGAGTACAATCTTCTGCTACATACTCTAAAGTTTTTTGCTTCTTCCAAGTGTAATAATAAATATGAGTAAGCTCCCATATTTCTGGGTTCTTCTTGAGCCCATACCACATCGTTTGCGTTTGTGTATTTTTTTATAGTTGCTCTTATTTGGTCTTTCGGTAAAGGAAATAGTTGTTCAAGTCGTACTAATGCGACATCATCTCGTTTGAGTTCTTCTCTTTTTTCGAGTAAATCGTAATAAAATTTTCCCGAAACAAATACTAGTGATTTTACTTTTTCGGGTTTTACCGTAACATCATCTATAAGCATTTTAAAACTGCCGTTGGCAAATTCTTCTTTTGAAGAAATTACTTTGGGATGTCGTAGCAAGCTTTTCGGAGTAAAAACAATAAGCGGTTTACGGTAATTTACTTTCATTTGACGGCGTAAGATATGATACATATTTGCCGGTGTGCTACAATTGGCAACAAACATATTATCTCTGGCGCAAAGTTGAAGGTAACGCTCGATGCGAGCCGAAGAATGCTCTGCACCTTGACCTTCGTACCCGTGAGGAAGAAGCATAACCAGACCGTTTTGCAATTTCCATTTATCTTCTGCCGCAGAAATGTATTGATCGAGCATGATTTGTGCTCCGTTGCTAAAATCTCCAAATTGTGCTTCCCAAATGGTGAGGGTTTTGGGGCTTGCCATTGCGTACCCATATTCAAAACCAACGACTCCATATTCAGACAGTAAAGAGTTATAAATATAAAATTTCCCTTTTTGATTTTTTAGTTTATTAAGTAAAATGATTTCTTCTTCGCTTTCTTCTACTTTGATAACAGCATGGCGATGCGAAAAAGTTCCTCGTTCTACATCTTGCCCGCTAATTCTTACATCAAATCCTTCCTTAAGAAGTGTGCCGTAAGCCAGCATTTCGCCCATTGCCCAGTCTAATGAGTTGGTTTCAAAATACATTTTTTTACGTGCTTCAATAAGGCGAACAATTTTTCTGAGGAATTTCTTGCCTTGTGGAAGTTGAGTTACCGCTTCAGCTATTTTATCCAATTCTTTAATATCAAAAGAAGTGTCTATTTCTTGAAGCATTTTTTCTTTATTGGCATATTGGAATCCATCCCACTCGTCTTTCATTATTTCGGTAATGACAGCATTGGATTGTTTGCGGGAATCTTCGAGGTTTTCTTCCAGTTTGTTTTTGTATTTTTCTTCTAACTGTTTGACAAAGTTCTTATCAATGACACCTTCTTTGATAAGTTTTTCGGCGTAGATATCACGTGTATTGGGATGTTTTGCAATTGCTTTGTAGAGTTTGGGTTGGGTAAATCGCGGTTCATCTCCTTCGTTATGACCATATTTTCGGTAGCCTAATAAGTCAATAAACACATCTTTTCCAAATTCCATTCTAAAATCCAAGGCAAAAAACATAGCGTGTACGACTGCTTCAACATCATCGGCATTAACGTGAAGTACCGGAGAGAGAGTTACTTTTCCTACATCGGTACAATAGGTAGAGGATCGAGCATCGAGATAGTTGGTAGTAAAGCCTATTTGATTATTAATCACGATATGAATGGTACCTCCGGTTTTATAACCGTCCAATTGGGCCATTTGTATTACTTCGTAAACAACACCTTGTCCGGCAATAGCGGCATCACCATGTACAACAATAGGAAGCACTTTTTTGGTGTCCGGTTGGTATTTTCTGTCTTGCTTTGCTCTGCTTATTCCTTCTACCACAGCACCAACGGCTTCAAGGTGGGAAGGATTGGGAGCAATGTTAAGTTGGATGTCGTTTCCGTTATCGGTTACCCG
>JALWKK010000096.1 GCA_027081505.1 Flavobacteriaceae bacterium
ATAATAAACCTTTTGAAATATTTTATAAATTTGTAAACAACAATGTTGCATTTGCTAGTTGAATCTGCCGGTCATAAATAATAAAGAAAAATAGCTAAAATTGATTTTTTTTTAGTAAAATTGGGGACTTAAAAAATTTACACCCTTGAACAATTTACTACGCAAAAGTTTATTTTTACTTTTTATCACGGTTGTTTCACTTGTTAATGCGCAACAAAAAGAAATCACCCTTGAGGAAATATGGCAAGGTGCTTTTAGAACCGAGCGTCTACAAGAATTAAAATCGTTAAAAAACGGAAAAGAATATGCCGTTCTTAATTTTAACAGAGCTACTCGTTCTTCAAGCATTGACGTATACGACTATGTTTCGGGCAAAAAAATTCGCACATTATTAGACAGCAATGATTTACCCGGTATTCCGTATTTTTTAAGTTATGAACTAAGCGAAGACGAATCTAAAATATTACTAACAACAAATTTTGAGCCTATCTACAGACATTCGGGAATCGGAACTTATTATGTGTACGATTTGGTTTCAAAAAAACTCACCAAAGTTTCGAAAGAAGAAATACAAGAACCCAACATTAGCCCGGACGGGAGTAAAGTAGCCTACGGTTACAATAACAATATTTATATTAAAGATTTGGTAACGGGTGAAACCAAGCAAATTACTTTCGACGGTGAAAAAAATAAGATTATAAACGGAATCACCGATTGGGTGTATGAAGAAGAATTTGCCTTTGTAAGAGCTTTTCAATGGAACAAAACCGGAACTTCCTTAGCCTACATTCGTTTTGATGAAAGCAACGTGCCGGAATACTCTATGCGAATTTTCGGAGAAGATTTGTATCCTAAAATTGAAACCTTTAAATACCCGAAAGCCGGTGAAAATAATTCGGAGGTATCGCTTCACGTGTACCATTTAAACACTGATAAAACCAACAAAGTCGATTTAACAGCTTATAATCATTATTATATTCCACGAATAAAATGGACAAATAATCCCGATTTATTAAGTGTTCAATTAATGAATCGCCACCAAAATAAATTGGATTTGGTTTTTGTAAATACCGCGACCAATACAACCCAATTAATCTATCAAGAAACCGACAAAGCATATATTGACATTACAGACAACCTTACTTTTTTAAACGACAACAGTTTTATTTGGACAAGCGAGCAAGACGGATGGAATCATATTTATCTTTTTGACAGCAAAACCAAAAAATTAAAACAAATTACCAAAGGAAATTGGGAAGTAACCGTTTTTTACGGATTTAGTAACACAACCGGTCGAATTTATTTTCAAAGCACCGAAAACGGAAGTATAAACAGAGATGTTTATTCAATTTTAGCAACCGGGAAAAACAAACTTCGGCTTACGCAAGAAACCGGAACCAACAGCGCCGATTTTAGTGCCGACTATACGTACTTTATAAATACTTTTTCCAATGCAACTACTCCTCCGGTTTACACTTTGCATTTGGCAAAAAACGGAAAGAAAATTCGGGAAATAAAAAACAACACTTCTTTGTTAAAAAAATTAGATAATTATGTTATTTCACCTAAAGAATTTTCAACCATTACCATAAACGGAGAAGAGTTGAATATGTACATGATTAAGCCTAAGGATTATGATACAGCAAAAAAATATCCTGTTTTAATGTACCAGTATTCCGGACCCGGAAGCCAACAAGTAGCAAACCGCTGGATGAGTGCCAATGATTATTGGCATCAAATGCTTGCACAACAAGAAGAAATTATCATTGTTTGCGTGGACGGAAGAGGAACCGGATACAAAGGACGCGATTTTAAAAAAATAACACAATTACAACTCGGTAAGTATGAAGTTGAAGATCAAATTGCCGTCGCCAAGAAATTAGGTGAGCGAGATGATATCGATGCCAACCGAATTGGTATTTGGGGCTGGAGTTACGGAGGTTTTATGGCTTCCAATTGTTTGTTTCAGGGCAATGATGTATTTAAAATGGCAATAGCCGTAGCACCGGTAGGAAGTTGGCGTTTTTACGACACCATTTATACCGAACGCTATATGCAAACTCCGCAGGAAAATCCCAACGGATATGATGATAACTCGCCCATTAGTCACGTTGATAAACTTACAGGAAACTTTTTACTGGTTCACGGAAGTGCAGACGACAACGTACACCTGCAAAACAGTATGCGAATGATTGAAGCATTAATACAAGCCGATAAACAGTTTGATTGGGCAATTTATCCGGATAAAAATCACGGAATTTACGGTGGCAACACCCGATTGCATTTATTTAGAAGATTAACCGGTTTTGTAAAAGAGAATTTATAAATTTTGTCGTAATACAAGCAAGAAAAAAGAATAGTGGAAATAAGTTTTAACACAAAAGAAGAAAATAATAACAGAAGAAAAACAGAATTTTTGAGCCTTCCTCAAGAAGAACGATTTTTGAGATTTCTGGTATTATGCGAGCAAGTAGTATCATTATTTCCGGCAAAAAAGGCAAAAAAAAATAATTTTGTTATAGATTTATGCACGAATGAATTGGAATGAAAAAATAACCGAATTTATTAAGTTAGCAAACAAACATCAAGTAAAAATGCTATTAGTAGGAGGAGGAGCTGTTAATTTTTACGGATACCAAAGGCACAGTGCAGATGTAGATTTTTGGATTGAAACAACAGATGAAAACTTAAATAAATTGGTTGCAGTTATTAAAGAAATGGGATATGATATTGATGAATTTCCGAAGGAGGTAAAACAACAGTTGCAAAATATTTCTATAAAATTTTCACCTTTAGACTTGGATTTAGAATTAATAACCCGTTTCTCGGTTAACAAAACTTTTAAACAAGCCTACAATGATAGTAAAAAGGTTACCGTAAAAAGTAAAAATTTAGAATGGCGAGTTATATCATACGAAGATTTAATTACCAGCAAAATAAAAGCAAACAGACCTAAAGATTTATTAGATATACAACAATTAAAAACATTAAAGAACAATTAACTTAAACTGTAAAATATGGAATTCAAATTTGGAGGTTCAGAAACAAATCAAAGAACAGTCTTAAATCATCCCTCAGGCTTATTTGTGTTATTTTTTACCGAAATGTGGGAACGCTTTTCGTATTACGGAATGCGCGCACTTTTGGTACTTTTTTTAGTTGCTTCCCTAATGGAAGAAGGTTGGGGTTGGGAACGTTCCGACGCTTTGTTTTTATATGCTTGGTACACCGGGCTTGTATATATTACACCTATTATCGGAGGGTTTATTGCCGATAAATATTTAGGATACCGAAAAGCCGTTGTTATAGGAGCCTTGCTTATGACTCTGGGACACGCTTCAATGGCTCTGGAAACATTTTCAGACCCGTTTTTCTTTTTGGGGTTAGCCTTGCTTATTATCGGAAACGGACTGTTTAAACCCAATATTTCATCCATAGTAGGGCAATTATACAAAACCCAAGGAAAAGAAAAAGACGCCGGTTATACCATATTTTATATGGGAATAAATGCTGGTGCGTTTTTAGGAATTTTACTTTGCGGTTATATAGGAGAAAAAATAGGATGGCACTACGGCTTCGGACTAGCCGGAATTTTTATGTTCTTCGGAATGCTGCAATTTTATTTTGCACAAACTATTTTCGGGAGAATCGGGCTTTCTCCTACAAAAACCGAAGAGTGGGACGATGCTATTGAAGATACCGTTGAAGAAGCAAAAGACAATATTGAGGACGTGATAGACGATGCCGGTAGATCCAAGATTACCAAAGACCGCCTTACCGTTATAGGAATTTTCGCCTTTTTTACCATATTTTTTTGGTGGGCTTTTGAGCAAGCCGGCGGTTCTATGACAATTTTTGCAGCCGATTATACCGATAGAGTTTTAGATGGAACCGGTGCTATGACATTTAAAATATTCAATGCCATTTTAACCATTGTTCCTATGATAATCATAACCGTAGTTTTGGCATTACTTTTTAAACAAACCTTTTCAAAATACGCATTATCAAATATCTTGCTCGGTACGAGTTTTGTTATAATTTGGGCTATTGTAATCTGGATGCTCCGAAGAGAGTTTATTGCCGAAACCGCCGAAGTTCCCGCTTCTTGGTTTGGAATTTTAAACTCCTTTTTTATAATAGCATTTGCCCCGCTTTTTTCAAAAATATGGGAAAGCAAATACAACCCTACCGGACCGGTAAAATTTGCCACAGGATTGATATTATTAGGACTTGGTTTTGGAATTTTAGCTTACGGCTCCTTGGGAATTCCTCTCGGCGCAAAAGAAGCTTCCGTCAGTATGATATTCTTGATTTTGGCTTATTTGCTTCATACGCTTGGAGAGCTATGCCTGTCGCCCGTTGGTCTTTCTTATGTAAGTAAATTAGCTCCGGCAAAATTAGTCGGACTTATGTTTGGCGTTTGGTTTGTGGCAAACTTTATTTCCAATACCTTAGCAGGAATCACAGGTAGCTTCATAGACCCGATTGTCGAAAATTACGGAATGACCACATTTTTCCTAATATTTACATTAATTCCCATAGGTGCCGGTCTCATTATGTTGGCTCTTAACAAAACTTTATTGAAAAAAATGCACGGCATAAGGTAAAAAAACAAATTAAATTTAAGCAATTATGACAACAACAGACGATTTTTTTAAATCAAAAGTATTAGGACATCCCGCAGGATTATTTGTACTGTTTTTTACCGAAATGTGGGAACGGTTTTCCTACTACGGAATGCGCGTATTATTGGTACTATTTTTAACCTCTGCGACTACCGGATTTAATCCCGGATGGGCTTGGGACAGAAAAGCAGCGCTCGCTCTTTTTGGATCTTACGCCTCGCTGGTTTACATTACTCCTATTATAGGCGGATGGCTTGCCGACAACAAAATCGGTTACAAAATGGCTGTGGTTTACGGTGCTGTTGTTATGACACTCGGACATGCTTTTATGGCTATTGAAACCGAACTGTTTTTATACTTGGGGCTCCTTTGCTTAATTATTGGGAATGGTTTGTTTAAACCCAATATGACTTCTATTATCTCGCATATGTACAAAAATCATCCCGAGAAAAAAGACGGTGCTTTTACTTTATTTTATATGGGTGTTAATGCCGGAGCATTTTTAGGAATTTTACTTTGCGGAACCTTAGGCGAAAAGTACGGCTGGTCATACGGGTTTGGTCTTGCAGGTATTTTTATGCTTCTGGGAATGCTTCAATTTTTCTTTGCTCAACCTCTATTTGGGCATATAGGCGACAAACCCAAAAAAGAAATTACCGAAGGTGAAGTGAAAAATTCTGAAGTGCTGGAAGAAGGTGAAAACAAACTAAATCACTTTACTTTTTTAGACAAAATACTTATGTACATTAGTGGTATACTGGGTGTGTTGTACGTAATAAACGACCCTCTTTACGAAATATCAAAAATGAAAGGTGCAGAAAATCCCATCAATTTATTTCCGTTTGAAATTAATGGAATTTCGGGACAAAATATTGCTATATTAATTGCTCTATGTGCATTTTTATTATTGATAGTTATGAGAATCTCTCGTTATTCTAAAGTAATTAGAGACCGAATGATTGCTGTTGCTGTTTTTGCCTTTTTTACTGTTTTCTTTTGGGCATCTTTTGAACAAGCTGCTGGATCGATGAATATTTTTGCCAGAGATTATACAGATAGAATTTTAACCGGAAGCTCTGCTTTATCTTTTAAAATTGTTAATACACTCATTTATATTATTCCTTTAGCAATAATTAGTTGGGTACTCATAAAATTAATCATAGTATCGTACCATAAAATCAAAACATCCAATATCATTTTAGGTTTTAGTTTTGTAATTATTTGGAGCATCGTATTATGGCTACTGTATCGTGAGTTTTTACAAGACAAGACAGAAATACCCGCTTCTTGGTTTAATATTTTAAATTCACTTTATATCATTGCGTTTGCTCCGTTTTTTACCAAGTGGTGGGAAAGCAAATACAACCCGAGTGCTGCAGTAAAATACGGATTGGGTTTAATTCTATTAGGTCTCGGATTTGGTGTTTTGGCCTTCGGCTCAAAAGACATTCCACCCGGAGCAATGACCGCAGCCGTGAGTATTATCTGGTTAGTTATCGCTTACTTCCTACACACATTGGGCGAATTATGCCTGTCACCCGTTGGGCTATCCTACGTGAGTAAATTAGTTCCCGGAAGAATGATTGCCATGATGTTTGGCGTATGGTATATAGCTGTTGCCATTGGTAACAAACTTGCCGGAAAAATGGGAGGAATGATTGATGATATTACCAATGAATATTCATTAAGTACTTTTTTCTTAATATTTACACTTATTCCTGCAGGAGTAGGCCTTCTGGCTATGATACTAAACCCGTTGCTTAAAAAGTTGATGCACGGAGTAAGATAAACAAAAAAAACAAGTATTTTATACGAAACGCTCCGATAGGAGCGTTTTATGTTTGTAAACGGTACACTTTTTGCGATGATGTTGCTTAAATAAAATAACCCGAAAATGAAAAAAATAATAGTTCTATTTGCTCTTTTCCCCATTACCTTGCTTGCACAAGATAAAATTCAATGGATGACTATGAATGAAGCACTAGCTGCTCAAAAAGAAAATCCGAGAAAAATAATAATGGATGTATATACCAATTGGTGCGGACCGTGTAAAATGATGGATAGAAACACTTTTTCAAACAAAGATGTCATTAAATTTATTAACGATAAATATTATGCAGTAAAATTTAATGCCGAAGGAACCGAAGAAATCACCTATCTAGATTTCACCTATACAAACCCCAACTATCAAGAAGGAAGAAAAGGTCGCAATGCCACTCACTTTTTTGCCGATGCACTACGTTTACAAGGTTATCCAAGCATTGTATTTTTTGAAGAAGACGGAAAATTAATCCAGCCTGTTGTAGGATATAAAACACCTAAACAACTTGAGATTTATCTTAAAATGATTGCAAACGACGACTATAAAAAATTAACCACAGCTGAAGCTTGGGAAGAATATCAAAAAAAATTCAACTATACTTTTAAAGAGTAATCTCATAAGTTAAGTTACGTTTATTTAAAACGATTACTCTAAAATGAAAGCTCCCTTTGTGCCTGTATAGTGAAAGGGGAGCTTTCTTCTTTTACACGTTTTTTTCCACCTCTCAATATAACTCCTGTAATTACTTCCGTCTGCAATTATTTGTCGGGGTTGCAAACTATCTATTAATCTATCCAAATGTATCTTCGGGCTGTGTGTTAGTACCACATAATCTATCTTATGGTTGGGATATAATCCTAAACTATCTAAAACCAAAATCATCTTCTTATTATATGTAAAAACAAACGGAAGTTTTTCAATGGTACGTTTAGCAATTCGGTTGGCAATATAATAATCTTTAACAGGTGGCTGTTGTAAATAATTAATGGTAGTATCATTTGTTAAAACGCGCAGATTGCTACCGTTTTTGTATGCCATAACAGATGTACGTGTCTTATGAAAGATGATAAACTCATTATAATGAGTTGCTTGTTTTTCAAAAAAGGCGAATACTAAAAAAACAACCACAGAAGACAATGCAAGAATACTGTTTTTCGCATTTCTGTTTTTCCATACTAATACAAAAGATACAATTACCAAGTACGAAGCGAAAACTTTATAACCGGAAAAAGAAATATTGGATACTATAAACCCATCTTGCTTACTTGCCCATAAAACAAAGGTGTTTAACCATTCAATAACATAATTAAATGCAACCGAAAGCCAAACCGGCAATGCATTTATTAATGCCAAAACTATTGTAAAAATACCCAAAGACAGTATAATACCTAAGAAGGGTAATATTACAATATTTGTTAAAAAGGATAAACCCGAAAATTGATGAAAATAATACAACAGTAGGGGTGTAACACCTATTTGAACAACAAAAGTTATGGTTAAAATTCCCCAAAATAATTTGTCTAGATAAAATCTGGGTCTGTAATATTTATACAGTTTGGGGTGCATCCATAAAATAAAAAACACGGCAACATAACTTAACTGAAAACCAACTTGAAACAACCACAAAGGGTTTAGCAACAATAAAAAGAAATACGATAAAAACAGGGTGTTAATAGCATTGGTTTCTCTATTTATGAGTTGCGCAAGCACTAAAAAAGAAAACATAGTAACCGCTCTAACTACCGAAACCGACAAACCGGCTATTAGAGCAAAACCCCACAATAAAACAACGGTTAAAAGTAGAGCGGATGTTTTACCGCCCTTTAGATAGTGCAAGGGTTTTAGTAAAAAAGAAATCAATAACAAAACAATACCAACGTGCAATCCAGAGACTGCCAAAATATGTGTTGCTCCGGCTTTTTGATATCCTTCATACAGTGCTTTACTAATGTCTTTTCGTTCTCCTAAGAGTAACGCTTCAATAATTGCCAATTCATCTTTAGTGAGGTTGTTTTCTTTTAACTTTAGGATGATGTGATTTCGTAAGGAAGCAGCAATTCCTAGAAGTGTTTTTTTACCTTTTCGTTGTTCTAAAACATCCAGACCCGAAATGCGCACCTGATTATTTATCCCCAATGTTTTTAGATACTTTGAGTAATCAAATGTATATGGATTTCTATTCGAAAATACTTCCGAAAATTTTGCGCTTATTAACAACTCATCATCAACATAAAAAGGCTGAAAAAGTGAATCTTTTTTTACCGAAACCAAGATAGTTCCGGTAGAAAGATTACCATCAACGGCAATAACCTTTGCTATAAAGTTTTGTGTATATACATTGGGTTTTAAAACGCTTTTTACCTTACATTGCACAAGTTGAAAACTGTCCTTTTTAATAAAATTTTGCGCATTACCGGGCTGAAAATCGGGTAGCCGGAAGGTTACATTTACATAACCAAGCAAGAAAAAAGTACCAAATGCAACTACGGTAAAAATTTTATTTGGCTGAACGTTCTTTAGATTAAGAAACCAAAGTAAAACCAATACCAACAAACCCGCCGACACTAATTTGAAAAAAAACACAGGGTCGGAAGGAAAAAAATAACCCGCAACTATCCCTCCTGTTAAAAACAAGGAAAGCTTAACAACAGCAAAGTTTACAAACCGCATATAGTATTAAATAAAAAATTACTTCTTGCTTTTTCTTAAATCTAAAATTCAAAATCAAGAAGTTGAGATAAAGATACCTCAAGTGTATTTGCTAGATTGTAAAGTGTACTTAAAGTAGTGTTTATCTCTCCACGCTCGATTCTACCAATTTGAGAAATCGGTATATTGGCATCATAAGCTAACTGTTCTTGTGATAAATTTCTCTCCTTTCTAAGTTTCCTAAGATGTTTTCCAAACGCCTTTATACAACTTATGTTCTTATTATTTATCACATAGTAAATTTGATACTATATTGAAAATTTTTTCAACGCATATATGCGTTATTTAAAAAATATTTATTATATTAGCCCTCAACTCCTCGAAATAATAAAAATGCTTGCAAGCTATTTTGCAGTACCGGTTGCAAACGGTAGTGTGACGGGGATTGAATTGTTTAATTTTAAAAATTAGAATTTATGAAATCAAAAATAATTACATTGTTATTATTGAGCTTAACTTTGCTTGCTTTTGGGCAACAACAGGATATTTGTGCTACGCCTGATGAGGGTAGTAGTTATTATACTACCAACTATAGTAATAGTATAGACCCGGCTTATTTAGATACCTTTGACCCTGTAGTGTATAATATTAAATTTTGGGAAATAAACTCGGAAGATGATGTTCCTTCAAACAATCAAATAACGGAAGATATGGTATTGGATGCAGTCGCAAGGATGAATATTGCGCTAAATGATGCCAAGATATTTGTTAAGTATAGAGGATTTGAACGATTTGCTTCAAATCTATTTGATACTATAACTGTTGCAGGCAGTAATTCTTATGGTAATATGAAAGCTTGGGCAGCAAGTAACGGATATAAGGAACCCAATGCTATTAATGTGTATATGCCCAAACACTCCGGCGATGGCACTACTAATTTCTCGGGTATTGCTACAACACTCGGTGCTGTCTTTGCTATACGCTTTGAAGCGGTAACCACACCGGTTATGCTTCACGAATTAGGTCACGTACTGGGTTTACCTCACACTTTTGTTGGTTATAACTCTTCTAATTGTGAACATGTTACTCGCAACCCCAATGACCCCAATTATAATGCAGACACCAGTGGCGATAAGATTATAGACACACCGGCACAAGATACCATGTGGAACGATGTTGACCCTAATACTTGTGAACATATCCCGGGTGATTCAGATTGTCAAGGGACTCAATATGAAATAGCACCTGAAGACGTAAAAAACTTTATGGGCTACGGGGGGTTACGTTTGTGCGGTGACAGATATACGGTAGGACAAAAAATACGTATGCGAGAACGCTTACTAACTGCCGGGACTATGATAAACGCCGAAACAGATATAGCCTCACTTTTTGAACCCTATAAAGGCGAATATTACCTGGCTGGAGCTTACGACCCTACAATACATACCCCGTATTTTCAGCCCGGATTTAATTACCGATTTGTTGAATGTGACGGAAATTATCCGCAACCGGCAGATTTTTACGATATTTCGTATCCTGTAAGTTGGACAAATGTATTATTGGCAATTACAGAAAACGATACCAACTACGGTAACATAAAACACCCCAACCACTCGGCAATTTATATTGAAGAAGTAGATGAAGTAGGTAACGATAGTGATTACTATGATTATCCACGAAAATGTTACGACAATAATAACAAAGCAGCCGGAAGCGGTATTGTTACCAAGTTTAACGACGGTGTGTTAAATGCCAACGTAACGGTTATGCCCCAAGACTCCACCGCCATTAACAACCCGCAGTTAATACAAAACTTACAACCCGGTTTGTATAAAATAGATAAGGTGTATGACAACGGAGCCATAGACCAAACCATTATTTTAAAAGATAATAATTAATTTTAGTAAATTTAACCCCTGATGCACCATAGATGCTGTCAGGGGTTAAAAATATATAAACAATGAAAAAAATAATATTCGTTTTACTAATCGATATTTTTTTATTTAAAGGATTTGCACAATCCGGTTTTGGAGAAAAGCAAATTATTGACACTGACGCGTATGCTCCGGCTTGGCTAGCTACTGCTGATATAAATGGTGATGGAAATCAGGATATTATTACTGCATCTGTAGGAAATAACACGGTTTCTTGGTATGAAAATTTAGATGGTTTGGGTAATTTTGGTGATAAAAATAGTATTACAAATAACTTACCCTCTGCGGATTATGTCAATGCGTCAGATATTGACAACGATGGCGATATAGACATATTGGCTTTAAGCCCTTCGTCTAATCAAATTGTTTGGTTTGAAAACTTAGACGGTAACGGTACTTTTGGTAATAAAAATATTATAAATAACACTCAAGATGTCCCAAAAACGGTTCTAAGTAGCGATATAGACGGAGACGGGGATAACGATGTAATAGCATGTTCAAGGTACGATAACACCATTGCTTGGTACGAAAACGTAGGAGGACAAGGCAACTTTAGCGGAATGAATATTATAACCTCAACGGCAGATACTGCCATTGGTATGGATGTGGCAGATATAGATGGCGATGGCGATATGGATGTTGTCTCCGACAGTTCTTCAATAGTAAACACTCCATCTTGGTATAGAAATATGAATGGAGAAGGTACCTTTGGTGGTGAGCATATTATAACTTCAGAAAACTTTGGGCTTATGTTTGTCCTTGCTACCGATTTAGATGGAGATAATGATAATGATATTGTCTCGGTAGAGTTTGGAGGAAATACTATTGCTTGGTTTGAAAATCTTAATGGTTTTGGTACGTTTGGTACTAAACAAATAATAACTACCGAAGTCCTTCAACCTAGTGTTGTTGATGTTGGTGACATCGATAATGATGGAGATAACGATATTGTGTCTATTTCTGTAAATGACGGTAAAGTAGCTTGGTATAAAAATAACGGCACAGGAAATTTTGGAGAACAAAAATTGATAGACTCTAATTTAATTAAAGGTATAGTTTTATCCCTATCAGATGTTGACGGTGATGGTTATTTAGATATAGTTGCCTCAAATGTAGATCCAGATACAAAATCATTAGTCTGGTACAAAAACCTTACCTATCTCGGTATGGAAGACCAACCCTTACAATCACTAAGCCTTTACCCAAACCCTGTAACCAACGTTTTACAAATAAATAACCCAAACAACGCAGTGATTAAACAAATACAAGTGTATAACTTGTTGGGTAAAGAAGTGATACAAGTGCAGGGTAATAGCAAAACCATAAATGTGTCCAACTTACAATCCGGTGTTTATTTTGTAAAACTAATTACGCAAGAGGGAGTAAAAACGGCAAAAATAATTAAGAAATAGTACAAACATTATATCACCCTCCTAACTTCAACAAAAGCGCGTTTCCAGTATTTTTCGTGAAGCGAAGAAACAATTACTCCTTTTGAGGTTGTTGCGTGAATAAAAAATAATTCGCCTTGTTTGTTTTCTACAACCAACCCTACATGATTAATCACGTTTCTGTTTTTATTGGTTTTAAAAAATACCAAATCGCCTTTTTTAGCTTTGCTCACGGGAATTCGTTTTCCCTTCTTAGCCATATCCCTTGATACTCTGGGTAGTGCAATTTTTTCGCTTTTAAAAGAAACATATACCAACCCGGAGCAATCCATTCCTTTTTTGGTCGTTCCGCCAAACTTATAACGCGTTCCTTGAAAGCTTTTTGCATAGTTTACAATGTTAGAAGCTTTGCCCTTTTTATTTTTTGAAACCGAAATAACTTCTTTTTTAGATGAAGTGGTTTTAGGTCTGCTTCCGCAGGAAAATAGAAGTACAGAAACTGTAATAATTAGTAATAAATTTTTCATAGATGTTTTTTTCAATACCTGTTCACAAATTAAAATACAATAGGTTTTATTTATTAAAAGATTCCAAAATAAGTTGTGCCGTTTTTTTACTGGCTCCTTCGCCTCCCAGTTTTTGTTCCAAATCGTAATAATCTAAAAATAAAACGCTTCGGGTGTAGGGGTCTAAGATTCTTGCAAGTTCTTCTTTTAATCTTTTATAGTTAAAATCGGTTTGTATAAGTTCGGTTACGACTTCTTTATCCAATATCAAATTCACTAACGAGATGTATTTTAGCTTAATTATGCGTTTAGCTATTTCGTACGAAATCCGGTTTCCTTTGTAACAAACTACTTGCGGTACTTTAAAGAGTGCCGTTTCAAGGGTTGCCGTTCCCGAAGTAACCAAAGCGGCATGGCTTACACTTAATAAATCGTAGGTTTTGTTTTGTAATAAATGTACATGAGGATGGGTTAAAAACGGTTGGTAAAATTCGTTATCCAATCCCGGTGCTCCTGCAATAACAAATTGGTATTCGGGAAAATCATTTACTACTTGCAACATCACCGAAAGCATTTTAGAAACTTCTTGTTTCCGGCTTCCGGGAAGTAGTGCTATAATGGGTTTTTCTTCCAGATTGTATTCTTTTTGAAATGCATTTACCGAAATCGGCTTTCGGTGCGCAATGGCATCCAGAAGCGGGTGCCCCACAAAATGAACCGGATAGTTGTGTTTTTTTTCGTAAAAATCTTTTTCGAAAGGAAGTATTACATACATTTGGTCAACATCCCTTTTTATGGCTTTAATTCGTCCTTCTTTCCAAGCCCAAATTTGAGGCGAAATATAATAATGTGTAGCAAATCTTTGTTTTTTAGCCCATTTGGCAATTCGCATATTAAAACCGGGATAATCTATAAAAATAATTGCATCGGGTTTAAAAGTTTGAATGTCTTTTTTACAAAACGAAATATTCTTAACTATCGTTCGCAGGTTCAACACCACTTCGGCAAAACCCATAAAAGCAAGCTCTTTATAATGTTTTACAAGTTCGCCTCCGGCTTGTTGCATTAATTCCCCTCCCCAACATCGTACTTGTGCGTGAGCATCTTGCGCTTTCAATTCTTTAATGAGATTGGAGCCGTGTAAATCGCCCGAAGCTTCTCCTGCTATAATGTAATACTTCATTTTTCTTTTATCGGTTTTCCGGTTTTCAATTAATAAAATTTAGCAATTAAAATTCCCAAAGCAGCAGCTACAGTGGCTAAAACCACTCCCCTGGCTCTGTATAATTGTCCTTTTTTTAAAAACACAAAAAAAGCCAATAGATTAAGTATGGCACCCAGTGCAATAATATTCCCTAATAAATCTTCTTTGGTAGCTACTTTTATAGTTGTTTCAAGACTGTATTTCGAAAAAAAATAAATATACAAATAACTTCCTGCCAGATTGGCAATTATGCCAACAACAAAACCGATAAGTATTTCTTTTTTCATTTCAAATTCCAATTATTAATATCCTTAATGGCATGATGGGCTGTAAGATCAAATTGCGTAGGCACTATAGAAATATATCCTTGGTCAAGTGCCCAAATGTCGGTATCTTCTCCGTTATCTTTATTAACAAACTCACCGGTTAACCAGTAGTAATCTTTCCCTAACGGGCTGGTACGTTTGTCAAAATCTTCTTTCCAATAACCATTTGCTTGCTTACAAATTTTAATTCCGTTAATTTTTCCTTTCGGAATATTTACATTTAGCACCACTCCTTTGGGTAATCCGTTTTGCAAACATTGCCGGGTAATTTGTTTTATAAACTTTTCGGCTGGGGAAAAATCGGCTTCAAGTGAATAATCCAACAACGAAAAACCAATAGACGGAATACCTTGTGTTCCGGCTTCAACGGCAGCACTCATAGTCCCGCTGTAAATCACATTAATAGATGCGTTGCTTCCGTGATTAATACCGCTTACACACAAGTCGGGTTTGCGTTTTAGAATTTCGTTTACGGCAATTTTTACACAATCTACCGGTGTTCCGCTACAGCTGTATTCTTGCTGTGGCTCATCTTTAGAAATGGTTATTTTATTGCAAAATAAAGTGTCGTTTATTGTTATGGCGTGTCCCATCCCGCTTTGGGGCGAATCGGGTGCAACCACATAAACTTCACCAAAAGTATTCATTATTCTAATTAAGTTCCGAATACCCGGAGCGGTAATACCATCATCATTGGTAACTAAAATAAGCGGTTTTTTATCCTGCATAAAGTATGAATTTACAAAAAGCTAAAATACACAATTAAAAATTTTGTTTACAAAACCAATACCTTTATATTTCGGAAAAATATTTCTTTTAACACAAAGAATAATTAAAATGGAAAATAGATTAACAAAATATTAATAAAGTTACCATACTAATGGCACGGTTTTTTGTGTTAAACGGTGGTTATAAACAAACGATATATGCGACTAATGAAAAAGAATTTTAAGCTCTTACTACTTGCCGTATTTGTTTCGGCAGCCTCTTGCAGTTTTACAACAAAACAATTTGATGACACAGACAAAGATAAAACTTTACTGGATTTAATAACCTACGTACTTGAACATACACATTACGACCCGAAGGATATAAACGACGATTTTTCAGAACATTTATACCGTCGGTTTATTGACCAGTTAGATCCTTTAAAACGCTATTTTTTAGATTCAGATATTGCTGAGTTTTCGAAATACAAAACACTATTGGACGATCAAATTAAAGAACGAGATTTAACTTTTTTTAATTTAGTTTATAACCGGTTAATGAAACGAATGGAAGAAGCCAAAAATATATATCCTAAGGTTTTAAAAACACCATTTAATTTTAAAAAACAAGACAGTATTAACACCGATTATGAAAACATTCCCTACGCCGGTTCTAAAAAAGAATTGGAAAAACGCTGGCGCGAGCAATTAAAGTTTTCGGTTATATCCAGCCTTTACGACTTAATAGAGAATAATGGTAAAAACTCTGAAAATGATAGTATTACTAAAAAAACGGAAAAGCCGAAAAGTCTCACCGAACTGGAAAAAGAAGCCAGAGAAAGCGTACAGAAATCAATGGATGAGTATTTTGATTTTACAAAAGATTTGGAACGCAAAGATTATTTTGCTACTTTTTTAAATGTTATAGCACAACAATTTGATCCTCACACCAATTATTTTGCACCACCCGATAGAGATAAATTTGATATGCAAATGAGTGGTAAACTGGAAGGAATAGGTGCCAGACTTCAGAAAAAAAACGATTATATTAAAGTAATTGAAATTATAAGTGGTGGTCCCGTTTGGCGAGGAGAATATCTAGATGTTGGAGACATTCTTCTAAAAGTAAAACAAGAAAATGAAGAAGTTCCGGTAAGCATTGTAGGTATGCGAATTGATGATGCCGTAAAATTGATTAAAGGACCCAAAGGCACAAAAGTAACACTAACAGTTAAACGGGTTGATGGTACTATTGAAGACGTTACCATTACACGTGATGTTGTTGAACTTGAAGAAACCTATGCAAAATCTACCCTTATTAAAAAAGGAGAGAAGACCTACGGTTTAATTTATCTCCCGCAGTTTTATTTTGATATGTATGATTATAATAATAGAAATGCCGCAAGCGATATAAAAAAAGAAATTGAAAGATTAAAAAAACAAGGTATCGAAGGTTTAATTATTGATATTAGAGATAATGGAGGCGGCTCGTTACGTACTGCCATAGACCTTGGAGGACTTTTTATTAAAAACGGACCTATTGTACAAGTTGCTTCTACAGGTGAGCCTAAAAAAGTTCTTAAAGACACCGACAATGGTGTAATCTGGGATGGATCTCTTGTTATTTTGGTAAACGAATTTTCGGCATCATCTTCCGAAATTTTTGCAGCTTCAATGCAAGATTATAAAAGAGCCGTAATTATAGGAAGCAAACAAACCTATGGTAAAGGAACCGTGCAAAATTTGGTAGACCTCAACCGTTGGTTACGAAAAAATAATATGGGAGATTTGGGTGCTTTAAAACTTACCACGCAAAAATTCTACCGTGTAAACGGCGGATCAACCCAACTTGAAGGTGTAAAAAGCGATGTGGTAATACCGGACAGATACAGCTATATTGAAGCCGGAGAAAGAGATTTTGAAAACCCGCTTCCCTACGACAAAATATCGCCTGCCAACTATACACCCTGGAGCGGTTATGCTAATTATGAAACCGTTATTGAAAACAGTAAAAAAAGAATTGCCGAAAACAATTATGTGAAAATGTTAGATCAAGAAGCTAAATGGGTAAAAGAAAAAAGAGATGAAAATTATGTAGCTTTAAATATTGATGATTATAAAGCCGAAGTAGAAAAAAGAAGAGAAGAACTGAAGCAATTTGAAAGTGTTGATGAGTATGATAATAAACTAAAATTTCAATCGCTTCCTTACGAAATAAACTTAATGAAACAAGACACAACACTTAAAGAAAAAAGAAAACGTTGGCATAAAAACCTAAGTAAAGATTTATATGTAAATGAAGCGGTAAATGTTTTAGAAGATTTAAAAATTAATTCGTTCTCTCAACATAAAATAGCCGAAATTAAAGATTAATTTTTTAACCAAGTAATATAGGTTCTATCTTATTATCGCAGAAATATATTTCAGAATTACAAATTGGTAACCATAGCATTCTTTTTTCTATTTTTACCAAGTGAAAACTCGATCTACATCCTTAAGTAAAATTGCACTCCAAAAATTCAAAAAAAGTTTTTGGGGTGTTTTCAGTTTTGTATTTTTAGTTATCTGCACACTAATAGCAATTTTTGCTTATGCATTGGCACCGGATAACTCTCAAAACGCCAACCAACAACACCTCTCAATACACTCCAAACCTCCGGGATTTAAAGTAGTTATGTTAACCCTTCCCGGAAAAGAAATAAAACAAAACAAGCTACAAGCATTTTTCTTCGGAAAAAAAACCACTGCTTCAGAAATTCCCATTTCAGGTTACCAACTCACTAAAACCGGTATTCTTATTACGCATTACACTCCTAACGGAAGTTCGGGAGTACAAAAAGAGTACCCGCTTTCCAAATTCCCAAAAGCAAAAACGGTTAAAGACATCAAAAAAAAATACCTAACCCAAAAAACCTTTTTACTAGGAACCGATAAATACGGGCGAGACCTCTTAAGCAGGATGTTAGTAGGCATTCGTATTTCGCTATCTATTGGATTTATTGCTGTGTTAATATCGTTACTAATAGGTATTACACTGGGAGCCATTGCCGGCTATTTTGGAGGCTTGGCAGACACTATTATTATGTGGCTTATTAATGTAACCTGGTCTATACCCACTTTGCTGTTAGTTATTGCTATTACCTTAGCATTAGGCAAAGGGTTTTGGCAAGTGTTTATTGCTGTAGGACTTACTATGTGGGTAGAAGTGGCAAGGGTCGTTAGAGGACAAGTTTTAAGTATAAAAAAAATGCAATACGTTACCGCAGCTCGCACGTTGGGGTTTTCTAATTGGCGCATTATCACCAAACATATATTACCCAATAGTATGGCTCCCGTAATTATTATTTCGGCAGCTAATTTTGCCGCTGCCATATTAATTGAAAGCGGATTAAGCTTTTTGGGTATTGGCGCACAACCGCCTATGCCCAGTTGGGGTGGTATTATAAAAGACCATTACAGTTACATTATTTTAGGCAAACCCTATCTGGCAATTATTCCCGGATTGGCAATTATGAGTTTGGTAACCGCTTTTATGCTTATTGGCAATGCACTTAGAGATGCGTTGGATGTGAAGGGATAAAAAATTGTACCCGACACAAACCAAGTAAAACCGCAACAAACCTGTACTGAGTATTTCGACTTTGCTCAATATAACACTTACCGAAGTAAAGGTTCCAACCCTTCGACTACGCTCAGGGATGGTTTTGGAACTTATAGGTAAATAAAGGGTTTGTAAAAGGTTATAGAATTTGCAAACCCTTTTAGTTTCATTAATTAGGATTTTTAAGCTGAAATAATTTAAGAGTTAAAAACCAAAATAGTTTTCTGTGTTTAGCGAAAATATTTTCAACTATTTTTGACATTATTGCTTGTAATACCTATTCTTAATATAAAATAGTCCAAAAAGATTTGGTATAAAAAGTATTATAATCCAGAGTTAATAAAAACAAAACAATATGCAGGAGCTTTTGTTTATGAAGATAATTCGTTAAATTTGTTTATGCACGCAGAAGGTTTTGTTAAAAAGACAGTAACAGGAGAATTTAAATATGTGTTCCAACATAAGGATCACTTAGGGAATATACGCATGAATTATACGGATATCAACGGCAACGGGAGTATTTCTGCTTCAGAAATTTTGGAAGAACATAACTACTATGCCTTTGGAGGAAAGCACTTAGGATACAATAATGTTGTTATTGATATGTATGATCGAAAATTTAACGGTGTAGAGCAAGAAAAAACATTTGGTATAAATTTGTATGAAATGGATTTCAGACAATATGATGTCGCAATTGGCAGATTTATAGCCATAGACCCTGTAACCCATTTTTCTATGAGTACTTATACCGCTTTTGATAATAATCCTGTTTTTTGGTCTGACCCTAGTGGGGCAGATGGTGATGATTATGATTATGAATTGGATAGAGATTTTGATAGAGATAATGAGCCTGATCGAAGAGGAGATTTTATAGGAGATACAGAATGGGACGACAATGGAGATGCATTTGTATGGAATGGAGATAGTTGGGACAGGGTGGAAAATGAAATAGTAGTAGATTTAGGTATTGTAGGAAGTAATAACGATGAAAGAAATGATTTTCTTGGAGAAAGAGATGATATTGATCAAGATGCACAGGATTACCCGGAATTAACAAATAATTATAATAGAGATATAGGTTTTAAGCCAGACTATGATATTACTATCGACGGAGTAAGCTATTCAAATAAAGGAGCCTATACACTTTGTGCTGGAGAAAAAATAAGAATACCCATAGATGGGGTTAATGTTAATGGGACAGTGCATAAGGTCACCAATGGTTATGAAAGTGTTATTATTGATGAAACTGGAAGAGTAGGTGTAGATGGTTATTCTGTCATTGATCGTCTTATTTACGTTTTGATTGGTGGCGAAATAGAACGAGATGATATAAATGATGATGATGATGGTTGGGACGCATTATTTAATTGGAAAGAATGATTAAGATTAGTAAAAATAAATTATTCGATAGTTTAATATTCGTATTAGTAATATTATTCAGTATACCCTATATCTATATAATATTAGCTATAAGTAATGTTGGAAGACATAATGTTTTTAAAAACGATCCTTCATTTTATTATGATGATATATTTAAGTTTATTTACGCATTACCTGTATATGGTTTTATTGTCGTTTTAATTGAACTTCTTCTTATCCTTTCTAAAGGGAATGTTTCAAAATTTAAAATATTTGTATTTATTAGTTTAATTATATTTTTTTTTCTATTATACTATTTCGACCCAGGAGGTTATTTATTTTGGTTTTTCGATTAAACTGATATTATTATGAAATTTATCCATTTTTATTTTTTTATTATTGTTTCTGCGAATGCTTATTCACAAAATAATAATTACGACTATTTAATTAACAAGTCGATTGAATACATTGAGCTCGAAAATTTTAATAAAGGTAGAGATTTCGCACAAAAAGCTTATAAAATTAATCCAGAAAGAGGAGAGGCATATTATTGTTTAGCAGTAATTAAACTTTCTGAATGCAAAAATGACAATAAAAATTCCTGTATTGAAGGATTATTTTTTGTTGAAAAGTTAGATACTTATTTAAATAATTATAGAAATTCACATTTTGTAAGAGGGTCATTACAGGCAAAAATCAAAGACTATGAAGGTTCGCTAATTAGTTTTAATAAAGCGATTGAACTTAAACCTAAAAGCGGCTATTATTATTACAACAGAGGATATGTTTTATTTAAATTAGGAAAAGAAAAATTATTTTGTAATGACTTAAGAATTAGTTGCGACCTTGGATATTCTAGGTCTTGCAAATTGTATTTAAAAAATTGCGGCAATTAAAAAAAACTTAGCAAAAATTCATTTAATCCTTCAGCTTTTCATAGTGTAAAGAAAGGGGTATTAGCTTTTTCAAAATCTCGAAATTTCTCTCATATTGTAGGGAATAACCCAAGTAATACATGGATTTTATATGATTTTTATAAATAAAATGAAAAAAGAATATTTTTGGATAGCGTTTTTAATTTTTGTTATTGTCTATATTATAGTTGCTCAGAATTTTGGTTCTAAGAGAACAATCAGACGTTTTGAATATTTTTATACAACAAATATCAGTGGTGTTTTGGAGTATGCCAGAGCAGGCTCTTATGGTAGCGTATTCAAGGTTCAAGGGATTGAAAATGAATTTGTATTTTACCCAAATACGGGAAAATTAAATAGGAAAAAAATATTTTACCATATTGCTAAAAAAGGCGATTTAATATATAAACCTGCATATTCGGATACTTTAAAATTAATTAAAAATGGTAAAATTTACTTATATACATTTAAGAAGTTTGATTAGGTGTTTTTTTACAATTCTGGTTGTTGTTTTATTTATTAACTGCTCTAACGACAATAATTATGAACAAACAAAAATAATGGCAGATAAATTATTACTTGATATTTCTTTAGGAAAAGCTAACAGTCATTTCCCAAAAAAATATTTCCCCCGCTGTCAAGCGATTGTATAGTCACATCTTTAAAAAACTAAAGAAAATAAACAACAACGTAGAAAATATAAAGCAGATTAGAGCATCAGTAATAACATATTGGTTAGGACAATACAACTTACGAAAAGTACAATATTTAGCAGGACATCGTTACATCAGTTAAACGGAAAGATACTTACAAGACGATTTAGAAAACCTGCACCAAATCGTAAATAATTTTCATCCAATCTCATAAACTAAAAATATGGAACAAAAATTGTATATTTGCTATACTAAAAACGTAGAAATTATGGCAACAATAGATTTAAGAAAAACAGTCAAACAGTATATAAATACAGCAGATATACGTCTTTTAAAAATGATAAAAGCATTAGCAGAAAGTTATCAAAATGACGAGCAAGAACTTACGTTAACTAAAGAGCAATACGAACTTATTGACAAGCGTAGAGAAGCTCATTTAAAAGGTGAAAGTAAATCGTTTACTTGGGAACAAGTTAAACAGAACGCAAGAAACGCTGCTCAATAATGACTTATATTTTAGAAGTTAAAGACGAAGCTAATTTAGAAATCATAGAAGCTTATCTTTATTACGAAGAAAAACGCATAGGATTAGGCGAAGAATTTTTAGAACATTTAGATACTTATTTTGACAGAATTACAACTTATCCAAAACATTTTCCACAAAATAGAAAACCATATCGAGAAGCATTTATAAAACGTTTTCCATTTTTGATTATTTACGAAATAGCAAAGGGAAAAGTAATTGTATATTCTGTTTTTAATACTTGGCAAAATCCAGAAAAGAAGAAGAAATAAAAATCCCCACAAAACAAAATCCAATTTTATCATACTTCAAAAATCTTTGTATTTTGTTTTGTTCCGCTCGCCACCACTTCTGTAGTTTTTAAGTCATATTTTTTGAAAGCCAACGCAAATACAGCACATTACTTTTTTATAGAAAATTAGTTGATTATTAGAAACTGGAAACTATAAAAAAGCAAAGAGCTGTGCCAACGCTCAAAAACAAAAAATCCGCCATAAAACCTACCCAAAGCAAAGTGTATTAGCCCCCAAAAAAGTCGGACAAGATTCTATTTAAATATTTAGTATAATTTTGTCCTATATAAAAACAAAAAGAACGTTTAGATATTTATAAAAAAAGATACAAAATAAATTGTTATTTTGATCTAAAGACAACCAAGGATGGTTCATCCGTAAATTTATATATCCCTTAATTAATAGAAGAGTAAATGAACTATAAAAAAACATACACCCTCCTACTTGTTATCACCGTTATCGGTTTGTATTTTTTAGAAAAATACATAGCCAAAAACAACATAAAATTTCCAACCGAAAACAATAAAAAATACCAAGCAAATACTCCTAAAAGTTCAGGCGAATTTAACGATACTTTTTTGCCAAAATCTACTACCGGAGCAATTGTAAAACATAATTTTTATACGCTTTCTTACAGCGAACCCAACGAGCAAGCAGAATGGGTTGCTTATACATTACAAAAAAATCATCTTTCTAAAAACGAATTAGATCGTCCTTATTTTGAAATAGACAAAAAAGTAAAAACCCGCTCAGCAGACTGGCGTAATTATAAAAACTCTGGATACGACAGAGGACACCTTTGTCCTGCCGGCGATAGAAGGTTTGATTACAACGCCTTTAAAGAAACTTTTTTAACCAGTAATATCAGTCCGCAAAATCATGAATTTAATGCAGGTATCTGGAATCGGTTAGAACAAAAAACAAGATATTGGGCTGCCAAATACAATGGTGTTTATGTAATAACCGGAGGCGTTTTAAAACCCAACCTTCAAACTATTGGATATGAAAAAGTTTCGGTACCAAACTATTTCTACAAAATTATAGCAGACAACACCAACGGAAAGATAAAAACCATTGCCTTCCTTATCCCTAACAAACCCCTAAGCAATTCGTTTTACGATTATGTTGTATCCATCGACGAAATAGAAAAACAAACCGGAATCGATTTTTTTTACCAGTTGCCCGATACTGTCGAAAATAAAATAGAAAGCTCCGTTAGCATAGAAGCGTGGGGGAAGAATTAGTAAACAGTCTTCAGTTGGCAGTTTTCAGTTGGCAATCTTCAGTTGGCAATTTTATTAATTCTGAACTAAAAAAACCTACCTGCTAAAAATTGGATTTTAATATTTTTATTTTATTAAAAATTAGAGCCCAGATTTACCACCGATCAAACTCTAGCAAAAAATTATCTAAAATTAAGTATTTACTGACCTTAAAGGTGTTTGATTCCTTAAAAGTATTTATTAAGACATACGTATTTTTGGATAGTAACAGGATTAGCTTCTGTACTCATTCGGCACAATAATGGCTGTCATCTTGATGTGTGTGTATCTGCAAATGCGATTTTATACCGAATACGAATTCAGTATAGCTCAATTTCAAGTTTTCTCATTGGACTATTTTCATACTGTAACGGTATTCACCAAAAAGCACCCAAAACCGGGGTGCTTTTTACAAAAATTATATAAATTTTATTTTTCACAAATCAAATTTAATTCCTTGAGCCAGAGGAAGTTCATCTGAATAATTTATAGTATTGGTTTGTCTTCGCATATAAGCTTTCCAAGAGTCACTTCCGCTTTCACGACCGCCACCGGTATCTTTTTCGCCACCAAAAGCACCTCCAATCTCGGCTCCGGAGGTTCCGATGTTTACATTTGCTATACCGCAATCGCTTCCGGCAAAACACAAAAAGCGTTCGGCTTCTTTTATATCATTTGTCATAATTGCCGAAGATAATCCTTGCGCCACACCGTTTTGCAATGCAATGGCGTTCTCTACTTCACCGCTGTATTTAATTAAATATAAAATTGGCGCAAAAGTTTCATTTTGAACGATTTCGTAATGGTTTTCTACTTCAATAATTGCAGGTTTTACGTAGCAACCGCTTTCGTAACCTTCACCTTCTAACACGCCTCCTTCTACAATCACATTTCCACCCTCTTCTTTGGCTTTTTCAATTGCCGAAAGGTACATTTCGACGGCGTCTTTATCGATTAAAGGACCTACGTGATTGTTTTCGTCTAACGGATTTCCAATTTTAATTTGTTTGTACGCACCTACTATAGCGTCTTTTACTTTATCATAAACACTTTCGTGAATAATAAGTCTTCTGGTAGAGGTACAGCGTTGTCCGGCTGTTCCTACGGCTCCAAAAACGGCTCCGGGAACCACCACTTTTAAATCGGCTGTTGGTGTAATAATAATCGCGTTGTTTCCTCCCAATTCCAAAATCGTTTTACCAAGTCTTTCTGCTACTTTTGCGCCTACAATTCTTCCCATACGGGTAGAGCCGGTAGCAGAGATTAACGGCACACGCTTATCTGTTGTCATCATCTCTCCAACTCGATAATCGCCGTTAATAATACAAGATATACCTTCGGGCATATTATTATCTTTTAATACTTCGGCTATAATATTTTGGCAAGCAATAGAACAAAGTGGTGCTTTTTCGGAAGCTTTCCAAACCGTTACATCACCACATACCCATGCCAGGGCAGTATTCCAAGACCAAACGGCAACCGGAAAGTTAAACGCAGAAATAATTCCTACAATCCCTAACGGATGCCATTGCTCACGCATTACGTGACCGGGACGTTCCGATGGTATGGTAAGCCCTGTAAGTTGTCGGGAAAGTCCAACCGCAAAATCACAAATATCTATCATCTCTTGTACTTCGCCATATCCTTCTTGAAGTGATTTTCCCATTTCGTACGAAACCAATTGACCCAACGGCTCTTTTAACTCTCTTAGTTTGTTGCCAAATTGTCTAACGATTTCTCCTCGAACGGGAGCCGGAACGGCACGCCATTTTAAGAAAGCATCTTGTGCTGTGGCAATAACTCTATCATAGTCTTGTCGTGTGGTAGTTGTAACCGTACCTATTAGGCTCCCGTTTACCGGAGTATACGACTCGATTATCTTACCATCACCAAACCGGTTGTTTCCGGTTGAAGTCCCTTGATTGTGTTTTTTTACTCCTAATTTTTCCAGTGCATTTTCAATTCCAAATGCGGTTGCTGTTGTAGCCATTTTATTTTGTTTTTTTTAAATCTGAATGTAACTACAAAGATACGCATAAGTTCTAAGAAAATAAAAAATGAAATACGAACATTGTTACGGGTTTAACCACAACTTTAGCTATAGTTTTATTAGAAAGAATAATTTGAAGGATATTGTATTCGAAATAGCAAACTAATTTCCGTATTTTTGATTTTCAAAAAACATAAAAATATGACCGCTAAACCTAAATTTGCTGTTTTTGGAGGAGGAAGTTGGGCAACCGCAATTGTAAAAATGCTTACCGAAAATCTTGACGAAGTAGGCTGGTATATGCGAAGTGTTTATGCAGCAGAGTATATTAAAAAAAACGGTAATAACCCTAATTATTTAAGTTCGGTTTCTTTTAACAAAAAGCAACTTATAGTTAGTAACGATATTAACGAAATGGTGGCTTATGCAGATTATTTGGTTTTTGTAATTCCGTCGGCATTTTTATATTCAGAACTCAAAAAACTTACTGTTTCGATAAAAGATAAAGTTATTGTTTCTGCCATTAAGGGAATTGTACCGGAAAGTAGCCTTATTGTAGGCGATCATTTTTATACACACCATAAAATTCCTTTTGAAGATATTGTGGTTATAACCGGACCTTGCCACGCCGAAGAAGTCGCTCTGGAGAGACTGTCGTATTTAACCATTGCTTCTGCCGATGCTAAAAAAGCCCAAATTGTTGCTAATAATTTAAGCAGCAACTATATAAAATGCTCCATAAGTGAAGATATTATAGGTACCGAATATGCCGCTATGCTAAAAAATATTTATGCCATTGCTGCCGGAATTGCACACGGATTAGGTTATGGCGATAATTTTCAGAGCGTGTTAATGAGCAATGCCATTAGAGAAATGAAACGCTATGTAAAGAAAGTTTATAAAATGAAACGAGATATTAACGGCTCTGCTTATTTAGGCGATTTATTGGTTACCGGATACTCGGTTTTTAGTAGAAACCGTATGTTTGGAAATATGATAGGAAAAGGCTACACGGTAAAAAGCGCACAAATGGAAATGAAAATGATAGCCGAAGGTTACTACGCTACAAAAAGTGCTTACGAACTCAATGAAAAAAAAGGAGAAAAAAAAGCAAAAACACCCATTATAAATGCCGTTTACGCTATTTTATACCAAAACAAAGAGCCTAAAAATGTGTTTAAAAAATTAGCAGATAAGTTGAATTAGTTTTTTTGTTAGGCACTTTCTTGAGTAAGGTCAAAAATTAGATTTTCTTATTTTTTGAGATCTAATAATCCGGTTAAAATTAAGTTTGTAACTCAATAATCTTTGATTTTTCGGTTTTTTGTTTGATTTTTTAAGGTTTCCAGTGATATTATTAAAATTATTTTGAGGATAAATTAATACCGAATACAAATTCAATATAGTTCAATTTCAAGTTCTCTCATTGAACTATTTTCATTCTGTAACGGCATTAACCATTCTAAAATAAAAAATAGTTTTGGACTATTTTATATTAAGAACAGGTATAAGTTGCAGTCGCATACAAGATATTCAACCTTAAAGAGAAAACTAATCTAAATAATAAATATACCCGATGTTTATCCAATATATCCAATCATTGGCTTTATTTTCGGGTACGGGGACACTCCCGTTATTTTCGAGAGAAGGGTTTAAACCATCTACCCAGTTAGAAAAATAGTATTGCCAACGACTATCCAGCATCAAGTCGCTTAAAGGAGTTAATTTGTAGCGTATTCCTACACTCATAACAACAGACCAAGTAGAAGCGCTTTCCTGCTGAAACGCATTCAAATACTTGATAGGTGTTGTAGCAGGTGTATTTAACGGTCCTAATTCTGAATAAACATCGGGGTCATAACTTACCCAATGGACTCCAAAACTTCCAAAGGGAGCAATTCTATACGCTCCGGCAGCAAAATCTCTAATGCTTAACGGAAAATATTCTAATTGCGATCCTATATCAAACACACGGGTCGATCCTTTCATTGCACGAAGTTGATCTGCAAATAACCCTGTTTCTTGTGGCTCTACCCAACGACCGAAATGTTCTAATTTTACTTTATAATAATCTATTTCGTTTCTAATTTTAAAATGGTCATTAAAATAGGTGTCTTTTGTGTAGCAATTACAATCTGCCCTGTAAGAAAAGTTAATGTAATGTATTAAACCAAAAGCAATTGTTGTATTTCCGACATTGGTGTCAAAATTATTTCTTTGACCAAAATCAGAATACATTGCGAGAGGTCCGGTAATAAAGCCTATCTCGTGTGAGAAGCCAAACTGTGCAAAAATATTCTGTTTTGAAAAGACAAAAAAGAACGATACCAATAGCCAAATTCTGGTATTCATCATATTTTAGGTTTAGATTGAGACGTAACAAATATATAAAAACTTATTTAACAAGGAAATTTTAAATCGAATTTTATGTTTTTCTGAAATTTACACTCTTGTTTTTAGATATAGAGTTATATTTGCAGACACCTAAATAACGAAAACTTTTTCAGTAAATTATTTTTAAATGAAAGAAAGTATAAAAGCGTTCATCACTTCAGTTGAAAAGATGAACCCCAACGAGCCTGAATTTATTCAAGCGGTAACCGAAGTAGCAGAAACAGTTATTCCCTTTATTGAGCAAAATGAGAAGTATCAAAACAAAAAACTTCTCGAGCGTATGGTTGAACCCGAAAGAGTAATAATGTTTCGCGTCCCGTGGACAGACGATTCCGGAGAAATCCAAATAAACAAAGGATACCGAGTACAGTTTAACTCGGCAATTGGTCCTTACAAAGGTGGGCTTCGATTTCACCCGACAGTAAACCTGAGTATTTTAAAATTTTTAGGCTTTGAACAGGTTTTTAAAAACAGTTTAACCACACTACCAATGGGTGGCGGAAAAGGCGGTTCAAACTTTAATCCAAAAGGGAAAAGCGATGCCGAAGTAATGCGGTTTTGCCAAAGCTTTATGACCGAATTATCCAAACACGTTGGTGCCGATACCGATGTTCCAGCCGGCGACATTGGCGTAGGAGGAAGAGAAATTGGTTACCTTTTCGGACAATACAAACGCTTACGAAATGAATTTACAGGTGTACTTACCGGAAAAGCACTTTCGTACGGCGGATCACTTATTCGTCCCGAAGCAACCGGATACGGAAATGTATATTTTGCGCAAAATATGTTAGCTACCAGAGGTGAAAGCTTTGAAGGCAAAACCGTAGTAGTTTCCGGTTCGGGCAACGTAGCCCAATATGCTACCGAAAAAGCAACACAACTGGGAGGAAAGGTAGTAACCCTATCCGATTCTTCTGGTTACATCTATGATAAAGATGGAATCGACCAAGAAAAGTTAGACTTTGTTATGCACCTAAAAAATGTAAAACGGGGAAGAATAAAAGAATATGTAACCAAATATCCTTCTGCTCGTTATTTTGAAGGAGAACGACCTTGGGGAACACCCTGCGACATTGCATTGCCTTGTGCAACGCAAAATGAACTTAACAAAGAAGAGGCTGAAAATCTTGTTAACAACGGTTGTTTTTGTGTAGGAGAAGGTGCTAATATGCCCTGTACTCCCGAAGCTATTGAAGTTTTTCAAAACAACAAAATATTATTCTCTCCCGGAAAAGCATCTAACGCAGGTGGAGTAGCTACTTCGGGATTGGAAATGTCTCAAAATTCACTAAGACTAAGTTGGACAGCCGAAGAAGTAGACCAAAAATTACACACCATAATGAACAACATACACGCTGCCTGCTTAAAATACGGAAAAGATGGCGATGGATATGTAGATTACGTAAAAGGAGCCAATATTGCCGGGTTTGTAAAAGTTGCAGATGCAATGCTCGCACAAGGAGTTGTATAATTTTTTGTGAAAATTTATTTTCTAAAAAGGTTGCTTAAAAAAAGCAACCTTTTTGTATTCATATACGGCAATAAAAACTATTTTAGCATGTTATTTAGATTAATCACATTAACAAATTTATGAAGGAGTTTGCTAATTTTTTCTTTGCTTTTATTATCTCTATAAGTTGTTATTCACAAAATTTTGAGGATTCGTGGATTGGATATTTCTCTTATGTCTCTACTAAAGATATTACTCAAGGAAAAGACAAACTCTATGTTGCCGCTGAAAACGCCATTTATACTTACGATTTAAGCACACAAGAAATCAACACTATTTCTACCATAAACGGACTTTCCGGTGAAGAAATAACGAGCATTCATTACAGTGAAAACAACCGGCTCCTAATAATAGGACACGAAAGCGGTTTGTTTGAAATTATTAAAGATGATGAAGAAAATGTACTTCAAGTTGTAGATATTCTTGAAAAGCCTACTATTCCTCCTAACAAAAAACGCATTAATCATTTTAACGAGTACAACAATTTGCTTTACATTTCTACAGAATACGGTATTTCGGTTTATGATTTAGCCACCTTAGAGTTTGGCGACACCTATTTTATAGGAACTAACGGCGCACAGACAGATGTACAAAAAACTACCGTTAAACCACCATATATTTATGCGGCAACAAGAATAGATGGAATTAAAAGGGCAGAAGTGGAAAATTCCAATTTGGTTGACTTTGCAAATTGGACAACGCTTATCGGAATTGGCTTTAGAGGCATTCAATTAGTAGGAGATAAATTATATGCCGTTGCAAATAACAATAAAATTTATACAGTAAATGATTTAGGTGATGTTACTCAAATAGATAGTTACAATGAAAACATTATCGACTTTCAATCCGCTAACAGCCTACTCACTATTACTACCGAAACAACGATAAACACCTACGACGAAAATTACCAATTACTCGCATCAACATCCAATGTTATTTCGGGTTTTACGCTTCAGTTACAATCCGGTTTTGCTTTTAATAATAATCAATATCTGGGAACCACAAAAGACGGTTTATTAATTGTTCCTTTCGGAAGCAATCAAGCACAGCAAATATTACCCGATGGTCCCATCAATAATCATCCTTTTACTTTAGACGCTTCCCCGGGACAACTTTGGGTTGCCTATGGTGATGTAACCGTTTCGTACAATCCGTACCCGTTAACCAAAGTAGGAGTAAGCAACCTCAAAGACAATGTTTGGACAAATATACCTTACGAAGAGCTTTTTGATGCTAACGATCTGGTAAGAATTCAAATAAACCCCGATAATCCCAATGAAGTATATATGACTTCATTTTTAAAAGGGCTACTTAAAATTGAAAACCAAGCCCCGAGTATTCTTTTTAACGAAACCAATACAATAATGGAAATCCCTCAAGGAAACCCGGCTATTGGAATTAGGATTTTCGGATTGGATTACGATAAACAAGGTAATCTATGGACAGCTCAAGCACTAACCAATGATGCACTGATAAAAATGAGTCCCGGCGGACAATTTCAATCTTTTGACGTTTCAAGTATTATTGATGGGGAAAACGAAATTGCTTTTACAGACCTGACTACCAGTAGAGAAGGTTATGTTTTCTTTGGTGCTATAAGAAACGGATTAATCGGATATAATCCCAACGAGGATAAATTTAATCTAATTGGTACCGAATCCGGAAATTTACCTTCAAAAGCTATTAGATCCCTAACTTTTGATAAAAACAATACACTTTTTATAGGAACCTTAAAAGGACTTCGGGTTTTATATAATGTTTCAGGGTTTTTTGAAGATGGTGCAAACACACAAGCAAAACCTATTATTATTAATGATACGGGCGTGGGTGCCGGACAAGAATTATTATTTGAACAATCTATATCCGATATTCAAATAGACGGGTCAAATAATAAATGGATTGCTACGGCTTCATCAGGAGTTTTTCATTTTACATCAAATGGTCAAGAAACCCTACACCATTTTACTAAGGATAATTCACCGTTACCATCAAATAATATCCAAGCGGTTGCAATAGACGATTTAAGCGGTGTTGTTTATTTTGCTACAAAAAACGGGCTGGTTGCCTATAAAGGTACGGCTACCGCTCCAAGAGATGATTTAAGTAATGTATATGCCTTTCCAAATCCGGTACGACCCGGATTTACCGGTAATGTAACCATAGATGGACTTACAGAAAATGCCAATGTAAAAATAACCGATATTACAGGAAGTCTTGTTTTTGAAACCACATCTGAAGGAGGAAGTGTAGTATGGGACACGACAGCTTTTGGAAAATACAAAGTAGCTTCGGGTGTATATTTGGTTTTGGTTTCAACCGAAGATTTATTAGAAACCAAAGTAACCAAAATAATGATTGTTAGGTAATGACAGTTACCACTCAAGCTATTGTTCTTTCGAGTATAAAATATGGTGAAGCAGATCTTATTGTTACTTGCTACACAAAAGACTACGGACTCAAAAAATATATGCTTAAAGGAGTTTTAAAAAGCAAGAAAGGAAAGCTAAGAATTTCGTATTTTCAACCCCTAACCCAATTAGAAATAGTAGCAATACATAAAAACAAAGGAACTCTTGAACGTATAAAAGAAGTAAAGATTAGTGCGTCATATAAAACACTTCAAACACAAGTTACAAAAAGTACGCTGGCTCTGTTTTTGTCCGAAATTTTAAAAACAGCCATTCAGGAGGAAGAAAAAAATACAGACTTGTTTGATTTTCTTTCCCGCTCTTTTATTTGGTTAGACACGCATAAGCACTTTGCCAATTTTCATATTCTATTTTTATTAAAACTTTCTGCATATCTGGGTTTTTACCCGAAATTGGATAAAACTAACAATCAATACTTTAACATTCTGGAAGGAAATTTTCAAGTAAACAGCACCAATTCCTATTGTGTTTCGGGAGAAAAAATAACCTATTTTAAAACCTTCTTCGGCATAAATTTTGATGAAACACAGCACATAAAACTAACCGGAAAAGTACGATTGGAAATACTTACCTTATTGCTAAGTTATTATCAATTACATTTGGAAGGTTTTAAAAAACCGAAATCTGTAGATGTGCTTGTCCAAATATTCCGTTAATCATTTCTATATGAAAGCTATATTTGCTTTAATAGTCTTGTTTTTTTGTAGTGCATCTATATTTTCACAAAAAATTACAGTTTACGAAGAAACCAGTAATTATCCTCTCGCCGGAGTAGCCATTTATAACAAAACCAAAAACATTACTACAGTTACCGATATAAATGGAGAGGCAGATATTTCTGCTTTTAAAGACGGGGAACTTATTTTTTTTCAATACATTTCGCATCAAACAATTGCACTTACAAAAAAAGAGATTGTTAAGTTTCACTTTAAAGTATATCTACCCGTCAATACAAATACCTTGGAGGAGGTAGTTTTATCTGCATCTAAATTCGGACAACAAAAAAAAGATATTGCACAAAAAATTGTAAGTATTTCGAGTAGAGATATAATTTTTTCTAATCCGCAAACGGCAGCCGATTTGTTAGAAAGTACAGGACAAGTATATGTGCAAAAAAGTCAATTAGGAGGCGGAAGTCCTATGATTCGTGGATTTGCGACAAACAGATTGCTCATAGCGGTTGACGGAATACGGTTTAACACAGCAATTTTTAGAGGCGGAAATGTTCAAAATATTATTTCAATAGATCCCTTTACCGTAGAACACACCGAAGTGATTTTGGGTCCCGGATCTATTATTTACGGTAGCGATGCCATTGGTGGTGTAATAAATTTTTATACCAAAAAACCTAAACTTTCAAACTCTGAAAAAACCGAGCTTTCCGGCTCGATGACAGGAAGATTTTCTTCGGCTAATCTTGAAAAAACAGGTCATCTGGATATTAATTTCGGAAAAAAACAATGGGCATTTATGTCCAGTATCAGCTTTAGTGACTTTGATGATTTAACGATGGGTAAAAATGGACACAAAGACTATTTAAGAACCCAATATGTGAAGCCCAATGTCGGAAACGATCAGGTTGTTACCAATCCCAATCCAAGAAAACAAATTTACACAGGTTACAGTCAGTTAAATTTAATGCAAAAAATACGTTTCATCCCAAACGAAAACTGGGATTTTAATCTTGGTTTATTTTACACCACTACCAACGACATACCCAGATACGACAGACTTATTAGAAAAAAAGACGGTGATTTTATAAGTGCCGAATGGTATTACGGTCCACAAAAATGGGTGAGTGGAAACCTCCAGGTTGCCCATTCGGGTAAGAATTGGTACGACAAAGGATTGCTTACATTATCGTACCAACGTTTTAATGAAAGTAGAAACGATCGAAATTTTGGAGAAGCTATTTTATATAAAAGCAACGAAGAAGTAAACGCTTATACAGCCGCTTTAGATTTTACAAAAAAAATACACCATAACAAACTCTTTTATGGTTTTGAATATGTTTATAATAAAGTAAACTCTGAAGGTAGTAAAACAAATGTACTAACACACGATTCGCAACCCGATGCTTCCAGATATCCGGATAATTCATCCTGGCAATCGATGGCGGTGTACACAAATTTTTTATGGCGTTTTTCAGAAAAGGCTACCTTTCAAACCGGAGTTAGATACAATCATATTATTTTACAAGCTAATCTAAACACTCCCTTTTATGATTTTCCTTTTTCAGAAGCCGATATAAACACCGGAGCGCTAACAGGAAGTGCCGGATTATCTTGGCAACCTAACAAAACCATAGGCTGGAAAGTTAATTTTTCGACAGCGTTTAGATCTCCTAATATCGATGATGTCGGAAAAATATTTGACAGTGAGCCGGGTGCTGTAGTTGTTCCTAACCCAAACATAAAACCCGAATATGCTTATAACGGAGAAGTAGGCTTACTTTTAAATTTTGAAAATAAAGTTAAACTTAATTTTACCACTTATTTAACACACTTAAAAGATGCACTTGTAAGAAGAAATTTTTCGTTAGACGGGCAAACAATTATAGATTACCAAGGCGAACCCAGTACGGTGCAAGCCATACAAAATTTAGGAAGCGCATCTATTCAAGGGTTTGAATTTGGGTTTGATATTCATCTAACTAAGAATCTCAATTTCACAGGACAATATAGCATAGCCGATGGATTACAAAAGGAAGAAAATGGCGAAAAAGTGCCGGTTAGACACGTTGCACCTGCTTTTGCAAACGCTCACCTTATCTGGAAAAAAGATAAACTAAAATTAGATGCTTTTGTAAATTATAATGGCACTCATGACTTTGAGGATATGGCTCCTAGCGAAATAGCAAAACCTTTTCTTTATTTAAAAGACAAGGATGGTAATCCGTATTCTCCTTCTTGGTACACACTTAATATTACAGGACAATACCAACTTTCTAAAGCATTGCAATTTACCGCTAGTTTAGAAAACATTACTAACCAATTGTACCGCCCCTACGCAAGTGGAATCGCAGCACCGGGAACCAACCTGATTGTTTC
>JALWKK010000097.1 GCA_027081505.1 Flavobacteriaceae bacterium
CTCATATTTCATTCATCACGAACTTAATAAAGAGATAAAAACTTTAGAAAAAAATAAAATTTTTTTAAAAAATAAAATTACGAATGATAAAATTTTTCTTACCAAAATGAAAGACAGTGAAGAACTTGAAAAATACGCAAGAGAACAATACTTTCTAAAAAAAGACAATGAAGATATTTATATTATAGAAAATCAAGACAGCATTCAATAATGAATACGAAAGAGCCTTTTTTGTTTAATGAATTTAAAAATGTTTCTGCTAAAGAGTGGAAGCAAAAAATACAGGTAGATTTAAAAGGAGCCGATTATAACCAATCCCTTATTTGGAATTCACCCGAAGCAATTTCGGTAAAGCCGTTTTATCATCAAGATTTCTTTAAAGAAGGTGATGCCTCTACCCCATTCTACCCCAAAAAATGGCTTGTAACACAACACATTTTTATCGATGATGTTACTAAAGCTTCTCGGTTAGCTAAAGATGCTTTAAATAGAGGTGCAGAAGCAATTTATTTTAATTCAAATAAAATTTTTGACATACCAACCCTGTTTTCGGGATTAGATTTAACAAAAAAAGTAATTTTTGTTAATTTCACTTTCTTCAATACTACTTTTACAGAAGAATTAATCCGCTATTTTTCAGAAAAAAAAATACAGGCTTATCTTTTTATCGATCCCATTCACCAATTAGCTAAAACCGGAAATTGGTTTGCAAATTATTCAGAAGACTTTTCTAAACTAACAGATTTATTTAAAAAATTTCCTTCTCATCAAACTCTTAGTGTTAACCTTTCAACATATCAAAATGCAGGAGCAACCGGCACACAACAATTAGCCTTTGCACTGGCACATACCAACGAATATTTTAACTATTTACACAATTTTTTACCGGAGAGTAAACCAAAAGTAACGTTTCAGGTTGCCGTTGGCGGAAATTATTTTTTTGAAATAGCAAAAATCAGAGCACTTAGAAAATTATTTAAAATTTTAGCAGATGAATATAATTTTCCTGACGAATGTTATATTATTTCTATGCCTTCCAAACGGAACAAAACAATATACGACTACAATGTAAATATGTTGCGCACAACCACCGAAACTATGAGTGCCGTTTTGGGTGGCTCTAATGCAGTTTATAATCTGCCTTATGATGTTTTATATAAAAAAAGTAATGAGTTTGGAGAACGCATAGCCAGAAATCAACTTCTAATTTTAAAAGAAGAAAGTTATTTTAACTTTAATAAAAACCCAACAGAAGGTGCTTACTATATTGAAACATTACTACATTCTTTTTCTGAAAATGCTTTGAAAATTTTTAAAGAAATTGAAAAAGGAGACGGTTTTATCAAACAATTACTTTTAGGAAAAATTCAGCAAAAAATTGAAGAAAACGCCCAAAAAGAGCAAACATTATTTGATAATGAAAACTTAGTCTTAGTAGGTACAAATAAATACCCGAATAATCAAGATATAATGACAAACAACCTTGAGTTGTATCCTTTTTTAAAAATAAAAAAAAGAAAAACCCTTATTAAACCGATTTTAGAAAAAAGATTGGCAGAAAAATTAGAACAAAAAAGATTAAAAAACGAAACTGTTTAACTAAAAAAAACACTAATTATGAAAAAAACTTTGTTAATTTTTACATTATTCACATTCTTAGTAAGTTGTAAACAAGGAATAAAACTTGAATACAAATACCAAGAAAAACCACAAAACGTTACTTGTAAAGGAGCAGACAAAGAGTTGATGCATGAAGCCCTATATAGTTTTCAAGAAGACATAAACGAGCATTTTAAAAACAAAGGCACGGGAGATAAAAGTATCGCAAAAGCCTATGCCAGATACATTTACAAAGGCACATTAGGACAAACGAACTATGGCGATGTCGCTTCAAAACACACAAGAGAAATTTTAAAAAAATTACTCTCGGAAAATAAAGACCTTTTTACAAAGCTAAATGGGAAAACGGTTCTAAACTTCGACAATGAATATGTAACCTGCTTGGTTAATAACATTAAAAATGAAGAAATAAAGCGCATCATTCAAAATTTAAAAACTGTTAACGATATGCGTGTAGAACTCCTGGTCGAACCCTATAGAGTTAATGTAAAAGATGTACACGTAGATCAAAATTTCGCAATGCTCGTTGCCTTACAAACTTATTATGCGCGATTGGCAGATGTAGATTTAAGCAAAACGGCAGAAAACAATAAAAAGAATATAAAAACAAAATAATGAGCAGAAAAAATCTGCAACATATTAAACTTCCAAAATCCGGTATAAAATTAAACGCTTTTGAGCATCAAAATTTTGTTGCCGGCATACCGCCGTATTTACGAGGTCCGTATTCGACTATGTACGTTAGAAGACCTTGGACAATACGGCAATATGCCGGATTTTCAACTGCCGAAGACAGCAATGCTTTTTATAAGCGCAATTTGGCAGCCGGTCAAAAAGGACTTTCGGTTGCTTTTGATCTGGCAACACATAGAGGATATGACAGCGACCACAAACGAGTAGTAGGTGACGTAGGTAAAGCCGGAGTAGCTATAGATAGTGTAGAAGATATGAAAATTTTATTTAACGAAATCCCGTTAGACAAAATGAGTGTATCTATGACTATGAATGGCGCTGTACTTCCCATTATGGCTTTTTATATCGTAACAGCAATAGAGCAAGGAGTAAAACTTAATGATTTATCGGGTACCATCCAAAATGATATTCTAAAAGAGTTTATGGTGCGTAACACCTATATTTACCCTCCTACTCCATCAATGAAAATCATTAGCGATATTTTTGAATTTACTTCCAAAAATATGCCTAAATTTAATTCTATCTCCATCTCGGGTTACCATATGCAAGAAGCCGGAGCAACTCCCGAGATTGAGTTGGCATATACATTGGCAGACGGATTGGAGTATATTCGTACCGGAATAAAAGCCGGAATGGACATCGATGATTTTGCTCCAAGGCTATCGTTTTTTTGGGCAATAGGTATGAACCATTTTACCGAGATTTCTAAACTCCGTGCCGCCCGTATGCTTTGGGCAAAACTGGTAAAACAATTTAATCCCAAAAATCCTAAATCGCTAGCCTTACGTACTCATTGCCAAACCAGTGGTTGGAGTCTAACCGAACAAGACCCTTTTAACAACGTAGCTCGCACTTGTATCGAAGCGGCAGCAGCAGCCTTTGGAGGCACACAATCGTTACATACAAATGCGCTTGACGAAGCCATTGCGCTACCTACCGATTTTTCGGCTCGTATTGCCAGAAACACACAAATCTATTTACAAGAAGAAACATTTATTACCAAAACAGTAGATCCCTGGGCAGGTAGCTATTATGTAGAACAACGCACCGAAGAAATGTATCAAAATGCCTGGAAACTTATTGAAGAAGTAGAAGAACTTGGCGGAATGACCAAAGCCATAGAAGCCGGAATACCAAAACTTCGTATTGAAGAAGCTGCCGCAAAAAAACAAGCCCGAATAGATAGCGGACAAGACAGCATTATAGGCGTTAACAAATACAGATTAAAAAAAGAAGATCCGTTGCAGATTTTGGATGTAGATAACCAAAAAGTACGAGCCGCACAAATAGAACGCTTAAAACACATTAAAGAAACACGAGATAATCAAAAAGTAGAACAAACACTTGTAAAATTAACAAAAAGTGCTAAGACAGGTGAAGAAAATTTATTAGCTTTAGCCATTGAAGCAGCCAAAGCTCGTGCTACATTAGGAGAAATTAGCGATGCATTAGAACTTGTTTATGGCAGGCATAAAGCACAAATCAAATCATTTAGCGGCGTGTATAAAAAAGAAATAAAAAAAGATCCGTCTTTTGAAAAAGCAAGACAATTAGCAAATAAATTTGCCGAACTCGAAGGGCGTCGTCCACGTATTATGATTGCCAAAATGGGACAAGACGGACACGACAGAGGAGCAAAAGTAGTAGCTACCGGTTATGCAGATGTGGGATTTGATGTCGATATAGGTCCTCTCTTTCAAACTCCCGAAGAAGCCACCCGACAAGCCATTGAAAACGACGTGCATATTTTGGGCATTTCATCACTTGCCGCCGGACATAAAACCCTTGTTCCTAAAGTTATTGAAGAATTAAAAAAACACGGTCGAGAAGATATTATGGTTATCGTAGGAGGTGTAATACCGCCTCAAGACTACCAATTTTTATTTGATGCAGGCGCCTTAGCAGTTTATGGACCCGGAACACGAATTAGCGATGCCGCTATAGAAATTCTCGAATTGCTGATAGAGTCGGTGGAGTAAAAAATCTTTATCTCCTATCTATTATTTGAGTTTGCACTATAATGCCGAATACGAATTCTATATAGTTCAATTTCAAATTCTCTCATCGAACTATTTTCATTCTGTAACGACATTCACCATTCTAAAATATAAAATAGTTTTGGACTATTGTATATTGTATATTAAGAATAGGAATAACTTAACCGTATTTTATTACTGAGTATTTTATTGCTGACTATTTTATTACTGACTATTTTGTTACTGACTATTTTGTTACTGACTATTTTGTTGTTTACATAAAAAATTCTATCTTTGAAGTATGATAGGATTACCTTTTAAATACGGAAAAGTTATAGACAACAATTTCTTTATAAACAGAGATGATGAGTTGCAGTATTTAAAAACCATTACGTTGTCAAAAATAAACATAACGCTTATATCACCGAGAAGATGGGGAAAATCATCGTTAATACACAGGTTATCTGAAGTGGTAAAGAAAGAAAATAAAAAAGTGGTATTTTGTTTTATCGACCTTTTTAACTCAAGAACCGAAAACGAATTTTATGAATATTTTGCCACACAAGTTCTAAAGGCATCCTACTCAAAATGGGAAGAACGCATCGAAAAAACTAAGCAATTCTTTCAGCAAATCATTCCGCAATTTAATTTTGGTGCAGACCCAACCACGCAATTTTCAGTTTCCTTTGATTGGGATTCGGTAGAAAAAAATCCCAATGAAATATTAGATTTACCCGAAAAAATTGCCAAATCTAAAAAAATACAATTGGTCATTTGCTTAGATGAATTTCAAAACATTGCACATTTTAATGACCCTTTAGGGTTTCAAAAAAAAGCACGTTCTATCTGGCAATTACACCAACATTGTTCCTACATTTTATACGGAAGCAAACGAAATATGATGACCGAGCTTTTTGAAAAAAAATCGATGCCTTTTTATAAATTCGGCGAAGTAATGCTCTTAAAGAAAATCGAAAATAGCCATTGGACGAAATTTATTCAGAAACAATTTAGAAAAACAAAGAAAACAATTAGCAAAAAAGATGCTTCTGCCATAGCAAACTTGGTAGATAATCATCCTTATTTTGTACAACAATTTGCCAATGCAGTATGGATTAAAACCCAAAAACAATGCACAGAAAGCATTATTAATGAAGCGTTAAAAGATTTGTTGTTACAATATGAATTATTTTTTACTCGAGAAATACAATCGCTCTCTAATTTGCAATTAAACTTATTAAAAGCAATAGCCTTAGACGAAAAAATATTAAGCGGAAAAAAAACAATAAAAAAATACCATTTAAACTCTTCTAGTAGCGTTTCAAGGTCCAAGGATGCTTTGGTACAGAAAGAAATTATAGATGTATTTGAAAACAAAATAGAATTTTTAGATCCGCTATTAAAAATTTGGATAAAAACCGTTTATTTAAACAAACCATTATGAATTTAAAAGAAAAAATGTTAAGAGATAACGCACTACAAGGAAAAACAATCGTTGTTACAGGTGGTGGTAGCGGCTTAGGAAAAGCCATGACTACCTATTTTCTTGAACTGGGAGCAAACGTGGTAATTACCTCACGAAATATAGAAAAATTAGAAAAAGTCAAAGCAGCGCTAGAAGAAAAAACCGGAGGTAACGTTCTTGCCGTACAATGCGATGTAAGACATTACGATCAAGTAGAAGCAATGGTAAAAGCTTCGGTTGAAAGATTTAAAACCATTGATGTTTTACTTAATAATGCAGCAGGAAATTTTATTTCACCCACCGAACGTCTTTCGGCAAATGCCTTTGATACCATTGTAGACATTGTTTTAAAAGGAACCAAAAACTGCACTTTAGCCTTTGGTAAACATTGGATTAAACAAAAAGAAACCAACAAAGTAGTATTAAATATTGTAACCACTTATGCTTGGACGGGATCTGCCTATGTAGTGCCAAGTGCTACTGCAAAAGCCGGTGTTTTGGCTATGACACGTTCGCTGGCGGTTGAATGGGCAAAATATGGTATGCGTTTTAATGCCATTGCACCGGGACCGTTTCCTACCAAAGGAGCTTGGGACCGATTATTGCCCGGCGATTTAAAAGAAAAATTTGATTTGGCAAAAAAAGTGCCTCTCAAACGCGTAGGAGAACACCAAGAACTCGCAAATTTAGCTGCTTACTTAGTTTCCGATTTTTCAAGTTATATAAACGGCGAAGTTATCACCATAGACGGTGGCGAATGGCTAAAAGGTGCCGGACAAATGAATTTATTAGAAGCCATCCCCGAAGAAATGTGGGATATGCTGGAAGCAATGATTCGAGCAAAGAAAAACAAAAGTTAAATTTGTAGTGTCAGATTAAGTTTTAAAAAAACTTAGCTTATATGTTGATTGATTTCCACGCAAGTGAAACACGGTTTTTTTCTCTTGATACTTGTCCGACCGGTTATTTTGCTACTGCGGGAAATTGAGCTGTTGTTGATGAATTTATTTAGCATAGGTACTCGAAAGGATTCAGATACAAAAAAAATTAGTTATTGCTAATTTAGTAAAGCTCACACGATACAATCGTGCGGTAGCGAGTGGGAACGCGAAAGGATTCGCACACCAGCGGAGGGATATTTATTTCTTGTAACCGATTTTTGTTCTTGGCTTGTCTTTCTTTTCGATTAATTCATCTAAATAATTAAAGACTAATTCGATGTTTTTACTATGACTTGTTAACCTCTTTTTGATTTCTTCAATCTCTAATTTTAGGTTTAAATTATCGGTTAGCATTTCACGCATTTTTGTAAATACTCTAATAATTCTAATATTTACTTCAATGGCTCTTTTGCTATTCAAAATACAAGACAACATTGTAACTCCTTGTTCGGTAAAGCAGAAGGGAGCGTAACGTAATCCTTTCTTATCTTCTTTGGAGGTCGCAAATTGCGTCCTCCAATTTTGGAACTCTTCTTTTGTCATTTCAAACATAAAATCTTCCGGAAAACGCTCTTTATTTCTTCTTACAGCTTCTTTTAATCGTTTCGTTTCTACATCGTAAAGTTCTGCTAAATCTCTATCTAACATTACTTTTTGCTCTCTAATAATATAAATTTTATTTGTAATTATTTCGTCCGGAATACTGATTTTATCACTCATTCTTAGTCTGTTTTTAGGTTGTAAAAATAGTTTTTTAATTGGATATCACGATTTGTGGTGTCAACATATAGGATAAAAATTTTTACTATTTCGTGTAAATCATTTAAACCATAGATTGTCGTCCCGCATTATTCCCCGCTACCGCACAGCTTGTCCCTGTGGGAAATCCCTTCGTGTGGTTTTAATAATTTTAATCCTATTAATAATTAGAGTTTTAAACCTTAATCAAAACTACGAAAAACAATTATATCTTCTAACAAACCTTTTCCGCCTGCATAATCTATCGCACTACTATAAACATATTCATAACTTTTAAAAACCAAACCTGCTTCAACCGGATTTTGATGAATATAATTTATTTTTTCTTTAATGACCTTGTTACTCCAAAGCCTTAAAGGCTTATAATTTCTTCTTATAAAATAAAGATATAAAAAAAATAGTTATTGCTAATTTAGTAAAGCTCACACGATACAATCGTGCGGTAGCGGGGGTTCATATAAAAGAAAAAAATGTTGATAAAAAAAGTTTAAAAAAATATACTAAATGACACCCTTATTTAAGAATGAACATAGAAGACTGAATACTGAAGACTGAATACTGAAGACTGAATACTGAAGACTGATGACTAATGACAAACATTAATTCCTTCGTCTTCTTCTGCCTCCGGTTCCGGAAGTGGGCTTGTTATTTTTTCTTCGGCTTTTACCTTTAAATTCGGGTTTATCACCTTGATATTTTCCTCTGCTTTTCTTTGAAAAATCTCCTCTGCGTCTTCCTCTATCTCTACCGCCACGTTTTCCTCTGCCGGTGTCTTTAGAAATTTCTACAGAAACTCGTCTTCCGTCCAGTTTAAAATCGTTAAAAACGGTTAAAACCAAATCTTGATGTTTTGTGTCGGTATTAAAAAACGAAAAATTATCCTTTACATCTACCTTATAGACGTCGTCTTTACCCAATTGCAGTAAATCTCGAAGAAAGTCTTTTAGGCTCATCCAGTCAAAGTCATCTCTTCCACCAATATTGATGAAATATCTTACAGAATCTTTACTTCCTTCGGAAGTATCTCCAACGGCAGCGTTTAAGTCTTTTGCGTTTTTATAGTAATTATAGAACCTCGAAAATTCAACCGAAAATACTTTTTTGATTAGTTCTTCTTTTGAAAAATCTTGTAATACTTCGTTTATTGAAGGAAGGTACGGGTCTATATCATGATTAATTTCGGTATCCTTTATTTTATTTGCCAAATGAAAAAGTTGCACTTCGCAAATTTCCATTCCGGAAGGGATTTCTTTTTTAATAAATTTCTTTTGGATTTTCTTTTCAATTGCGTGAATTTTACGTTGTTCACTTTTTGAAACAATCACCATAGAAACTCCTGTTTTACCGGCACGTCCGGTTCTTCCGCTACGGTGTGTATAGGTTTCGATCTCGTCGGGAAGTTGATAATTAATTACGTGTGTAATGTCTTCTACATCAATTCCTCGTGCAGCAACATCGGTTGCTACGAGCATTTGAATTTGGCGGGTTCTAAATGATTTCATCACCAAATCGCGTTGGTTTTGACTTAAGTCGCCGTGTAATGCAGCTGCGTTATACCCATCTTCAATGAGTAATTCGGCAACTTTTTGTGTATCTCTTTTGGTTCGGCAAAAAACTACTGAAAAAATAGACGGATTTGCATCTGCCAATCGTTTTAAGGCTTGGTATCGATCACGCGCATTTACCAAATAGTATTCGTGTGTAACGGTAGATGCTCCTATGTTTTTTCCTCCTATGGTAATTTCCACAGGTGTATGCATAAATTTTTTGGCAATGGTAGCTACTTCTTTAGGCATTGTTGCACTAAAAAGCCAAGTGCTTTTGTCTTTTGGAGAATGGGATAGAATTTCGGTAATGTCTTCATAAAATCCCATATTAAGCATCTCGTCTGCCTCATCGAGTACGCAATATTCAATTTTTGAAATATCAATCATTCGTCTACCAATCATATCTTTCATCCTTCCGGGAGTAGCAACAATAATTTGTGCCCCTTTTTTAATATTACGGGCTTGGTCTGTAATACTGGCGCCGCCGTAAACGGCAACCACATTAAGACCTTTGCAGTACTTGCCGTAGTTTTTAAGTTCGTTGGTAATTTGTAAACAAAGTTCGCGAGTGGGTGATAAAATAAGACCTTGCGTGGTTTTGCTATCGATGTTAATTTTTTGTAACATCGGGAAACCAAATGCGGCTGTCTTTCCGGTTCCGGTTTGTGCCAGCGAAACCAAGTCGGTTTCTTCGTTTAATAAAATCGGGATTGTTTTTTCTTGTACGGGAGAGGGTGTTGTAAAACCCATATCCTCAATTGCCTTTAAGAAATTTTCTTCAAGACCTAACGCTTTAAATGCATTCATAAAAATAGTATGTAATAAATTTATTTGTGCGTTGTTTGGAAGTGTTCGACAAATAAATAACCTATACTACTTCTTTTAACGCTACCTCACCCTGAGGTTTTTCAAGGCGCAAAGGTACATTAATTATTTAGTGTTTTGTGATTAATGTTTAATATATTTTTTCCTCGTAAAAAATAATGTTAATTTGGCATAAATTTTCGAACAAGAAATGAGGTTCAAAAAATTTGCAATCAATAAATGTTTTTTAAATTTATGCTTTATGAAAAAAGTATTTTTACCAATATCAATCTTTCTTATCTGTCATTTTTCATATTCTCAAACTATTGAGTTTGGTCCTTTAATTCAATATCATAGAACAGCTTTTCAAAAACCAGATCCCGGTACTATTGACATATCAGG
>JALWKK010000098.1 GCA_027081505.1 Flavobacteriaceae bacterium
ATATGGCGATGGTGGTGTTGATTTAAGCCCGATAGCCGATTTACTTAAAAGTGAAGTTTACGAAATTGCCCGTTTTTTAAATATTAATAAAGAAATTATTAATGCAGCACCAACAGATGGTCTTTGGGGCGATCATCGTACTGACGAAGATCAAATTGGGGCATCGTATGACGAGTTGGAATGGGCTATGAAACAACAAGAACTCGGGAAAAATGCTACCAATTTTGTTGGAAGAGAAAAACGCGTTTTTGAAATTTACAGTAGGTTAAATCGAATTAACCAACACAAAATGAAGCCTATTCCGGTTTGTAAAATACCACAAAAATTTAAGAAATAATTGCGAGACATCGAATTTTCTTGAATTTGAACGAAAATTCCTGCAAAAACATTTCCTTTTTCATAGTTTTGTTGCCAGTAAAATAAACTATAACCTCACACTTGTAATAAAATATTGATTGCAAGTAAATAGTTGCCAACAAATTATGAAAAAAGACAAGGTAAAAATTCTTATAGCAGATCATCATCCGGTTACGCTAAAAGGAATCGAATGTATGTTGAAGAAAAAAGAGCAATACCAAATTATCGACAAAGCCTATAACGGTAACGAAATTTACCTTAAATTAGATCAATACAAACCCGATGTGTTAATTATGGAAATAGATATGCCGCAAGTAAGCGGTATTAATGCACTACGAGGAATTAAATCGTATTTCCCCGATGTAAGAGTATTAATTTTTTCTACGCATCCTGAAGAAATCTATGCACTACGAGCTATTAAAGGTGGAGCCGCCGGATATGTTCCCAAAACTGCATCAACCAAGGTGTTTTTAAAAGCCCTAAAAAAAATAACCAAAGGTGGTATTTTCTTAAATGAAGATTTAACATCAACATTTACAAACCGAAATGTAGGCGAAACCAGCGCATTAAGCAGATATAAAAAACTATCATCAAGAGAAATAGAAGTATTAAATTTACTCTCTAAAGGAAAACGAAATAAAGATATTGCAAAAGCGCTTGAAATAAACGAAAAAACCGTTAGCACCTATAAAACCAGATTGTTAAAAAAACTTAAGGTAGATAATTTAGCAGATTTAATTCATCAATCCAGAATGTTTCAATTCGGATAATCACATCACTCTACTTAATTTTTGAGACAGTAATTTTTTTAGTGACAGATAATCCATCACTTCTTGTAAAAAGTGTTTCTTTTTGGTCGCATCCTGTTCTTCTTTTATGGTTTGAGATATTGCTTCAATTTTTTGTGAAATCAAATACCTGCGAAGGTTTAATATAGTTTCGCTAACCAATTGAACAACACTTTGTTGTTTGTCTTTAACATAAATTTCTTTGCGCTCCCAATCATCTAAACGGTATTTTTCATCTTCCATTAAGATATGCGTAACAGCTTCTGTTTTATCGGGAGGCAAATTGCTTATAAAATCTTTTAACTGAAGGTTTTGGTGCTGGTTATAATGTTCTATAATCTCTTGGTATAACAATTGAAATTCGGGATTGGTAAATTCTATTTCGTCTTCATGCAGGTCTAAGAATATTTTTTCAAATACTTTCGCGTTTTGTTTAACCGATTGCAATGTTATTTCATTTTCATCATTTGTTTCCAAAAATAACTCTTCAAACTCTTCTTGTTTTTCACCATAAAGCAATAAAATTTCAATAATTTTTCGCTCCAGTTCATACAGCGTATTTACTTTTTCGGTAATTTGTTTTTCCTTAGGAACCACTTCCATGCTTCCCTTTTGAATACTATGTTTTTTTGAAGCTTCCCTTTTTTCTTTCTGAAGTATTTGCGCTAGTGTGTTAAACAAAACCTCTTCCGAAATGTCCATAATTCGAGAACACTCTTTTATATACACCTCGCGTTTAATAACATCCGGGATTTTTGCAATACTCTCCACCATATCCCTGATGGTTTCGGCTTTTTTGATAGGATCGTTTTTTGCTTCGGAAGCCAGCAATGAAGCTTTAAAATTTATAAAATCTTTGCTGTTTTGTTCTAAATAAAGGGTGAGTTCTTCTAACGAATGGTTTCGGGCATAACTATCCGGGTCTTCGCCTTCGGGAAAGGTACATATTTTCACGTTTAGACCTTGTTCCAAAATTAAATCAATACCTCTAATAGAAGCTCGTAAACCGGCAGCATCACCATCAAATAAAACCGTTATGTTTTTGGTTAACCTGTTTACCAGTCTTATCTGCTCGGGAGTAAGTGCAGTGCCGGATGAAGAAACCACGTTTTTTATTCCTTTTTGATAAAACTGAATAACATCCGTGTACCCTTCGACCAAGTAACAGTTATCTTCCTTTGTAATGGTTTTTTTGGCGTGGTAAATTCCGTAAAGCACTTTGCTTTTGTGGTAAATATCACTTTCGGGAGAGTTTAGATATTTTGCGACATTTTTATCGTTGGTTAAAATTCTGCCTCCAAATCCCAAGGTGCGACCACTCATACTTAAAATAGGAAACAATACGCGACCTTTAAATCTGTCGAATTGTTTTTCTTCTTTAACAATGGTTAATCCTGTTTTTTCAAGATATTCTAACTTATACCCATCTTTAATTGCTTGTGATGTAAAAGCATCCCAAACATTGGGCGAATAGCCAAGCTCAAAAGTTTCTATTGTTTCTAAGGTAAAACCACGTTCTTTAAAATAAGACAATGCAATGGCTTTGCCTTCTTCGGTTTTGAGTAGTGTGTTATGAAAATATTTTTTTGCATATTCGCTAACCAAATACAAACTCTCTCGCTCGTTAGCTTGTTGTTTTTGCTCGTCGGTTTGTACGGTTTCTTCGATTTCGATTCCGTATTTGCGAGCCAGATAACGTATGGCTTCTGGGTATGTAAAATGTTCGTGTTCCATTAAAAAGCTCACTACATTTCCACCTTTTCCGCTTGAAAAATCTTTCCAAATTTGTTTTGCGGGAGATACCATAAAACTGGGCGTACGCTCATCGGTAAACGGACTTAGCCCTTTAAAGTTGCTTCCCGATTTTTTTAACTGTACAAAATCGCCAATCACCTCTTCTAATCGGGCGGTTTCAAAAACAGCATCTATGGTACTTCTGGAAATCAAATTTTTAGGTATTTATAATGGTAAAAGTAACGAATACTTAAAAAATCTGTATACCAATTTCTAATTAGTTTCTTTTTCAGGAATATTTTTAAGAATTTCCAATACATAATTCCAAAATTTTCGGGTAGAAGAAATACTGGCTCTTTCATCGGGTGAATGTGCTCCTTTAATAGTGGGTCCAAACGAAATCATATCCATTTCGGGATAATTCTGCCCCAAAATACCACATTCTAATCCTGCGTGACAGGCAGCAACATTGGGTTTTTCTCCGTTCATTTTTTGATATAATGCGTCTAATACTTTTAAAATGGGGCTATCCATATTGGGTGCCCATCCCGGATAACTTCCCGAAAATTTTACCGAAAATCCACCCAATTCAAAAACACTTTGCAGGGTGTGAGCCATATCCATTTTGGAGCTTTCTACCGAAGAACGGGTTAAACATTCTACGGTACTGTTTCCATCTTGTACTGTTACTTTTGCAACGTTATTAGATGTTTCGACCAAATCTTCAATAGCCGGACTCATTCTATAAACCCCATTATGAATTCCGTAAATTGTTTTTATAAATCGGGTTTGGTTTTCTTTACTCATACATTTTTGAGCTTGTGTGTTTGCAGGTACTGTTTCCATCACCAAATCCGGCTCTAAATGTTTGTACTCTTCGTTAATGTCGTTTTTTATTTTATTGAAATTGGAATAAAACTCTTCTTTTTGATTTGCTTCAACAACCACATTAGCAACACTTTCACGAGGTATGGCATTTCTTAAACTTCCTCCGTTTACCGAAACAATGTGGCAATTATTTAACGTTGCAAAAAGGATTCTGTTCATGAGTTTATTGGCATTACCCAATCCTTTATGAATATCCATTCCGCTATGCCCACCTTGTAAACCTTTTAGGTGTATTTCAAAGGTTTCGCTATTTTCCGGTACAGGTGCTTCTTTATAAGACAGGGTTGCAGTAACGTCTATTCCTCCTGCACAACCTACGCCAATTTCGTCGTCTTCTTCGGTATCTAAATTAAGTAAAATTTCACCCGACAAAACACCTCCTTTTAGTCCCATTGCTCCGGTCATTCCGGTTTCTTCATCTATGGTAAAAAGTGCTTCGATAGCCGGATGCGGGATATCGGTACTTTCTAAAATTGCCATAATGGCGGCTACTCCTATTCCGTTATCGGCGCCCAGCGTAGTACCTTTTGCTCGTACCCAATCACCATCTACATACATTTGAATGCCTTGTGTATCAAAATCGAATTGGGTATCGTTATTTTTTTGATGCACCATATCGAGATGCGATTGCAATACTACCGTTTTCCGGTTTTCCATTCCGGGTGTTGCCGGTTTTTTAATAATTACATTTCCTACTTCGTCTTCAAAAGTTTCTAAACCGAGTTTATTACCAAAATTTTTCATAAATGCGATAACACGTGCCTCTTTTTTAGAACCTCTGGGTACGGCATTTAATTTTGCAAAATTTTTCCATACGGGTTTCGGATCCAGGTTTTCTATATCTTTATTCATAATTAAAAGGAAGGTTTTTGAAGTTTTATACTTTTACTTCTACAAAGGTAGTGTATTTGTGTTTAGAAGAATTGTTTCTACAAATTAAAATGGGATAGTAAATTTCCTATTTTAATATGTTTCTATTTCTTGTTTACCGGAATGTTATATTTTTTTGAAAACTTTTTCCAAAGTTGTGTTTGGTGTGTTTCTAACGAAATATCTCTACCGTCTATAAATGCTTTAACAGGAAGGTTTCCTTTCATATCCAAGGCATCACCTTTTGATAAAAATAAGGTGGCGCTTTTTCCTTCTTCAATGGTTCCATATTGGTTATTTATTCCTAATATTTTGGCGGTGTTGGAAGTAATACATTTTAATGCTTCTTCTTTACTCATTCCGTAAGCTACGGCTTGTCCTGCGTAAAAAGGTAAGTTACGCGTGTTCATACGTTCCATTCCGCCCATGGTTTGAAATCCTACTAAAACACCTTTGTCGGTAAGAATTTTAGGCAATCTAAAAGGCAAATCGTAATCATCGTCTTGGTGACTTGGCAAACTCAAAACCCTGCGAAGTAGTACCGGTATGTTGTGTTTTTTTAATAAGGAAGTTACTTTATTTGCTTCGTATCCACCTACGATTACTATTTTTTTTACACCGGTTTTTGTAAGTTGCATTATTGCGTCGGTTATTTCTTTTTCTCCATTTGCATAAACATAAAGTCGTTTTGACCCGTTAAACAATCCTTGCATGGCTTCAAATTCTTCACTTTTACTTTCGGGAGTAGATTTTCCATAGGCTTTTGCTTGGTTAAAATAAGTTAATAAACTTTGTATTTCTTTATCGTAGTCTTTATTGGGTTTAAAGCCTTTTTCACCTTCCCACCAGCGTCCTCTTTTGTAAGAATTATACCAATTTAAATGAATGCCATCATCCATTTTCACAGCGGCATCTTCCCAATTCCAAGCATCCAATTGTACGATGGAAGACGTACCGGAAATAGTACCGCCACGAGGTGTTATTTGAGCCAGCAAGACACCATTTGGACGCATGGTTTCTACCACTTTGCTTTCGGGATTGTAAGCAATAATACTTCTTACATTGGGTTTTAAACTGCTTATTTCGGCAAAATCTCTGGTTGCTCTTACTGCATCTATTTCGGCCAAACCTAAGGTTGTAACCGGAGCAATAAATCCGGGGTACAAGTGCATTCCGTCTGCCTTTATTACAGTACCTTTGTAAGGTCGTTTAGTAAGGGTTGCATCTGCAACTGTGGTTATTTTTCCGTTTTCAAAGATAACCAAGCTGTTTTCTATTATTTTTCCGTTTCCCAGATGTGCCGTTGCTCCCGCTATGGTAATAGGCTGTTGTTGTTTTGGAGCCGGAGTTTGTTGCGCTATCACTATCATTGGAAAATAAATTAACAGTGCTACTAAAGTGTTTTTTATGGTAGTACTCATCGTTCTTTTCATTTTTATTCTACTGTTTCACAAGTAAATTGTTTTTTCTCTTTTTTTGTTGGCTTTTGGGTTTTTGCACCACCTTGCTTCGCCTCCAACATCATTTTAATGAGTTTGGCTCGTTCTCTCTTAATGGCTTTTCTTAGGTTTTTATCTTTTTCAATATCAAAGTAAATTATACCGTCTATCATAGTTTTTTCGACTTTGGCATACACCGATAGCGGATTGTGGTCCCATAAAACCAAATCGGCATCTTTACCTTCTTTTATACTTCCAGTAGTCTCGTCTATTCGTAAAAGTTTTGCCGGATTAATGGTAACCAACTTCCAGGCTTGTTGCTCGGTAAGACCGCCGTATTTTATGCTTTTGGCGGCTTCTTGGTTAAGACGTCTTTGCATTTCGTCATCATCACTATTAATAGCAGTGGTTACTCCCATTTGGGTGAGAATGGTAGCATTGTAAGGAATGGCGTCGTTTACTTCATATTTATATGCCCACCAATCACTAAAGGTAGAGGCTCCTACGCCGTGTTGTTTCATTTTATCGGCAACCTTATATCCTTCCAGAATGTGGGTAAAAGTGTTTACTTTAAAACCGAAACGGTCTGCGACTTTCATTAGCATATTTATTTCGCTTTGCACATAAGAATGACAACTAATAAATCGCTTGCTTTGAAGAATTTCTCCCAGCGTTTCCATCTCTTCATCGTATCGATACGGCATACCGCTGTTTTTCTTTTTAAGGTATTCTTTCGCACGTGTAAAGTAATTTACATAAACCTGTTCTACACCCATTCTTGTTTGCGGAAATCGGGTTGTGGCATTATCGCCCCAATTGGATTGTTTTACGTTTTCGCCCAAAGCAAATTTGATAAACTTTTTGGCATTCTTGTTTAACAATCCGTCTGCATCACTTCCCCATCTTAATTTAATAATTGCGGAGCGACCTCCAATCGGATTTGCAGAACCGTGTAGTATTTGAGCAGAGGTTACACCACCGGCAAGGCTTCTGTATATCGAAATATCTTCGGGATTAAGTACATCAGAAATTTGTACCTCTGCCGAAGAATTTTGTCCGGCTTCGTTAATGGAAACTGCAGCGATGTGGGAGTGTTCATCTATTATTCCGGCAGTTAAATATTTTCCGGTGGCATCTATTTGCAAAGCTCCCCAAGCAGAAAGATTTTTTCCTATTTTGGCTATTTTTCCGTTTTTAACCAGCACATCGGTGTTTTGAAGGATGCCGTTGTCTTCACTTGTCCAAACGGTTGCATTTTTAAATAAAACGGTTTGTTGTTCGGGCGGTTGCGCATATCCCATACCAATATTGGGGTACGTAACAGGTAGTACTTCCGGTGTGGTTTTTTCTTTTTTGTTTTTATCCTCTTTCTCGCTAAAAGAAGAAATACGTTTAGCGGTAAAAAATGTTTCATCTCCGGTTGGGAGTATCATTTTTCCGGAAAAAGAATCGCCTTCAGAAAAAAGTCCGCTAGCTTGATAGGTTTTATTATTCTCTTTATTGGTAAAGATTGCGGTAATCCAATTGTCTTTATAGTTAAATTTTGTAGGGAACTCTATTGAGTCTTTTTTAATTTTTCCTTTTGGCTGAAAAGGTTTTCCGCTTATTTCAAGATTGTATTTTTTCCCTTGAAAAGACAGCTCGTAATTCCCACGAATGTCTTTTTGATTCATAGGTTTAAATGAATGTCTCTCTCCTTGTACCCAGTTTTCAAACAAAATGGTTTCTTTATTAAAAATATCGCCGGAAGTAATTAAAAAATTTGCCAATTTGCCTTTTTCTAATGTTCCTAAAATATCGCTTTTTCCTAATAGCCGGGCAGGTACCGTCGTGAGTGATTCCAATGCTTTTGTTTTATCAAATCCGTATTTTATTGCTTTTAGCAGTTTTGCTTTAAACTTATCGGGGCTTTTAAGCATATAGGTTGTTAGCGCAAAAGGTATGTTGTTTTCCGAAAGCACTTTTGGGTTGGTGGGTGCTTGGTTCCAAGCTCGCATTTCTTCAATGGTAAGGTGTTTTGTAGCAAAAGTGTCGGTTACATCGTAGGCATCGGGAAAGTTTATCGGAATAATATACGAGGTGTTGGTAGCCTTAATGTTTTTTATATTTTCGTATTCGTCGCCACCTCCTACCAGCACAAAATCGGTATTAAACAAATCGCCTATTTTATCGGCTCGCAAATTGTTATACTTATTACCGGCTTCAAAAAAAGTAACTTTATTTTTATTTTTTAAATAAGCTTCAATCGATAAGTCTTTTGTTTTGGACAGTCCTTTTTCGTACCATTGGGCATCGTAAAAAAATTGTCGCAATAATGCCATTGCGCCCATTAAGGAGGTAGGATACATTTGTCTGCTTTTTACACTCTTTGAAAACGAAAAAAACTGTCCGGATGCATCATCTAATATTCTGCTGTTATTTTGGTCATCGTCTATTAGCGAAACCAAAACTCCTGTTCCTCTTGCAATTCCGTCGGGAATGTGCGTATTAATAACACCAAAACCTGCTTTGCGATAATCTTCGGCTTGTTTGGTATTGTAATTAAAAGAAGTAATTGCTTTGTTTTCGGGCATTATATGATCGTTCCAATAGTAACCGCTTCTGCTAGCATCGTATTGTGGCGATTGTCTTCCTGAACTTTCTCGTTTGGGTTTTTCGATTCCAAAATTGGAATACGACTCGATAAAAGAAGGATAAATGTATTTTCCGGTGGCATCTATGACTACTGAATTTTCAGGAAGCGTTACATTTTTTCCTACTGAAACCACTTTTCCGTCTTTGATCAATAAAGTTCCTTTATTTATAATCTCGCCGGGTGTTACATAAATAGTAGCGTTGGTAATAGCGGTATAAATTGATTTGCTTTCTTTTACACCGGAATTTTCAGGAAAATATTCTTGAGAAGAAGCTACCATTCCGAAGAATAAAACAAGTATAAATAAATAATATTTTTGCATTCTAATATTTTTTTGACAAGATAATAACAAGTATTTGCTTACCCAATATTGAAAAAGAGTTTAACATTGTTTTAAGAAAAATTAAAAATTGAGATAAAAAAACAGGCTAAAATTGAATAAAGTTTTGTTTACCTTTGGTGTTATATGCTTTGCTTAAAAATACATCCTAATAAAGTTGAATGCGGAACCGATGAAGCCGGAAGAGGTTGTCTGGCTGGACCTGTTACGGCAGCAGCTGTAATTTTACCTAATGATTTTAAAAATACAATTCTAACTGACTCCAAGCAACTCACCGGTAAAAAAAGAGATTTACTTCTTCCTATTATTAAACAAGAAGCTATTTCGTTTGGTGTGGTGCACATAATGCCTGAAAAGATAGATGAAATTAATATTTTAAATGCTTCCATCTTAGGTATGCACAAATCTATTGAAAAGCTTTCCCCTACTCCGGAATTTATTGCAATTGACGGAAATCATTTTAAACCTTTTAAAAAAATTCCGTTTGAGTGTGTTATAAAAGGTGATGGTAAATACCTGCATATTGCTGCTGCATCAGTACTGGCAAAAACATATAGAGATACTTATATGCTAAAAATACACGAAGAATATCCGATGTATAACTGGAAACAAAACAAAGGCTACCCTACAAAAGAACACAGGGAAGCCATCAAAAAATATGGTATTTCACCCTATCACAGAAAAAGTTTTAAGCAACTTCCTATACAATATAGATTAGAACTTTAACCCGCATTATTCACATAAAAACGAAGTGAGTTATGCGAAAATTCAATGAAAAAGGAGGAAATACTGAAAACCCTACTTATTATTTTCGGAATAGAAATGCCCAAAATTTGGGTGTTTTCAAAATACACAAATTTCTTGGCAGTTCCTATTCGTTTAAAAATTCCATTAGTCTTTCGGGTTAAGATTTAATAAATCCCCTTCCGTTGAAAAAAGAAAGGGGATTTACTCTTTGGTTGGTTGTTTAAATTAACTTAAAGTAGTTACTCTTTGATTAATCGTTTTACAACACTTGCGTTGTTACTTGATATTTGTACCAT